>JBIQJW010000036.1:0-16230 GCA_044507145.1 Actinomycetota bacterium
TGGGTGTCAGCCCGCAGGGCTGTCCCCGGCCGGTCATCTCCACAGGCCCAGATGTCGGGGCGATGCCGGTGGGTGGTGTCGCTGCGCTCGGCCTTCGGCCTCAACCCGGCGTCGTTCGATGGTGATCGTGCAGGCCGGTGGGTGGTGTCGCTGCGCTCGGCCTTCGGCCACGGTCCGGCGTCGCCCGTGCGTCGGTGCGGGGGTCGGTTGTGTGCCGGCGTACGGTCCGTGGCGCGGGTGGGGGCTTGGATCCGTCGGCCGCCGGCCGATGGGAGTACTTCGGCCGGCGTTCGTTGTGATCCGGTGAGGCCTCGGGGCCCCGCGGGTCTCGTGTACTACCATGACCGGCGGCCCGAACTCCGTAACCGACCGCGAGTCTGCTCATGAGCACCGATCTGATCAACAAGATCCTTCGCGTCGGCGAAGGCCGCGCGATGAAGACCATGCAGGCCCGCGTCCAGCGCATCAACGAGCTGGAGCCGACCTACGAGGCACTCAGCGACGAGGAACTCCGCGCCAAGACCGACGAGTTCAAGCAGCGCCTGGCCGACGGGGAGGAGCTCGACGACATCCTCGAGGACGCCTTCGCCGTCGTGCGCGAGGCCGCCAAGCGCACCCTGGGCATGCGCCACTACGACGTCCAGCTCATCGGCGCCATGACCCTCAACGAGGGCAAGGTGGCCGAGATGAAGACCGGTGAGGGGAAGACCCTCGCCGCGACGTCGGCCGTCTACCTCAACGCGCTCACCGGCCGCGGCGTCCACGTCGTCACCGTCAACGATTACCTCGCCGGCCGTGACGCCGCCTGGATGGCCCCGCTGTACGAGTTCCTGGGCGTCTCCATCGGGGTGATCCAGAGCCAGATGCCGGAGGCCGAGCGCCGTGAGGCCTACGCCGCCGACATCACCTACGGCACCAACTCCGAGTTCGGCTTCGACTACCTGCGCGACAACATGGCCGTGCGCCTCAGCGACTGCGTGCAGCGCGGCCACTACTTCTGTGTGGTGGACGAGGTCGACTCCATCCTCATCGACGAGGCCCGCACCCCGCTGATCATCTCCGGTGTCCCCGAGGCCGCCACCGACACGTACTACCGCTTCGCCCGAGTCGTGCCCACCCTCAAGAAGGGCGTCGACTACGACGTGGACGAGAAGCACCGCGCCGCGTCGCCCACCGAGAGTGGTGTGGACAAGGTGGAGAAGGCCCTCGGCATCGACAATCTGTACCTCGATGTGAACGGCAACCTGGTCAACCACCTGATCCAGGCGCTCAAGGCCCACTCCCTTTACCGCAAGGACAAGGAGTACATCGTCCGCGACGGTGAGCTGCTCATCGTCGACGAGTTCACCGGCCGCGTGCTCGAGGGACGTCGCTACTCCGAGGGTCTCCACCAGGCTCTGGAGGCCAAGGAGGGCCTGCGGATCCGCGAGGAGAACCAGACCCTCGCCACGATCACCCTGCAGAACTTCTTCCGCATGTACGAGAAGCTCTCGGGCATGACCGGCACGGCCTCCACCGAGGCCAACGAGTTCGCGAAGATCTACGAGACCGACGTGGCGGCCATCCCGACGCACCGCCCCATGGCCCGCGTCGACCACAACGACTTCATCTTCAAGACCAAGGACGCGAAGTTCCGCGCCGTGGTCGAGGACATCGCCGAGGCGCACGAGCGCGGGCAGCCGGTGCTGGTCGGCACCGTCTCGGTCGAGGTCTCGGAGATGCTCTCCGGGATGCTGGAACGGCGCGGCGTGCCGCACAACGTGCTGAACGCCAAGAACCACGCCCGCGAGGCCGAGATCATCCAGCACGCCGGCGAGGCCGGCGCCGTCACCATCGCCACCAACATGGCCGGGCGAGGTGTCGACATCAAGCTGGGCGAGGGCGTGCCCGAGCTCGGTGGCCTCTACATCGTCGGCACCGAACGCCACGAGAGCCGCCGCATCGACAACCAGCTCCGTGGTCGCGCCGGCCGCCAGGGCGACCCCGGAGTCACCCGGTTCTTCCTCTCCGCGGAAGACGACCTGGTGCGCATCTTCGCCGGCGACCGCATCTACAAGATCCTCGATCGGCTCGGACCCGGCGACGACCTGCCGATCGAGGCGAAGATGCTCACCAAGACCGTCGAGGGCGCACAGAAGAAGGTCGAAGAGCAGAACTTCAACATCCGTAAGCGCGTGCTCGAGTACGACGACGTGCTGAACAAGCAGCGCGAGGTGATCTATGCCGAGCGCCGGCGCGTCCTGGAGGGCGAGAGTCTGGGCGAGCAGGCCCGCGACTGGGTGGTGGAGACACTGGTCGAGACCGTCGACCAGTACGCCACCGAGGACGCCCTGCCCGCCGACTGGGATCTGGACGCGCTCTTCACGGCCCTCCAGGGCTACGTGCCGTTCAGTTTCGGCGCCGCAGAGCTGAGGGACGCCGCCGAGGACCCCGACGATCCGCTCACCCGCGAGGAACTCCTCGACCAGCTCGAGGACGAGGCGCTCGCGCTCTACGCCGCCCGCGAGGAGTCGCTGGGCGAGCAGCTCGTGCGCGATCTGGAGCGCTGGGTGCTGCTGCAGCTCATCGACCAGCACTGGCGTGAGCATCTCTACAACATGGACTACCTGCGCGAGGGCATCCACCTGCGCGCGCTGGGCCAGAAGGACCCGCTCTCCGAGTACCGCCTCGAAGGCCACACCATGTTCGACGAGATGATGGTCGCGGTGAAGAGCGAGTTCGTGCGCTACATGTTCCACATCGAGGTGGACCAGGCGCCGCAGGCCGAGGAGCAGCGCGTCGCCGACGTGGGCTACACCTACCAGGAGGACCCGGTCCAGGGGTTCAGCGGCGCCGACGCGGAGGCCCTCACCGACGCCGAGCTCGACGCGCAGGCGGCCGGCGAGGCCGCGTCGTCGCGCGCACCGGCGGCGGTGGTCGAGCAGCGCGTGGTCGCCGACGAGGAGCGCATCGGGCGCAACGACCCCTGCCCGTGCGGCTCCGGCAAGAAGTACAAGAAGTGCCACGGCGCCTGAGCGTCACCTGCACCCGACGATCTGAGTCCCGCCACCGATGAGTAACGAGACCGCCCTCACGCTCGAGGAGCTGGCACCGCGCGCCGCACGGCTGCGTGAGCGCGCCGGCGTGCTCGGCGAGTACCTCGACCCGCCGCGCCTGGAGGCCCGCCTGGCGGAATTGGAGGGGGCGATGGGGGAGCCGGGCTTCTGGGATGACGCCGCCCGGGCCGCCTCGATGTCGGCCGACCACGCCGGCGTGAAGGCCCGCCTGGCCCAGTATCAGGAGCTCACCGAGGAGCTCGACTCCCTGGCCGAACTGGCCGACCTGGCCCGAGAGGAGGAACGCGCCGGCACCCTCGAGGCGTCGTTCCTGGATGAAATCGACGAGGGCCTGGTGCGCGCCGACGCGCTGCTGGGCGCACTGGAGGAGGAGCGGCTCTTCTCCGGCGACCACGACGCCGGCGACGCGATGGTCTCAATCAACTCAGGCGAGGGCGGCACCGACGCGCAGGATTGGACCGAGATGCTCCTGCGGATGTACCTGCGCTGGGCGGAGCACCGCGGCCTCAAGGCCGAGGTGAAGGAGGTGCAGGAGGGTGCCGAGGCCGGGCTCAAGTCGGTGACGTTCACGGTGAACGGGCCCAACGCGTTCGGCCTGCTCTCGGCGGAACGCGGCGTCCACCGCCTGGTGCGCCTTTCCCCGTTCGACTCCGCGAACCGGCGCCAGACATCGTTCGCGGCCGTGGACGTCGCGCCGATGGTGAGCGACGCGGTGGACATCGAGATCCTCGACAAGGACCTCAAGGTGGACACCTATCGGGCCAGCGGCGCCGGCGGGCAGCACGTGAACAAGACCGACTCCGCGGTGCGCATCACCCACCTGCCCACCAAGATCGTGGTGCAGTGCCAGAACGAGCGCTCTCAGACGCAGAACCGCGCCACCGCGATGGCGATGCTGCGTGCCCGCCTGGTGCAGCTGGAGCTGGAGCGCCGCGACGAGGAGGCGGCCAAGGCCCGCGGCGAGAACCAGAGCATCGGCTTCGGCAGCCAGATCCGCTCGTACGTGATCCACCCGTACACCCAGGTGAAGGACCTGCGCACCGGCCACACGGTGGGCAACGCGAACGGCGTGCTCGACGGCGACCTGGACGGGTTCATCCGGGCCGAGCTCGAGCGCCGTGCCCGCGGCGATGCCCCGGCACCCGCCGGCGGGGAGGACTAGGGACCCCGGGCGCGAATCTGACTGTGCCGTAGTACGGCCATCCGGCCGGACGGGCGGCGCGGTTTGACTTATCGCGGCGGGGCCTGTCACCCTCCGTCTCGCTCGATCGAGCCACATCGCGTCAGGTTTGCCCGCACGGCGGCGCCCCAAGCGCCCCACCCACAGCCCGCGCAACCGCCACACGCCATGAGCACAGACACACCGACACCCGACATCACCCCTGAGCGCACCGAGCGCCGGCGCCGCGACCGCGAGCCCGCGCTGCCGCGTGCCGACCGCCGGTCGGTGCTGCGCCCCGGAGACGGCCCGATGGTCATCTTCGACGGGGTCACCAAGAGCTACAGCTCCACCGCGGTGGGGCTCACCGACGTGTCCCTGTCGATCGACTCGGGCGAGTTCGTGTTCCTCGTGGGTCCGTCGGGCTCGGGGAAGTCCACCTTCATCCGCCTGCTCATCAAGGAGCTGGACGCCACCGAGGGCACCATCACGGTGGGCGGCCGCAACCTGCAGCGCCTGCGGCCCTCGAAGGTGCCGTACCTGCGGCGCGCCATCGGCTGCGTCTTCCAGGACTTCAAGCTGCTGTCGGGCCGCACCGTGTACGAGAACGTGGCCTACGCCCTGCAGGTGATCGGCGAGAACCCGCGCGGCATCCGCCGCAAGGTCCCCGAGATCCTCGCCCTGGTGGGCCTCTCGGAGAAGTCGGGGCGCTACCCCAACGAGCTCTCGGGCGGCGAGCAGCAGCGTGTCTCCATCGCGCGGGCGTTCGTGAACCATCCGCGCCTGCTCATCGCCGACGAGCCCACCGGGAACCTCGACCCGGAGACCTCCATCGGCATCATGCAGCTGCTCTACCGCATCAACCGCACCGGCACCACCGTGATCATGGCCACCCATGACCGCGAGATGGTGGACAAGATGCAGATGCGGGTGATCGCGCTGGAGGGCGGGCGTGTGGTCCGCGACCAGCGTCAGGCCACGTACGCGCGGGCCGACGCATGAAGCCGCGATTCTTCCTCGCCGAGGCGTGGCGGTCCATCCGGGCCAACGCGGCCGTGTCGGTCGCCGCGACGGTCACCGTGCTCATCGCGGTGTTCGTCCTCGGCGCCTTCATCCCCTCGTTCCTCTACGTGCAGTCCTCGGTGGACGAGCAGAAGAACAAGATCGACGTCGCGGTCTACATCTCCGACGAGGCCACGCTGCAGCAGACCAACGCCATCGAGGCCCGTATCCAGGCGCTTAAGGACGAGGGCCTGGTGCGCGAGTCGGTCTACGTCTCCAAGGACGACGCCCTGGCGCAGATGCGCGAGCGCGTGGACCCGGCGCTGCTGGAGGACCTCACCTCCAACGTGTTCCCGGCGTCGTTCAGCCTCACGCTGGCCGATCCCGAGAACGCCAAGCAGATCGTGGACCGGCTGGGCGGGCTCAAGGGATTGGCCACGGATGTGGGTGACGCCGCCACGCCCGGCATCTCGTACGGCAGCGAGACCGCCGACAAGCTCCTGCGGGTGGCCAAGTTCATCCAGTGGGCGGGTTTGGCGCTCATCACCATCCTGCTGGTCGCCTCGGTGCTGCTCATCGGCAACACCATCCGCCTGTCCATCTTCGCCCGCCGGCGTGAGGTGGAGGTGATGAAGCTGGTGGGTGCCACCAACTGGTTCATCCGCTGGCCGTTCGTGATCGAGGGGATCATCTGCGGCCTGATCGGCGCGGTGCTGTCGGTCGCCCTGCTGTGGGGCATCAAGGTGGCGGTGGTCGACCAGTGGATCTCCGACGCTGAGAGCCCGCTGAGCCAGAACGACCCCACCACGATCAGCTTCGCGCTGCTGGCGCTGCTGCTGGTCGCCTCGGGCACCCTGGTGGGTGCGCTGGGCAGCGGCATCACGCTGCGCCGCTTCCTGAAGGTGTGATCACGCGGTGACGCGCGCCACCGCGCCGGCTTCGGCCGGCGCCGGCGCGCGTGTCATCATCACCACCACGTGACCACCCGCCGCATCCTCGCCGTGTTGGCCTCTCTGGCCGCGGCGCTCGTCATCTTCGTCGCCGGCGTCGTCGTGGGCGGCCACGCCGAGGCAACGGGTCTCACGCGCCTGTCCGATCCGGTGCGGTCGTTCCTCCTGGGCGACAGCGGCCAGACGCTCCCGTCACAGGTGCTGTCGATGATCGAGGACGAGTACTACCGCGATGTGGACATGGGAGAGCTGGAGAGCCGCTCGGTCGACGGCCTGATCGAGGCCTTGGACGACCCCTACACCACGTACCTGGACGCCGAGGCGCTCGCCGCCCTGCGTGATCACAATGACGGGGCGTATGTGGGCGTGGGCATCCAGGTGGCGGCGCGCGACGACGCCGTGGTGGTCACCCGCGTGTTCCCGGACAGCCCGGCCGAGCGAGCGGGCATGCGCGCCGGCGACCGGCTGCTGGCGGTGGACGGCACTCCCGCGCACGGCGGGGAGCTGGAGGCGGTGCTTAACGGCATCCGCGGCCGGCAGGGCACGGAGGTGACCCTTCGCGTGCGTCGGGGTACCGAAACGCCGCGCAACACCGTGCTGGAGCGCTCGCGCATCAAGGTGCCCGCAATCGAAGGCCGGATGGTCACCGAGGGCGATACCAAGATCGCCTACCTGCGCCTGCTGCGCTTCACGCGCGGAGCATCCGACGCGCTGCGTGAGCGCACCGAGCAGTTGCTCGGCCAGGGAGCGCAGGCGATCGTGCTGGATCTGCGCCAGGACCCGGGCGGCCTGGTGAGCGAGGCCGTGGGCACCGCGGCGGTGTTCCTGCCCGAGGGCAGCCCGGTGGTCACCACCGAGGGGCGCCGGTCGCCGCGGCGGACCCTGCGCACCTCCGACGACCCGGTCGCCTCGGTGACCCCCATGGCGGTGCTGGTGGACCGCAACAGCGCCAGCTCGTCCGAGATCGTGGCCGGCGCCCTGCGCGACGGCGGGCGGGCCGAACTGGTGGGGGAGCGGACGTTCGGCAAGGCGCTGGTGCAGAGCACCCGCCCACTGCGCGACGGCGGCGCGCTCAAGCTCACCACCGCGCGCTACCTCACCCCCAGCGGGTACGACCTGGCCGAACGGGGCCTGCCGCCGTCGGTGCGCGCGGTCGACGATCCTGACACCCCCGCCGACGAGGCGCTCGACGCCGCCGCCGATGCGCTGGCCGCCGAGGTGCGCACGGACAGCGCGGGCGGTGGGGGAACCCCGTGAGCCGCGGCGGACCCACCACGACCCTGGTGGGCGAGCTGGTGCCGTCCGGGCGTGGCGCGGCCGTGCGACCCGCGTTCGAGCCCGGTCAGGTGATCCCGCTGGCCAAGGGCAGCCGGGGCGGCGCCGACGTGGGCGAGCTCGTCACCGTCAGCGTGCGCGGCCGCTCGGCCAAGGTGACGGCCGTCCACGGGCCGTCCACATCTGTGCGGGCGGCGCTCGCCGCGCTGCTGGTGCACGAGGGGCTCGCACGGCCATTCCCGCGCGCGGCCCTGGATGAGGCGCAGGCGCTGGGCGAACGCACTCCGTTGGGCGACCGCGGCCGGCGCGACCTGCGCGATCAGCGGGTCATCACCATCGACCCGGAGGGGGCCAAGGACCACGACGACGCCGTCGCGGTGGCACCCGAGGGCGACGACGCCACGCGGCTGTGGGTCCACATCGCCGACGTCTCGCGGTTCGTCGCCGCCGGCGGGGCATTGGACCGGGAGGCCGCCCGGCGTGGCAACTCCGTCTACGTGCCGGGCACCGTCGTTCCGATGCTGCCGGCGCGCCTGTCGTCGGACCTCTGCAGCCTGCGGCCCGGCGCCGACCGCGCGGCGGTCACGGCCGAGCTGGTCGTGGGGCCCGACGGGCGCGTGCGCGAGACGCGCTTCTCCCGGTCGCTGATCCGCTCCGAGCGACGCCTCACCTATCCGGAGGTCGATGCCTTCCTGGCCGGCGAGTCGCTGGGCGACGCGGGCCTGGAGGCCGACGTGGCGCGCGCCGCCGAGGTGGCGCGTCTCCTGCGCGCGCGGCGCATGGAGCGCGGGGCGCTGGAGGCCCACACCGGCGAGCCCGTGGTGCGTTTCGCCGGCGACCGGGTGGCCTCAATGCACCTGGAGGGGCAGACGCCCGCGCACTCGCTGGTGGAAGAGTGCATGATCGCGGCGAACGAGGCCGTGGCCCGTCACCTGATCGACCGCGGCACGCCGACCGTGTTCCGCCACCACGAGGACCCGGCGCAGAGCCGGATCGAGCTGCTCTACGCCCAGTTGGAGGAGTTGGAGGTGGCGACGCCGCCGTTACCGGAGGGGCCGATGGGCGCCACCGAGCGGCGAGCAGCGGCGTCGGCCGCCGCCGGAGCCGTGGCGCGGCACCTGGGATCGCGCGACGACGGGCGCAGCCCGCTGTGGGGGCTGGTGCTGCGCTCGCTGCGCCAGGCCCACTACACGCCGTCGGAGGTGACCCATTCGGGTCTTGCGTCGCCGGCGTACCTGCACTTCACCTCGCCCATCCGGCGCTATCCCGACCTGCTGGTGCACCGCGGCCTGCTCGACTCCCTGGGGATCGGCGATCCCGGGCCGGGTGGTGCGGAGCTCGCCGCCGCGGCGGAGGACTGCTCGGGCACCGAGCGCGAGGCGGCGGGGGTGGAACGGCGCGCCGACGACATCTGCGCCGCCTTTCTGCTGCGAGAGCGCATCGTGGCCCAGCGCGGGGAGATGACCGTGGAGGGCACGATCACGGGCGTGATCGATGCGGGCCTGTTCGTGTCGTTCGGCGAGGTGTTCACCGGCTTCCTCCCATCCCGGGCGCTCGCCGACGACCACTACCGCGCCGATCCTTTGGGCGTGATGCTGGTGGGGGCGGCCACCGGGCGCCGGTATCGTCTGGGCGACCCGGTCGCGGCCGAGGTCGATCGCATCGAGCCGCTGCGCGGGCGCGTCCAGCTGGGGCTGGGTGGCCAGACCGCCCGGCCGCGTTCGCGCGCCGCCCGCCGGCGCCTCGGCATCCGCTGAGCCGAACCGCCCCGCGCGCCGGACGCGATTCAGGCTAAGGTCTCCGGTCCCATGGGCAAGACGAAGAAGAAGAAGGGCGCGGCACCGCGCGACGAGCGGTACCGCGATGTCGCGCAGAACCGGCGTGCCCTGCACGAGTACGAGATCGTGGAGCGCTACGAGGCGGGGCTCGCGCTGGAGGGCACCGAGGTGAAGGGCCTGCGCGAACGCGGGGCGACCATCCGCGACGCCTACGTGCAGGTGCGCAACGGCGAGGCATGGCTGGTGGGTGCGCACATCGCCGACTACGTCAACAGCGGTCAGACCGGCCACGACGTGATGCGCACGCGCAAGCTGCTGCTGCACCGGCGCGAGATCGAGAAGCTCGCCCGCTCCGTGGCCGAGAAGGGGCTGGCCATCGTGCCGCTGCGGCTCTACTTCTCAAAGGGGCTCGCCAAGCTCGAGATCGGCGTGGGCCGCGGCAAGACGGCCTACGACAAGCGGCGCACCATCGCCGAGCGCGACGCCAAGCGCGACGCGGACCGCGCGATCCGGGCCGCCCGCCGCTGATTTCGGCGCCCCGCGGCGTGTCGCCGCGGGGTGATCATCCGAAGGCCGCCAGGCCGGCCGCCCATGCCGCCGGAAGGTCCGCATCGGGTGGGAAACGGCCGTCCATCTCGAGGCCCACCATCCCCTCCGCGAACGCCCACAGCGCCCGCGCCCGGTCGGGGTCGCCGCCCACGGCGGCCAGCAGGGGTGCGGCGGCCCGCGCCTCGACGCCCTCGGGCAGACGCTCGCGGTTCAGGGGCCGCCGGGTGGCCAGGCGGTGGAGATGGGGATGCGCCAGGGCCTGGGCGCGATAGGCCGCGGCGAGGTGCGCGAGGGTGCGCGCGGGCGCGAGGGCGGCGGCCATTTCGGCCAAGGCATCGGCCACCAGGGCGTCGAGCAGCGCGGCCTTGTCGGGGAAGTGGACGTAAAGGGACGGGGCGCGCATGCCGACCGCGTCGGCCACGGCGCGCATCGTCACCGCCTCCGGGCCCTCGGCCTCCAGCAACGTCCGGGCGGCGGCGACGATCTCGCGCTGGCGCTCGGTCATCCGCGGGGGCGCTGGTCGCCCGCGCGTGTGCGCAGGCCGTACCCGAGGGTGCGGTCGACGGCGATGTGCAGGGACCAGGCGAGTGCTGTGGACAACGCCGCGGCACCCAGCAGCGGCGAGACGGCGGCCAGCAGGGCGGGGCCCCAGTACGTGTGCAGCGCGTTGTACGCCGGCACCGCGGAGGGGCGCAGGCGCCCGCGCACACCGTCGTGCGACATGCCGGCGAGCAGCGGGAGGTCGGGGGCGAACGCGGCCAGCAGCACCCAGGGCCACGTGGACGGGGCGAGGACCAGGTGCCAGGCCAGCGCCCCGGCCAGCAGGCAGGCGAGCGCGGCGTGGACGGGGCGGGTGCCCCAGTGGGTTCGCAGCCGGACGATGGCGGACATGGCAATGCTCCTAACGTCGTTAGGAGCAATCTACCTAACAACGTTCGGAACGCCGAATCCGCATGATCACGCCGATGGAGGCCAGCGTTCCTCGGGCGGACGTTCGCCGCCGCGCACCAGGCGTGCGCCCTCGGCGCCCACCGCCTCGTACGGGCGGGCCGCCGGTTCGCGCCAGCGAACGTACTCCCGGCAGGCCTCATCCGCGTCGTCGGCGTGGGCGCCGATGGCCTGCGCGAGGGCGTGCGCGTCGCCCAGCCCCATCCCGGCCCCGATCCCGGCCTCGGGGCCGAGGAAGTGGGCGGCGTCGCCGATGAGGACCACGCCGGGGCGCCACCATTCGGGCGTGCTCAGGATCGTCAGTTCGCGATAGACGAGCTGGTCCACCGAGGTGAGGCCCGCGAGCGCCGGCGCGGCCGGCGGTAGCAGGCGCGCGAATGCGGCGACGAAGGCCTCCAGCCCGGGCGCCTTCGCCGCCTCTTCCCCCGAGCGGTCGATGTCCCACCAGCCGGCCGAGCCGTCCGGCCATCCCATGAGGCCCACCTGACGCCCGTCGGCCTGGTAGTGCATTGCGAACGACCGGTCGATCACCACCGGGCTGATCCACGACAGGTGCGCGCCCTCGGCCAGTCGCGTCTCCGCGGAAAGGCCGGCCATGTCGCGCACCGGGGAGCGCAGGCCGTCGCAGGCGATCACCAGATCCGCATCGATGTTGCGCGGTCCGTCCGCATCGCGCACGTGCAGGCCGGTCACCCGATCCCCGTCCTGACGCAGGCCGGTCACCTCGACGCCCCGCTGCACCGGGACGCCGTCCTCCAGGATGGCCGCCACCCTCGTGAACGCGGCGGTGAGGGCGACGGCGCCGCCCTGGGCCTCGGGGGCCACCTCCCAGGCCACCCGGTGCACGGCGTCGTAGACGCCGGCGTCGCGGAGCGCGTCGAAGCCGTGGTAGGGGAGCATGAAGGGCCGGGCGGCGGCCGCGGGCGCCGGCGCGCGGTCCAGCACCTGCGCACCGACGCCGCGCCGATGCAGCAGGCGCCACATCGTGAGACCCACCACCCCGCCGCCCACGATCACGATCCGCATGGTGCATCTCCCTCGGCTCGTTCAGGCAGTCGCTAAAACTTTAGTGACTGATGGGAGACTACCATTGCCGCCCGTGCCCGACGAGCCCCACATCTCCGCCGCTCCGGTCGCCGCCGACGTGCTGGCGGCCGGAGCCGATCTGGCGCAGGTGCTCGACCGTCTGCTGCGGCGCCATGCGAACCTGACGCTGGCGCAGTACCGGGTGCTGGACGCCCTGCGGCGGCGCCGCCCGGAGTCCACCGAACCCCGGGATCTGGCCGGCGAGCTTCGCATGAGCTCCGCGCACGTTTCGGCGGTGCTGGACCAGCTCGAGCAGCGCGCGCTGGTGCACAGGCGCCCACATCCGGACGATGGACGGCGCCGGCTGCTGGACCTCGCGGGCGAGGGCGCGGAGCGGCTCGACCATTTCGCCCCGTTCATCGGTGCCCTGGAGGGGCGGGTTGTGAGCGCGACCCTCAGCGACGACGAGGCCCGGACGCTCCGCGAGCTGCTCGGGCGCGTGCGCGCGGCGCTGGACGGCGTCGTGATCCCCGACGGGCGGCCACGTCCCGGGCCGTAGCCCGGGTCGGCGTCAGCGGTCGTCCACCACCACGACGTGCTCCGACAGGGCGCCGTGGGCGCCGAGGGTCGAGATCTTCTCAATGTCCGATGTGCGGCTGGGCCCGGAGACCAGCGACACCGCCGATGGTGCCGGCGCGTCGGGGGCGAACCGCTCGGTGAGGGCCTCGGCCAGGGTGGCGCGGATCCGCGACGCCGGCAGCAGCGCCAGGTGGCGCTCGCTCACCACGTCGATGCTGCGCCCGTGCCCGGGGCCGGTGGAGAGCACCAGCGTGCCGCGCTCGGCGACCGCGAGCGTCGGTACCGTGATGCCCACCGTCGCGCTCGGCCCCTCCAATCCGAGGAGCTCCCGCCAGCCGGCGCCGCGCCCGTCGGGCCAGCGCAGCACCTCGACGCCGGCCTCTTCCAGGGCGGCCACCACACCCAGGTC
This sequence comes from Actinomycetota bacterium, assembly GCA_044507145.1. Lineage (GTDB taxonomy): Bacteria > Actinomycetota > Thermoleophilia > Miltoncostaeales > Miltoncostaeaceae > JAVJSF01. Next base: position 12,732 of record JBIQJW010000036.1, read on the forward strand.
GTCCACCAGGGGATCCCCCGCCACCAGCGCGCGCCGGGCGCCCCAGGCGGTGGTCTGGCCCACCGCAGCCTGGGCGACGCCGGCGGCATCGGCTCGCTCACCCGTCGCGCGGCGCGCCGCCAGCTCGGTCAGGAACCGTGCGGCCCGGTCGTTCACGGACGCGGCGGCCACCGTGCCGGCAGGTCGCGCTGCTGCGACCACGGCGCCCCGGGGCCGGGCAGCCGGCGCACCCAGCCGCGGCGTGCCACGGCGCGCAGGCCGATCCGCGCCGCGGCCCGGGTGACCGCGTAGCCCGCCGGCGAACTCCACAGGCGGGCCCACACGCGGAAGCGCCGCCGGTCGGCCAGGTGCGCCGGCGTCGTGGTGCGAGCCCGCACCCGCACCAGCAGGTCGTGCAGCGGGATGCCCACCGGGCAGGCGTCGTGGCACGATCCGCACAGCGACGAGAGGAACGGCAGCTCCGACGACTGCTCGCCGCGCATGCCCTCCAGGAGCGGTGTGATCACCGCCCCGATGGGGCCCGAGTAGGGCGAGCCGTACGCCTGGCCACCGACGCTGCGCCACATGGGACATGAGTACAGGCACGCGCCGCAGCGGATGCAGTTGAGCGCCTCCTGCAGGTCGGTGCCGCGCAGGGCGTCGCGCCCGTCGTCCAGGATCAGCAGGTGCAACTCCTCGGGCCCGTCCGCCTCGTCGTGTGCCCGGGGGCCGGTGATGAGGTTGACGTATGTGGCGGCCGTGTCGCCGATGGCGGCCATGGGCAGAAGCTGCAGCAGGTGCGCCGCCTGTTCCCAGTCCTCCACCACCCGTTCCATGCCCATCACCGCCACATGGATGCGGGGTAGCGCGGTGACCAGACGCCCGTTGCCCTCGTTCTCCACCACGCAGATCGTGCCGGTGTCGGCCACCGCCATGTTCACGCCCGACACGCCGATGTCGGCGGTGGCGAACACTTCGCGCAGGCGCCGGCGGGCATGGGCGATCAGCGCCTCGCGCCCCTCGGGCACCGCGTGGCCGCTCTCGGCCGCGAACAGCTCGCGGATCTGCGCTTTGTTGAGGTGCACCGCCGGGGCGATGATGTGGCTGGGGTGGTGGCCGGCGAGCTGCAGGATCCATTCGCCCAGGTCGGTCTCCACCGCCCTCAGGCCCGCGTCGTCGAGTGCCTCGTTGAGCTTGATCTCTTCGGTGGCCATCGACTTCGATTTCGCCACCAGCGTGGCGCCGCGCGCGTGGGCGAGGTCGGTGATGTAGCGACATGCGGCGGTCCCGTCGGCCACGCGCGTCACGGTGCCACCGGCCGCGCGCACCCGGTCCTCCAGGCGTGCCAGCAGCTCGGGCAGGCGCGCGATGTTGTCGGTGCGGATCTCGCGCGCGCGGTCGCGCATCTGCGCGAACGGCTCCTGCTCGCCCATCCGCGCCCGCCCCGCCGCCCAGCTTGCCGACGAGGTGCGTAGGTTCCCGCCCAGTTGCCGGTCGGCCAGCGCATCGCGCGTGCGCTCGCGCAGCGTCCCGCGCGTGTCGGGGTACATCACCCCGCGGACCCGGTCAGGCATCGGCCGCCGCCAGCAGCTCGGCCAGGTGGCGCACGCGCAGCGGGATGTCCAGGCGGTGGGCGCGGCCCGCGATGTGCGTCAGGCAGGAGACGTCGCACCCGATGAGCTCGTCCGCCCCCGTGGCCGCCGCATCGCGGGCCTTCTCCTCGCCCAGTCGCCCGGAGACCTCGGGGAAGTTGACGCTGAATGTGCCGCCGAACCCGCAGCAGGTGGTCGCCTGCGTCATCTCGCGCAGCTCGACGCCCGCGACGGACCCCAGGCATGCGCGCGGGCTGTCACGCTCGCCGAGGACGCGCATCATGTGGCAGGAGTCGTGGTAGGTCACCGATGTGGCCGGGCCGGTGGTGCGGTGCAGGCCGTTGCGGGTGACGAACTGCGAGAACTCCACGGTCCGGGCGGCCAGGTCGTGGGCGGCCCGCTCCTCCGCCAGCCCGGCGAAGAGTTCCGGGTATCCGTGCACCACCATCGCCGCGCAGGATCCCGAGGGCACCACCACCGTGCCGGGCCGGCGCGAGAAGACGCGCAGCGTGTGGCGGGCGACGCGGCGCGCTTCGTCCGGGTGCCCGGAGCTCCAGCCCGGCTGCCCGCAGCAGGTCTGGCCGCGGGGGACCACCACCTCGGCGCCGGTCCGCCGCAGCACGGTGGCCGTGGCTGCGGCCACCGAGGGCGCGATCAGGTCCGACAGGCAGGTGCGCATCAGCAGGACCGTCACGGCGCCGCCCCGCTCAGGTCTCGTCGTAGAAGGTCGTGATGTGCCGGCGCATCAGGGCGGTGGCCCGTTCACCGTCGCCGGCCTCCACGGCGGCCAGGATCGCGGCGTGCTCGCCGGTGAGCCGGGCGATGGTGGCGGGGAGATCGCCGCGCCGCTCCAGGGTCTCCAGCAGGTGCAGGCTCATCGCGCCGCGCAGCGCCCCCATCACCAGCTCCATCACCTCGCTGCCCGAGCCGCGCACCAGGGCCATGTGGAAGCGCACGTCCAGCGCGTCGTACGCCCCGGCCGACAGCCCGGTGTCGGCCATGGCCGCCAGCGCCCCGCGCGCATCGGCCAGCCACTCGCCGGGGGCGCGGTCGCGCGCCGCGTCGGCCACGGCCGCCCCCTCCACCACCGACCGGAAAGCCGTGAGGTCGTCGACGCCCACCCCGTTCAGGCGCAACAGCGTGATCAGCGCGTCGCGCGCGTGCTCGCCCGCGCCCGGCACCACCACGGTGCGGGCCGGCGGCCCGGTGGCCGACACCAGGCCCTGCGCCTGCAGCGCGCGCAGCGCCTCGCGCACCGACGCGCGGCTCACGGCGAATGACTCCGCCAGCTCACGTTCTGTGGGCAGCGCGTCGCCGGGCGCCAGCTCGCCGGCGATGATCGCCTCGCGGATGCGGTCGGCCACCTGCAGGTAGATCGGGTGGCGGCGTCGATCCTCCGCGGTGCTCATGCGCTCTCCGACCGGTTGACGATTGGTCTGACCATACCCTACCCTCCGGTCGTATTCTGCGTGACCGCGCCGTTGCGCGCCCGCCCGACGCGCGTCCGGCATGGGCGCGGGCGGGCCGGAACGCGTCGACGGGGGAGGCATGGCCGGATGGCGGCGACCAGCGGTGTGGATGTGACGGGCGCGGTGCGGGATCTGCTCGGCCGGTTGCCGGCGGACCGCGTGCTCACAGATCCCGGGGTCCTCGGCGCCTACCGCGACGACCAGGCGGCCCTGGTGCGGGGTGGGATGCCGTGCGCGGTCGTCCGTCCCAACTCCACGGAGGAGGTGCGCGCCGTGCTGGGGGTGGCCAACGCCCACGGCGTGCCCGTGGTCACGCGCGGCGCCGGCAGCGGCCTCAGCGGCGCCGCCTCCGCCCTGGACGGCTGCATCGTCCTCAGCACCGAGGCGATGACGCGCATCGTCGGCATCGATCCGATGAGCATGGTGGGGGGCGCCGAGGCCGGGGAGATCAACGGCGGC
>JBIQJW010000265.1:0-2411 GCA_044507145.1 Actinomycetota bacterium
CCTCGGCCGTCGACCGTGCCATGGTGGAGGCGGGTAACGCGCTGCGTTTCTTCGATCTGGAATGGATCGCCCTGGACGAGGACACGGCCCGGGCGCTCTACGACGCACCCGAGGTCGCCGCCGACCGGCACTACCTGGTCGCCCTGCGACGCTTCGCTCCGCACACGCTCTCCGAGCCGGAGGAGCGCATGCTCTCCGAGCGCGGACCGGCGGCCGCCGGCGCCTGGCAGACGCTGTTCGGCCAGATCACCTCCACGCTGGAGGTGCCGTTCGACGCCGGCGACGGCGAGGAACCGCACACCATCGACCGGCTGCTGGCCCACGTGCGCGACCCGAATCGGGATCTGCGCCGGCGCGCGCTGGAGACCCTGTACGACGGCCTGGAGCCGCACACCTCCACCCTGGCGCACTGCTACGACACCCTGGTGGGTGACCGCCTGGCGATGGACCGTCTGCGCGGCTACGAGGGCCCGATGGACCCGACCCACCTGCGCAACGAGCTCCCGGGTCCGGTGGTCGAGGCGATGATGGCGGCCGTCGAGGCCCACTATCCCATCGCGCACCGCTGGTTCCGTGCCAAGGCCGCGATCCTCGGCCTGCCGCAGCTGGAACTGCACGATCAGTACGCGCCGATCGGCGAGACCCGCGGCGTGGACTTCCCCGAGGCGCGCGGGCTCATCGACGCGTCATTCACCCGATTCTCCCCGCGTGTCGCCGCCCTCGCGGACGGCTTCTTCAGCGAGCGCCGCATCGACGCCGAGCCCCGGGCCGGCAAGCGCGGAGGGGCCTTCTGCGCGCCCGTGGCACAGGACGCATCACCGTACGTGCTGATGAACTTCACCGACCGCATGGACGACGTCATGACGCTGGCCCACGAGCTGGGCCACGGGATGCACTTCCAACTGGCCGGCGAGCAGCAGACCGCCCTGTCGGCGGGTACAGGCCTGGCCCTGGCGGAGGTGCCCTCCACCTTCGCGGAGCTGGTGACGTTCGATCACCTGATGGCGACCGAGACCGATCCCGCGACCCGGCGCGCGCTGCTGTGCGAGCGCGTGGAGGGGTCCTTCGCGACGGTGTTCCGCCAGACGGTGCTCTCGCGCTACGAGCAGCGCGCGTACGCGCTGCGCGCGGAGGGCTCCACGCTCACGTCCGACCGCCTCTCGGAGATCTGGTTCGAGGAGAACGGCCGCTACTACGGCGATGCGTTGCGGATGCCCGAGCGCTATCGCCTCGGGTGGTCGTACATCCCGCACTTCATCTCGACGCGCTTCTACACGTACGCCTACGTGTTCGCGCACCTGACCACGCTGGCGCTCTACGCGCAGTTCCGCCGGCGCGGTGAGGACTTCGTGGGCGACTACCTGGCGTTCCTCGCAGCGGGCGGCTCGGCGCCCCCGGCGGAGCTCCTGGCCCGGCTGGGCGTGGACCTGGAGGACCCGGCGGTGTGGGACCCGGGCTTCCAGGAGATGGAGCGGATGGTGGAGGCCGCGGAGGCGGGCTGATCCGCCCCGGGCCGGCCACGATGCCGGCGCCCCGCCGTGGCGGGGCGCCGGCATGGATCACTTCTTGGAGGCCTTCTTCGAGGCCTTCAGCGGGTTGAGCGCCTTCTGGACCTGCTCGGGCAGGTCGTTGATGTGGTACAGCGGCCGGCCGCACTCGACGTTGCGGGTGGCGCGCGCCCGGCACGTCTCCGGGGTGCTCCACAGCGTGGCGACCCGGTGGCCGCGCTCACACACGTAGACGCGACCCTGGAGCTGGCCTGCGGGGGTGGCCGCCTCCGCAGCGGGCTCCTCGGCGGCGACCTCGACGGCCTCCGCGGCGGGCTCGTCCACCACGACGGCCTCCTCGACCACCTCGGTCTCCTGCGTCTCGCTCATGCGTTGCTCCTCAAGAAATGGCGTGCGACCGGTGCACAATAGCGCAGCCCGGTATCGTGCCCGGCCGATGGAGCCGCCGGCGATCAGCGATGTGGTGTCCGACCGGGTCCGGGCGGGCGCATTCGACCTCACCATCACGCATCCGCGCTCGGCGGAGGAGCTGATCGACGAGGGTGAGTACGCCCATGACGAGCGCCTCCCCTATTGGGCCGACCTGTGGCCCAGCGCACACGTGCTGGCCGACGTCCTGGCCGGCGAGACCCTCACGGGTATGCGGGTGCTCGAGCTCGGCTGCGGCGTCGGACTGCCGTCGGTCGTGGCCGCCCTGCGCGGCGCCCGGGTGCTGGCCACCGACTGGTACGCGCCCGCGCTCGGATTCGCGGCCCGGAACGCTCGCGCCAACGGGACGAGCGTGGAGACGCTGATGGTGGATTGGCGCAACCCGCCCGCGGCCCTGATCGACGCGGCACCGTTCGACTTCGTGATCGGGGCGGACGTGCTCTACGAGCGGCGCAACGGCGTCGCGCTGGCCCC
>JBIQJW010000037.1:0-16054 GCA_044507145.1 Actinomycetota bacterium
GCACCGGCGTGGCCCGCCTCACCGGGGTGGCCACCTCCGTCTGACCCGCGGCGGGCCCGGGCGCACGCGCGTGCGGGACCGCTGCGACGCAGGCAGGGCAGGGGCGTGGTGCTGTCCTGGGGTGAGACGGCCATGGCCAGCGACCCCAGCCCCACGCCCACCACCGCCACGATGGTGAGCACCCAGGCCAGGCCCTCCAGCGCGTGGCGCTCGGGGTAGCGCGCGGCCAGCACGTGCGCCGCGGCCGCGGCCACCAGCACCACGATGGCCACGGCGATGTACACCGGCCCGTCGCGGCCCGGGTCGTCCTGCAGCGCCCAGCGCACCGACGCGATCGCCAGCAGGACGAACACGACGCCGAGCACGCCCAGGCGGACGGCGAGTGAGCGGGTCATCTGGATCACCTCAGCAGCTTGCGTCGCAGCCGGCGCGCCGGCCAGGGGAACAGCACCAGCAGGATGCCCGCGAGGACGGCCACGTGCACAAGTGTCCACAGGTCCACGCCGCCCAGGGTGAGGTCGCGGGTGGCGGCGGCCAGGTGCGACAGCGGCAGGCACCAGCCCACCGCCTGCGCCCAGGTGGGCAGATCCGAGAACGGGAAGAACACGCCACCGAACAGGAACATGGGCGTGAGCACCCCGGTGAAGAAGATGTTGTAGTGCTCGATGTTCGACACCAGCGCGGTGTAGGCCATCCCGATCACCGCGAACGTGAGCGCCCCGATCGCGAACACCGGCGGGGCCAGCAGCGCCCACGGGCTCTGCACCAGGCCGAACGACGCCATCACCGCCAGGAACACGCACCCGTAGGCGACCGCGCGGGTGGCCGCCCACAGGTATTCGCCCACCACCACGTCCGCCAGCGACAGCGGGGTGGTGACCACCGCCTCCACCACCCGGCGCACGTGGATGCGCACGAACGAGTTGTAGGTGGTCTCGATGATCGCCCCGAACATGACGGTGGCGGCGGCCACGCCCGGGGCGATGTAGTCGACGTAGTCGACGCCCTCCATGGTGCTGACGTAGGTGCCGAGGCCCAGGCCCATGATCGCCAGGTAGGCGATGGCCTCCAGGAACCGCGGCGTGAGGGTGGTGACAATGGTGGTGCGCCCCACCGTGGCGTTGCGCTGCCACATCCGCAGCGCCCCGCGCGGCGAGAATGCGTACGGCCCGGCGCTCATCCGCCTCGCGCCCGGGCGCTCAGAGCGCCTCGAGCGCCGCCTGGAAGTCGTCGGCCATGCCGGTGTGGCCGTGCTTGAGCGACTGGTCGATGCCGGCCAGGTAGGCGTCGGCGGCCTCGTCCACGCGCCCCAGGGCCGTGAGGGCCTGCGCCAGCTTGCCCCACGCGTTGCCCTCGTCCTCGGCCAGCTCGAGGTAGGCCCGCAACTGCACCACCGCGTCGTCCCAGCGCTCGGCGTGCATCAGCTCGTTGGCGTACCCGAAGCGGGCGCGCGCCACGTCCGGGGCCTCGGCCACCAGCCGCGCGAAGTAGTCGAGACGTTCCGTCACGCACCCGAAGCTACACTGCCGCCCCGACCGTTTTCGCGCCCCCGGAGGTCCTGATGTCGCTGCTGGCAGTCATCGCCATCGTCGTGGTGGCGGTGTTCGTGGGGCTGATCGTCCTGAAGTTCGTCGCCTCTTTGGCCCTGGCGCTCTTCTGGCCGCTGCTGCTGGTCACCATCGGCGTGGGCATCGGGGTGTGGTGGATGAGCCGCTCGCGGGGGCGCTGAGCCGCGCCCTGGGGCCCCGGATCCGGGGCCCCAGGCGGGGTTCGGGGCCGACCACCCGTACGCTGTAATCCCACTCGGCAAGCCGCTTGTGCAGCATCGCACAAGCGTATTGAGCCGTTCGTCACATTGATGCACGAACTCACGCGCGTTGGTAGCGTGACGCCCGGAATGGGTCGGGTTTCCGACCCCCCCGCCTGCCGATTCGTCCGAGAGGCCCATGGAGCTCTCCGACTACCTTCCGATCATCATCTATTTCGCCGTGGGCGCCGTGGTGTCCGGAGCGCTGTTCGCGATCGGGCGCCTCGCCCTCACGCGCAGGCGGCCGAACCCGTCCAAGTACCTGCCGTACGAGAGCGGCATCCTGCCCACCACCCCGGTGCGCCAGCGGTTCTCGATCGACTTCTACCTCACGGCGATGCTCTTCATCGTCTTCGATATCGAGCTGGCCTTCCTGTACCCCATCGCCGTGGTGCTGCGCGATGACGGGCTGCTGGCCCTGGTGGTGCTGGTGGTGTTCGTGTTCACGGTGATCGAGGCCCTGACGTACATCTGGAAGAAGGGGGCGCTCGAATGGCGCTGATCCCCCCGCCCGGCAGCCCGATCGAACGGGCCGCCCGGACAGACGAGAGCATCGACCGCGACCTCCGCGAGGTGGAGGAGCGGGAGTTCGAGAAGGGCCTGCTCACCACCACGCTGGACAAGGCGATCGCGTGGGCGCAGACCAGCTCGATGTGGCCGGCCACCTTCGGCCTGGCCTGCTGCGCGATCGAGATGATGCATGTGGTCACCCCGCGCTACGACATCGCGCGCTTCGGCATGGAGAACTTCCGCGCCTCCCCACGCCAGGCCGACCTGCTGATCGTGTCGGGTCGCGTGTCGCAGAAGATGGCGCCGGTGCTGCGCCGCGTCTACGAGCAGATGCTCGAGCCCAAGTGGGTGATCTCGATGGGCGCGTGCGCCAGCAGCGGCGGCGTGTTCAACAACTACGCGCTGGTGCAGGGCGTGGACAAGGTGGTGCCGGTGGACGTGTACGTGCCCGGCTGCCCGCCGCGCCCGGAGGGGCTGCTGGAGGGCATCCTGGTGTTGCACCGCAAGGTCGGCGGCAAGGGCCAGCCCAGCAACGCCGATCTGCGCCGTGAGGCCGAGGAACGGGCGTAGCGATGGGCACCGAGGTATCCGGCGCGATCGAGAGCGCCTGTCCCGGAGCCGTGCGCGGTGTGGTGAACCGGCTGGGCGAGACCACCGTGGAGATCGCCCCCGAGCGGCTCCTCGACGTCGCGCGCTTCGTGCACGGGGCGCCGCTGTCGTTCGTCCTGCTGTCGGATCTCACCTGCGCCGACTTCCCCGAGGAGCCCGGGCGCTTCCGCGTGGCGTACCACCTGTTCTCGATCGAGAGCGGCCGGCGCCTGCGGCTGCGTGTGTGGGCCGGCGCCGACGACCCTGAGATCCCCTCGGTCACGTCCGTGTGGGCCACCGCGAACTGGCACGAGCGCGAGGTTTACGACATGTTCGGCGTGCGCTTCACCGGCCACCCCGACCTGGCGCGCATCCTGATGCCGCTGGACTGGGAGGGCCACCCGCTGCGCCGCGACTACCCGCTGGGTGGCGAGGAGGTGATCTTCACCGATGCCAAGTGACGCGACGATGGGCGGCGGCATGCCGTTCGACGAGGAGACGCGCACCGCGCTGGAGGTCGCCAACCGCGAGGGGCGCGCCCTCACCGAGACCGAGCGCGCCATCGTGGGTGCGGAGGCCCTGACGCCCCAGGAGGCGGTGGAGCGCGCCCGCGAGGGGGCCGACCGGGCCGACCACGCTCCCGGCTCGCGCCAGCCGATGGTGATCAACCTGGGCCCGCAGCACCCCTCCACCCACGGCGTCCTGCGGCTCATCACCGAGCTGGACGGCGAGGTGATCCGCGACCTGCACCCGGTGATCGGCTACCTGCACACCGGCATCGAGAAGCAGTGCGAGAACAAGATGTTCTGGCAGGCCATCACGCTGGTGACGCGGATGGACTACCTGGCCAGCTACTTCAACACGCACGCCTACACGATGGCCGTGGAGCGCCTGCTGGAACTCGAGGTGCCCGAGCGCGCGCAGTACATCCGCGTGGTGATGAGCGAGATCAACCGCATCAGCAGCCACCTGGTGTGGCTGGGTACCAGCGGGCTCGAGCTCGGCGCCATGACGATGATGTTCTACAGCTACCGCGAGCGCGAGAAGGCCCTGGACCTGGGGGAGATGATCGGCGGCGAGCGCATGAACACCCGCTTCTTCCAGGTGGGTGGCTGCGCCGACGACATGCCCGCCGGGTTCGAGCAGCGCGTGCGCGAGTGGATCGCCGGCATGCCGGCGGCCATCGACGAGTGGGAGGGCCTGCTCACCAACAACCCCATCTGGGTGGACCGCACCCGCGGGGTGGGCATCCTCCCCAGCGACGCCCTGCTGAACCTGGGCGTCACCGGCCCGGCGCTGCGCGCCGCCGGCGTCGACCTGGACCTGCGCAAGGCCACGCCCTACACCGGCTACGAGCACTTCGACTTCCAGGTGCCGCTGGGCACCCGCGGCGACGCCTACGACCGGTACACGGTGCGCATGCGCGAGATGCGCGAGTCGCTTCGGATCATCGAGCAGGCCCTGGACGGGATGCCCGAGGGCCGTCACATCGCCGACAACCGCAAGGTGGTGCTGCCGCCGCGTGGCGAGCTGGCCACCTCGATGGAGGCGCTCATCCACCACTTCAAGCTGGTGACCGAGGGCTTCACGGTCCCGGCCGGTGAGGCCTACGCCGCGGTGGAAAGCCCGCGCGGCGAGATCGGCTGCTACGTGGTGGCCGACGACTCGCCCAAGCCGCGCCGCGTGCACATGCGCGACCCGAGCTTCGTGAACCTGCAGGCCCTGCGGCCCATGGCCAAGGGGTCCTACCTCGCGGACCTGGTCACCATGATCGGTTCGCTGGACAACGTGATGGGGGGCGTCGACCGATGACCGCCGACGAGATCCGCGCGCACATCGACCCGATCCGCCACGAGTTCGCCGAGGAGCGCTCGCTGGTGCTCCCCGCGCTGAAGTTCGCCCAGAGCGAGAAGGGGCATCTCACCCAGGACGACATCGTCGCCGTGGCCGAGGCCACCAACCTCTCGCCGGCGTTCGTGGAGAGCGTCGCCTCGTTCTACGACCGGCTGTACCTGGAGCCCACCGGCACGCGCGTCGTGTCGGTGTGCGTGACCCTGTCGTGCATGTTGCGCGGCGCCGACGAGCTGATGGAGCACATGTGCCGGCGCGAGGGCCTCTCGCACCACGGCGGCATCAGCGAGGACGGCGCGATCCAGGTGCAGGAGGTGCAGTGCCTGGGATTCTGCGACGCCGCGCCGGCGGTCCAGGTGGACGCCGAGCGCACGCTGGGACCAATGACCCTCGAGGCCGCGGACGAACTCCTGGACGGACTCCGCGCGAACCCGGCCCCGACCCGATTCGTTCGATAGAAAGCCTCTCGTGCCTCAGTTGAACCTCGTCTACCGGCACCGCGACGCCGGCACCGTGCTCACCGACCTGTCGGACTACCGGCGCGCCGGCGGCTACGAGGCCCTGCGCAGTGTGCTGACCGCCAGCGACCCCGACGAGGTGCTCTACTCGCTGGTGCGCTCGGGCCTGCGCGGCCGCGGCGGCGCAGGGTTCCCCACCGGGCGCAAGGCCAGCTTCCTGCCCAAGGACGCCGCGCTGCCCTCGTACGTGGTGTGCAACGCGGACGAGAGCGAGCCGGGCACCTTCAAGGACCGCGAGATCATCGAGTACAACCCCTTCCAGCTCCTGGAGGGGGTCGCGATCGCCGGCTTCGCGATCGGCGCCAAGCGCGGCTACATCTATATCCGCGGCGAGTACGAGCACCAGGCCCGCGTGCTGGACGACGCGCTGGCGCAGGCCCGTGCGGCCGGCTTCCTTGGCCAGGGCGTGATGGGCACCGGGTTCGACTTCGACATCACCGTGTACCGCGGCGCAGGCGCCTACATCTGCGGTGAGGAGACGGCCCTGCTGGAGAGCCTGGAGGGTAAGCGCGGCCAGCCGCGGCTGAAGCCGCCGTTCCCGGCCGTGGCCGGCCTGTACGCCTCACCCACGCTCATCAACAACGTGGAGACGCTCTCGGCGATCCCCTCGATCATCGAGCGCACGCCGGACTGGTACGCCGGGCTGGGCGGCGCCGAGAAGAGCCCCGGCACGAAGATCTTCTCGATCTCGGGCCACGTGATGCGCCCGGGCAACTACGAGATCGTGCTGCACGAGACCACCCTGCGCGAGCTGATCTACGACATCGCCGGCGGCTTCCGCGACGGGCGTGAGTTCAAGGCCTGCTGGGTGGGCGGCTCGTCGGTGCCGGTGATCGGCGCCGAGGCCCTGGACACCCCGCTGGACTACGAGTCGCTGAACGCCGCGGGCACGTTCCTCGGGTCGGCCGGCTGCATCGTGATGGACGACTCGGGCTGCATCGTGCGCGCATCGCTGCGCCTGGCGCACTTCTACCGGCATGAGTCGTGCGGTAAGTGCAGTCCCTGCCGCGAGGGCACGTCGTGGCTGGAGAAGATCCTGCAGCGGATGGTGGACGGCGAGGGCCGCATGGAGGACCTGGAGCTGCTGGAGAACCTGTTCCGGCGCATCTCCGGCCGCACCCTCTGCGCGCTGGCCGACGGTGCCGTGATGCCGGTGCGCAGCGCCATCGCCCTCTTCCGCGACGACTTCGTGCGCGTGATCGAGAACGGGTCGCCGCGCCCCGAGCCCATGATGGAGGTAGCCGCCGGTGCCTGATTACGCCCCGGTCGACCTCACCGCCGACGGGCAGGTCGAGTTCGAGCTCAACGGGCGCCGCGTGAGCGCCCCCGCCGGATCGATGCTGGTGGACGCGGCCTTCGCGCACGGCGTCGAGGTGCCGGTGTTCTGTTACGAGCCGCGCCTGGGCCCGCCGGTGGGCGCGTGCCGCATGTGCCTGGTCGAGGTGGAGGGCATGCGCGGCCTGCAGACCGCCTGCAGCACGCCCGTGCAGGCCGACATGGTGGTGCGCACCAACTCCGAGCTGGCCAAGGACGGTCAGGACGGCGTGCTGGAGCTGCTGCTGGCCAACCACCCGCTGGACTGCCCGGTATGCGACAAGGGCGGCGAGTGCCCCCTGCAGGACCGCACCTTCAAGTTCGGTCCCGGCAGGTCGCGGATGGTGGAGCCCAAGCGCCACTTCCCGAAGCCTCTGGACCTCTCCTCGCGCATCGCGCTGGACCGCGAGCGCTGCATCTCGTGCTTCCGCTGCGTGCGGTTCAGCCAGGACGTGGCCGAGGACGGCGCGCTGACCATGCAGGAGCGCGGCGCCAGCAACGAGATCACCACCCTCACCGGCCAGCCCTACGAGGGGCGGTTCACCGGCAACATCATCGACCTGTGCCCGGTGGGCGCGCTCACCAGCATCCCCTACCGGTTCGTCAGCCGGCCGTGGGACATCGAGAACACGCCGTCGGTGTGCGGGCACTGCCCCGCCGGCTGCAACGTGGAGCTCACCGTCCGCGACGGTGAGATCAAGCGCGTGACCGGCCGCGACGACCCCAACTGGGAGGTCGAGGAGGGCTGGATCTGCGACAAGGCCCGCTGGGCCTACGCCGCCGACCGCGCGCCCGACCGCATCACCCAGCCGGTGATCCGCGAGGGCGATGACGTGCGCACCGCCGAGCTGGACGCCGCCGTGGACGCCGCCGCCCTGGTGCTGGCCAACGGCGGCCGCGTGGGCATCCTGGTGGGCCCCACGGCCACCGTGGAGGAGGCGTTCGCCGCGCAGGAGATCGCCCGCGACGCCCTGGGCGGCGCACCGATCCAGCGCGTGGGCATCGCCGGCACCGGCCTGGAGAGCCTGCGCGCCCTGCCGGCCGCCCAGCTCGCCGACATGGACCGCGCCGACACCATCCTGATCGTGGGCGGCGACCCCGCCAACCAGCAGGCCGCCGTGGAGCTGCGGGTGCGCAAGGCCCGCCGTCGCGGCGCCGGCGTCATCACCGTGGGCCCGCGACCGCACGCCCTGGAGGCCCGCGCCACCGGCGTCGTCCGCAGCACCCCCGGCGCCCTGCGCGCCGCCATCGAGGGCCTGGGCCCCATTCCGGATGGCAACGTCGTGGTGCTGTGGGACGAGGCCGACCTGGCCGCCGAGCCCGACGCCGCGGCCGCGCTGGCCGACGTCGCGTCGGCCGCCGGTGCGCTGGGGCTGGAGATGGGTGCCGACGTGAACGGCGCCGGCCTGCGCGCCCTGGGCCTGGGCACCGATGCCGTGCTCACCGCCGCGGCCGCCGGCGAGATCGACTGCCTGCTCACCATCCACGCCGACCCCACCACCGGGCCGGGCGGCGCGGACTGGGGCTGGGCGCTGGGCCGCGCCGCGCACGTGGTGGCCATCGCCACCCACGCCTCGCCGCTCACCGACGGCGCCACCGTGGTGCTGCCGGCGGCGACCCACACCGAGACCGAGGGCGTCTACGTGGCGATGAACGGCCGCGCGCAGCGCCTGCGCGCCGGCGCCCGCCCGCCCGCGGGTGGCGCCCCCGGCTGGGAGCTGCTGGTGGCCCTGGCACACCGCCTGGGTGCACCGCCGGCCTACCGCACCGCCGCCGCCGCGTTCGACGCCGCGGCCGCCACCACCCCGGCGCTGGCCGGCCTGAGCCACGACGCGCTGGGCCTGCTGGGCCGTCAGATCACGCCGGTGGCCACCACGGCCCCCGCCGGCGCCTCCGACCCGCGGCCCGCCACCGGCCAGGGCCTGCCCGTGGTCGCCACCACCCGCATCTTCGGCGACGCCGTGTCGCACCGCTCCGACGCCTTGGCGGGCGCGCGCACCGGTGCCGACCTGACGCTGCACCCCGATGAGGCCGCCCGTCACGGGCTGACGCCCGGCGGCCTGGTGCGCCTGCACTCGCCGCACGGCGAGTGCGTGCTGCCGCTCATCGTCGACCCCGCCCACCCGGAGGGTGCCGCCTTCGTGGCGGCCGGCATGCCCGGCGCCGGCGTGGAGCGCCTGTTCGCCCCCGATCGCGCCCCGGTGCGCGTCGAGCTGTCGGCCGCTTCGTGACCCCAACCCCGACCGGAGTGCGATAGGTGGACGAACCGATCCTCATCACCGTGATCAAGGCCGCCCTGCTGGTCTTCATCGTGATCACGGGGTTCGCCTACATGACGCTGTGGGAGCGCAAGCTCATCGGCCGGTTCCAGGCGCGCTACGGACCGAACCGGGTGGGTCCCGGCGGGTACCTGCAGCCGTTGGCCGACGTGGTGAAGCTGGCCTTCAAGGAGGACTTCGCCCCCGCCGGCGCCGACCGCATCCTGTACCGCATCGCGCCGCTCATCACGATGTTCGCCGCCGTCGCGGCGATGGCCGTGATCCCGTACGGCGACTCGGTGGAGATCTTCGGCTACGACGTGGCGCTGTACGGCGCCAGCCTGAACATCGACGTCCTGTACCTGCTGGCGCTCAGCGGGCTGGGCTTCTACGGCCTGATCCTGGGCGGCTGGTCCAGCGGCAACAAGTACTCGCTGCTGGGGTCGGCGCGCACCGCCGCCCAGCTCATCTCGTACGAGGTGTCCCTGGGCCTGGCCCTGGTGGGCGTGATCATGCTGGCCGGCAGCCTGAACCTGCTGGACATCGTCCACGCCCAGGCCGACACCGTCTGGTACATCGTCTACCAGCCGCTCGGGTTCCTGGTGTTCCTGATCGCCGGCGTGGCCGAGGTGAACCGCGCGCCGTTCGACCTCCCCGAGGCCGAGTCCGAACTGGTGGCCGGCTACCAGACCGAGTACGGCGGGATGGGGTACGCCGTGTACCCCGCCGCCGAGTACGCGAACATGATCGTGCTGGCCGCGTTCACCTCGACGCTCTTTCTGGGCGGCTTCTCCGGCCCGTTCCTTCCGGGCTGGATCTGGCTGTTCCTGAAGATCATCACGATCCTCTTCTTCTACATCTGGCTGCGCGCCACACTGCCGCGGCTGCGTTACGACCGCCTGATGCAGCTGGGATGGAAGATCCTGCTGCCGCTGGCGACCGCCAACTTCGTCGTCACGGCGATCATCGTCGGCATCTGGTTCTCGAACTGATGCGCCGACCCGCCGTACACCACCGCGCGACCCACCAGGAGGGCTGATGGCCGCTCCCATCTCGCTCAAGGGCTTCGCCATCACGTTCCGGCAACTGCTGCGCAAGCCGGAGACCATCGGCTACCCGGAGAAGAAGACCCCGGTCTTCCCCCGTTTCCGCGGCCGTCACCGGCTGTGGCTGCACGACAACGGCCTGGAGAAGTGCGTGGGCTGCTCGCTGTGCGCGGCGGCCTGCCCGGCCGACTGCATCCGCGTGGTGGCCGAGGAGAACACGGCCGAGAACCGCGTGTCGTCGGGCGAGCGCTACGCACGGATCTACGAGATCAACATGGCGCGCTGCATCTTCTGCGGCTACTGCGAGCTGGCGTGCCCGTTCGATGCGATCACGCTGGAGAACGAGTACGAGATGTCCGAGCGCACGCGCCCCGAGCTGATCTACACCAAGGACATGCTCTTGGCGCCGCACCCCAAACCGGTGCCGGTGCGCCCCGAGGTGCCGACCGTTGGCTGAACAGATCGTCTTCGGCCTGGCCGCCGGCGCCGCCATGGTGTTCGCGGCCCTGGTCATCACGCTGCGCCGCCCGTTCCAGGCCACCGTGTCGCTCATCGGCTGCCTGCTGTCGGTGGCGGTGATCTTCCTGCTGCTGGCCGCGCCGTTCGTCGCCGCCATCCAGGTGATCGTGTACGCCGGCGCCATCGTGGTGCTGTTCCTGTTCGTGGTCGCGTACCTGGGCGAACGCCCACTCATCGAGGTGGACAACCGCCTGGCGCGCTACGAGGTGTTCACCTGGATCGCGATCCTGGCCATCCTGGCCCAGGGCGTCATCGTGCTGGCCAACTCGCGGCTGGCCGGCCTGTGGGACGAGCCGCGCGCCACCGATGACATCGGCAGCCCCGACGCCATCGGCCACGCCTTCCTCGATCGCTTCATCGTGCCCTTCGAGGCCACCTCGCTGGCCCTGGTGGTCGCCGCCGTGGGCGCCGTGCTGCTCGCCAAGCGCGCCGTGCGGATGGAGGGCGGCCGATGACGATGACGGAGACCGTGCAGGGCGTGCCGCTGGGCATGTACCTGCTGCTCTCGCTCGGCATGTTCCTGCTGGGCCTCCTGGGCACCATGCTGCGGCGCAACCCGCTGCTGCTGCTCCTGTCGGTGGAGCTGATGCTCAACTCGGCGAACATCGCGCTGGTGGCGTTCTCGCGCTACTGGAACACCACCGACGGGCAGATTTTCGCCCTGGTGGTGATGGTGGTCGCCGCCGCGGAGGTGGTGATCGGCCTCGGACTGGTCGTGGCCGTGTTCAAGCAGCGCCTCTCGCTGGACGTCGACAAGATGACCTCTCTCAAGGGCTAAGGCACCGCACGTGATCTCCGTACTCGGCTGGCTCGTCCTGGTCCTTCCCCTCGTGGGCTGCATCACGCTGGGGCTCTGGCGCACCGAGCCGCGCAGGGCGTACACGCGCGCCATCGGCGTGGGCTTCCCGGCGGTCGCGTTCGCCCTGGCCCTCGCCATCTTCTTCACGCTGCTGGGCCGCGACGCCTCGGATCGCACCGAGATCACCACCCTGTGGACCTGGGTGGAGGCCGGCACGCTGCGCATCGACCTGGCGCTGCAGATCGACCCGCTGTCGGTGCTGATGATGCTGGTGATCACCGGCGTGGGCTCCCTCATCGTCCTGTACTCGACCGAGTACATGGAGCACGACCGCGACTACCGCCGGTTCTTCGCCGAGATGGGCTTCTTCCTCTTCGCGATGCTGCTGCTGGTGATGGCCGCCAACTTCTTCTTCCTCATCGTGGGATGGGGTCTGGTGGGTCTGGCCTCCTACCTGCTGATCGGCTTCTACTACGACAAGCCGTCCGCGGTGGCCGCCTCCAAGAAGGCCTTCGTCATCAACGTCATCGGCGACATCGGCATGGTGCTCGCCGCCTTCATCCTGGTGAAGGAGCTGGGCACCCTCGACTACGGCGAGGTGTTCGCCACCGCCCCGGGTGAGATCGCGATGGGCAGCGGCACCGCCGAGCTGGTGGCCCTGCTGCTGTTCGTGGGGGCCGCCGCCAAGAGCGCGCAGATCCCGCTGCACACCTGGCTGCCCGACGCCATGGAGGGCCCCACCCCGGTCAGCGCCCTGATCCACGCCGCCACCATGGTGACCGCCGGCGTGTACATGATCGTGCGCTGCAACGTGCTGTACCAGCTCGCCCCCGACGCCTCCGACGTGGTGGCCATCGTGGGTGCCGCGACGCTGCTGATGGCCGCGACCATCGCCTTCGTGCAGGAGGACATCAAGCGCGTCCTGGCGTGGAGCACCGTCAGCCAGATCGGCTACATGATCATGGGCGCCGGGCTGGGCGCGTACGCCAGCTCGATGTTCCACTTCCTCACGCACGCCTTCTTCAAGGCGCTGCTCTTCCTCGCCGCCGGCGTCGTGATCCACGCAATCGCCGGCCAGCAGAGCCTGGACCGCATGGGCGGCCTGAAGCGGCATCTGCCGCTGGCCTACGGCGCCATCCTGATCGGCTGCCTGGCCATCTCCGGCATCCCGCCCTTCTCGGGCTTCTTCAGCAAGGACGAGATCATCTCCGAGGCCTTCGCCGCGGGGAACCTGGGCGTGGTGCTGGGCATCATCGGCCTGGTGGGCGGCGGCCTCACGGCCTTCTACATGTTCCGCCTGTTCTTCCGGACCTTCTCGGGCCCCGAGCCCGAGGGCGGCTACGACGGCGGCACGCCGCACGGCCCGCGCTGGACCATGGCCTTCCCGGTCATCGTGCTCACCGTCCTGGCCGCGGTGGCCGGCTTCCTGCAGGTGCCCGACGCCTGGCACCCGCTCACCGACTGGCTGGAGCCCGCCCTCATCGCCGCGCCCGACCTGCACCCCAGCGGCCTGCAGATCATCCTGTCGATGGTGATCGGCTCGGTCGTCGCCGTGGTCGGCGTGGCCATGGCCTGGTGGGTGTTCGTCGCCGACCCGGCCCGCCGCGAGCGCCTCTCGGGCCGCTTCACCGGCATCCGCCGCCTGCTGCTCGACCAGTACCGCTTCGACGAGGTGTTCGAGGCGGCCGTGGTCCAGCCCGAGCGCGACCTGGGCGACACCCTGTACCGCACCGTGGAGCGGCCCATCGCGCAGGGCGTGCCCTCCGGCGTGGCCCGCGGCACCGTCCTGTTCGGACGCGGCCTGCGCGCCGCCCAGACCGGTCTGGTGCGCACCTACGCGTTCGCGATGGTCGCCGGCGTGGCGATCCTCGGCGCCCTCTTCTTCCTGGTGATCCGCTGATGGAGGCCACACCGCGCATGGAGCACACCGCCTGATGCCCTGGGTCTCGGCGATCGTCCTGCTCCCCCTGCTGGGAGCGATCTCGATGCTGTTCGTCCCGCCCGGCGGCGACGTCCAGGCGCGCATCCATGCCCTCCTCGCGGCCGGTGTCACCGCGGTGCTCACCGCCATCCTGGTGTTCCGCTTCGACCGCGGCGACGGCCACCTGCAGTTCGTCGACCACCAGGACTGGGTCAGCTCCATCGGCCTGTCGTGGGATGTCGGCGTCGACGGCATCTCCATCTGGCTGCTCGCGCTCACGGCCGGCCTGTTCATGCTGGGCATCGTGGCGGCCTGCTGGCGCCTCCCCTCTCGCGGCCGCTCGTTCCTGGCGATGCTCCTGCTGGCCGAGGCCGGCCTCATGGGCCTCTTCGCCGCCGGCGACCTCGTGCTGTTCTACGTGTTCTGGGAAGCGATGCTCATCCCGTTCTACTTCCTGATCGGGATGTGGGGGAACGCCGACCGGCGCGACGCCGTGCTGCGCTTCGTCATCTACACCATGGTCGGCTCGCTGCTGATGCTGGTGGCGATCATCGCCACGGCCTTCGTGGCCCACGACATCACCGGCCAGTTCACGTTCCTCATCCGTGACCTCGAGGGCGTGCGCTTCACCGAGACGCAGAGCATCTGGCTGTTCCTGGCCTTCGGCTTCGCCTTCGCCATCAAGCTGCCGCTGTTCCCGTTCCACGGGTGGCTGCCGCGTGCCTACGCCGCGGGCCCCATCGTGGTGACGGCGCTGCTTGCCGCGGTGATGAGCAAGGCCGGCGCCTACGGCTTCATGCGCGTGGGCGTGCCGCTGTTCCCCGAGGGCGCCGACATGTTCGCCATCCCGATCGGGATCCTGGCCGTCCTCGGCATCCTCTACGGCTCGCTGCTGGCCTGGCGTGCGCCGACCATGCGCCTGCTGGTGGCGTACTCCAGCCTGGCGCACCTGGGCTTCATCGCCCTGGGCATCATCGCCTTCGACCTGCAGGCCTCCGAGGGCGCGCTGCTGCAGATGGTGAACCACGGCATCGTGGTGGCCGCCGCCTTCGTGATCGTGGGGATCATCAACCGCGCCGGCGGCGACGACCAGATCGACCGCATCAGCGGACTCGCGCAGGGCGCCCCGCGTCTCACCGTGGTGTTCCTGATCGTGTCGATGGCCTCCCTGGCCATCCCCGGATCCAACTCCTTCGCGGGAGAGTTCCTGCTGCTCACCGGCGTGTTCCGCCACCACGCGTGGCTGGCCGCCCTGGCCACCATCGGCATCGCGCTGGCCGCCGTCTACATGCTGCGGCTGTACCAGAGCTCCATGGACGGCCCGGTGCGCGGCGGTCGCGGCGAGGACGCCGAGCTGCGCCTGCGCGACTGGGTGTACCTGTCCCCGCTGGTCATCGCGATCCTCGTCATCGCCCTGTGGCCCCACGGGATCGTCGGCGCCACCACCCGCACCCTGGAGCGCGCCATCTCGCCCGCGCAGGTCGCGGCCGATCGCGCGCCCGACGAGATCCGCGTCCGCATCACCCCCAACCCGCCGGCCTATGCCGAACCCCTTCCGGGTGACACGCAGGCGGCCACCGAGGAGCCCGCGCAGTGAGCAGTCTCAACGTCGCCGCGTCGACCCCGCTCCTCATCTCCTCGGGGACCGCGATCGCCGCCACCAGCGTCGCCCTGCTCCCCGGGCGGTTCGCGCGGCGCACCGCCCCGGGCCTCGTGGCCCTGGCCGGCATCGCCGCCGCCATCATCATGAGCGTCATCCTCTGGGGCGACCGGGTCGATGCCTTCAACGGCGGGCTGCGGGTCGACCGCTTCAGCCTGCTCTTCAACATCGTCTTCCTCGCCCTGGCGGGGCTCACCATCCTCCTGGCGTGGCGCGACCCCGCGGCCGTCGACCGACGCGGTGAGTACGCGGGCCTGGTACTCATCGCCGCCACCGGGATGATGCTGGTGGCCGGCGCCGGCGACCTCATCTCCATCTTCCTGGGCATCGAGATCCTCTCGGTGGCCCTCTACGTGCTCTGCGCGCTCGAGGTGTGGCGCGAGCGCTCCCTCGAGAGCGGCCTGAAGTACCTGATCATCGGCGCCATCGGCGCCTCGGTACTCCTCTACGGCCTGGCCATGCTCTTCGGGGCGACGGGTTCGACCTCGCTCACCGAGATCGGCAACGTGCTCGCCGCCGGCGACCTGGCCGACGAGCCGCTGCTCATCGCCGCCATGGCACTCATCGCCGCAGGCCTGGCCTTCAAGGCCTCCGCCGCGCCGTTCCACATGTGGGCGCCCGACGTCTACGAGGGTGCGCCCACCACGGTCACCGCCTTCATGTCCACCGCCACCAAGGCCGCCGCCTTCGCCGCGTTCCTGCGGATCTTCACCGGCGTGCTGCCCGACATGCAGGTGGACTGGGGCGTCATCATCGCCGTCGTCGCCGTCGCCAGCATCGTGGTGGGCAACGTCGCCGCACTGGTGCAGGACAACCTCAAGCGCATGCTGGCCTACTCCAGCATCGCCCAGGCCGGCTACCTCCTCATCGGCCTCGCCGTCGGCACCATCCAGGGCGCCGAGGCCGTCATCTACTACCTCATCGCCTATGGCGCCATGACCATGGCCGCCTTCGCCGTCGTCATCGTCCGCGAGCGTGAGGTTGAAGGCGGCGAGACCATCTCCTCCCTCGTCGGCTACGGCCGCGCTCGCCCGCTCCTCGGCATCGTCATGACGCTCTCCATGCTCTCCCTCGCGGGCTTTCCGCCCCTCTCGGGCTTCGTCGGCAAGTTCATGCTCTTCGGTGCCGCCGTTGATGGCGACATGGTCTGGCTTGCCGTCGTCGGTGCCGTCGGCTCCATGGTCAGCCTTGGCTACTACCTGCGCGTCGTCACCGTCATGTGGCTGGCTGGGGATGAGGCCGTTCGGCCGCGGCGGATGCTTG
>JBIQJW010000038.1:0-15995 GCA_044507145.1 Actinomycetota bacterium
GA
This sequence comes from Actinomycetota bacterium, assembly GCA_044507145.1. Classification (GTDB taxonomy): domain Bacteria; phylum Actinomycetota; class Thermoleophilia; order Miltoncostaeales; family Miltoncostaeaceae; genus JAVJSF01. The sequence continues at coordinate 3 of JBIQJW010000038.1, forward strand.
CGGGGGACAGTGCGAATAGCACGGCCCCCGTCCGTGGCGCGGGATCTGGGCCTTATTTGCAGCGAGCCGCCTTGCCGGCAAGCACGCGCACCTGCCGCCCGACCTGGCCGAGGCCAGGTCGGGGGTCGCGAAGATCCCAGACGCCCTCGCGAATGGGGGGCCGGAGGGTGGCGAGAAGGCCGCCGACGGTCCAGCGCTTGGTGGCGATCTCGCGCACGCCGGCGCCGATGTGGCGGGTGGCGAGGACCCAGCGCAGGTTGCCGCGGTGCCCCTCGGGCCACCGGCGCGGCCGGCCGATGGCGTCGAGGTAGCAGGCGAGCGGCAGGTTGACGCCCACCGCGGTGGCGAGCCCCACCCACAGCCACGAGCGGGTGTTGACCTCGATGAGGTAGTCGCGGCCGTCGCGCGGGTCGCGCTTGGTCTCGAGCTGCGAGATGCCGTGGAACTCGAGCTCGTCGAGCAGCGCGTGGCAACGCCGGGCGTACTCGGGATCCCAGTGCGCCTCGGCGCTGCGACCGGTGCCGAAGCGCGTGGGGTACTGACGCAGCTTGCGGCCGGTGAAGGAGGCGAGACGCTCGCCGTTGGCGCCGCGGTAGCTGCCGAGACTCCAGATGCGCTCGTCGCCGCCGGGGATCACCTCGCTGATCTGCGGCTCGTAGGGCGCCGCGAGGTCCCAGTTGCGCCGCAGATCCTCGGCGTCGTGGCACTCCAGCACCTGCGTGCGGAAGCGCTTGCGGAACTCGGGCGACAGGCGCGGTTTGAGGATGACCGGGTAGCGCAGCTCGCCGGCCGCGGCCACGATGTCGTCGTCGCCGGTGGGCTCCACGGTGAGGGGCACCGGGAACCCGATGGCGCGCGCGGCGGCGTGCTGGCCGCTCTTGTCCATGGTGCGTTCCATGCGCTCCCAGGGGCTCCACGGCCGGTGGAAGAGCTCGGCCACCCGATCCTCGTGCGGGCCCAGTGCGGAGATGGCCTCGTCGTGGGTGGCGAAGAGCACGCCCTTGGCGGGCAGCCGCGCACCCAGGGCGAGGACATCCTCGACGAAGCCCTCGGGGTCGCTGAGCGCGTCGCGGGTGAAGCACGGCTCGGCGTACCGCGACAGCAGGCCCAGCGCCCGCGGATCCTGGTCGCATGCGATCACCGGGATGCCGAGGCGACCCAGGCTGCGGATGATCGCGACCGAGTTGGGCCCCGAGGCCTGCAGCACCACCGCCGGTGCGACATGTGCGTGGTCAGCCATGTGAGCCCTCCGCTCCGGTCCAGACGGTGCCCACCGGCACCCGTGTGCCATCGGGCACGTCGGCCAGCAGGTGCGCGCCGTTGCCGACGATGCACCCCGATCCGACGGTGACCCCCAGCAGGATGGTGACGCCCATGCCCACCAGCGTGCCGCTTCCCACGGTGACGTCGCCGGCCAGGATGGCCCCGGGGGCGAGGTGCGCGTGGTCGCCCACACGGCAGTCGTGGGCGACGATCACGCCGGTGTTCACCAGCACGTTGCGCCCGATCTGTGCGCCCGCCTGCACCTGCGCGCCGGCGTGGACCTGGGTGCCGTCGCCCAGCGTCGCCGAGGACGACAGGGTGGCGGTGGGGTCGACGAGCACCGGTGCGTCGAGGCCGGCGGCGGCGATGCGGTCGGCCACCGTGGCGCGCAGCGACATCCGGCCGATGCCGCCCACGGCGTGGGCCACGTGGCGCAGGCCGGCCTGTGCCAGGGCGGGCAGCGCGCCCGCACCGCCCACCACGGGCACGCCGAGCACGTCGTCACCGGGGCGCATGCCGTCGTCGACCACCCCCAGCACGTCGTGGTCGCCGCCGGCGCGGATCAGCTCGATGATGGTGCGTCCCAGGCCACCGCCGCCGAACACCACGATGCTGCGTGGCCCGATGCGCGACACGAGGTCCGGGTCGAGCTCCACCGGTGCGGCGGCCGCCTGACGGGCGATCAGTTCCTCGATGTCGCGCTGGGTCACGAAGCGATCGGTGGGCAGCGACGACAGGTCGGTGATCCCCGCCTGGGCGATCATCGCCTCGGCCTTGCGCGTGAGCTTCGGGGCGGCGCCGCCGGCCCCGGCCGCGCGGGCCTCCTGCGCCGGCGGCGGACCGTCCCAGATCTCGCAGATGAGGGCGCCGGCCTCCACCATGTCGTTCAACCCGATGCGCAGCGGGCCGATGTGCCCGGCGAACTCGGCCTCGACGTCCTCGGCCGACTTGCTGGTCTCCAGCACGCAGATCAGGTCGCCCTGGGCCACCACGTCGCCGGCCGCGACGGCCAGCTCGATCACCAGCGCCTCGGGCTCGTTGGTGTTCACCAGCGGCGCGACCACACGCCCCACGATCCGGCTCACGCCACGACCTCCCCCAGTTCGGCACGCACCCGCTCCACGGCCTCCTCGACCGCCTGCCGGTGTTCCTCCAGGCCGCGATCGGGATTCGGCGCGAAGGCCGGCAGGTCGCGCAGGCGCACGTCCGGGGCGAACCCCTTCCCGGCCATCATCTCGCGTACGCCGGCGACCACCGCGTTCGGGTCGGCGCACAGGTCCTCGTAGCGCACCGGCATCACCGTGTCGGGTCCCAGGCGCCGGGCGGCCCGTTCGATGACGCGTTCCAGCAACAGCACCTGCGTGGCCACCTGTACCTCGGGGGTGGCGCCGTCCAGGTCGGCCCGCGGGCGCAGCGATGTCCACTCATGCACGCTGTCGCGCAGCTTCTTGCGCATGCGCAGCAGCGACATCGCGGTGTCGCGCGGATCGCGGCGGATCCAGACGTAGCAGGTGCGCGGCATCACGCTGGCCATGGTCTCCAGGTGCCAGATCAGGAGCATCGGCTTGAACAGCATGGGTGCTCCGCGCACCTCGGCCATGTTCAGGAGCACCCGCCGCAGACCCGCCCAGTCGATCTGTCCATCGTGCGCGGGACCCCGCTCGCACAGGTCCGGATAGGCGAGATGGTGGTTCCAGAAGTACCCGAACTCGTGCGGCTCGGCGATGCCCCGGGTGCGCCCGAACTCCGACCCGAAGCTGGTCTGCGGCTCCACGCCCAGCTTGCGGCTGAGGCGCAGCCCGGTGACCGGGGCGCGCCAGAAGGCCGCGGTGAGGTTGTCGACGTAGCCCACGTCCAGGCCGCTGAGCAGCACCTGGAACAGCAGGGTGGTGCCCGAGCGCGGGGCGCCGATCACGTGCACGGTGGGCAGACGCTCGTCCAGGTCGCGGTATGCGGCCTCCTCGGCCGGCGCCAGCGTGGCGTTCAGCCGCTCGAGGAAGCGTTCGTCGTCGGGATCCTTCGCGAATGCGTCCGCGAGCGGAGGGTCGACGCGGGCCTGGAACGGCCGGCCGCCGGCTCCGGGATCCGCGCCCGGTGGGGGCGCCAGGGGGTCGGGCATCGCCGGTCAGTCTACGACAGGGACCGTTGGGATACAGTCCGCGGGTGTCCGTCGACCAGACCGCCCACGCGGATCGACTGCCCGGGTTCTACCGGCGCATGTACGGCATCCGGCGCTTCGAGGAGACCCTGCTGGAGATGTTCTCCGCCGGGCTGCTCGTGGGCACCACCCACACCTGCATCGGCCAGGAGGCCAACGCCGTCGGCCTGATCGACCACCTCGATCCCGGCCGCGACGTGGTGATGAGCAACCACCGCTGCCACGGCCACTTCCTCGCCTTCACCGGCGACCGGCTGGGGCTGCTGGCCGAGGTGATGGGCCGCGTCAACGGCGTCAGCGGCGGACGGGGCGGCAGCCAGCACCTGTGCGCGCCCAACTTCTATACCAACGGCATCCAGGGCAGCATCGTCCCCGTCACCACCGGCATCGCCCTGGCGCAGCAGCGCGCCGGGCACGGCGGCATCGCCACGGTGTTCCTGGGCGACGGCACCCTGGGGCAGGGCGTGGTGTACGAGTGCCTCAACATCGCCTCCCTGTGGAACCTGCCGTTGCTGTTCGTGGTGGAGGACAACCTCTACGCCCAGACCACCCCGCGCGCCCTGGCGGTGGCCGGATCGGTCACGGCCCGCGCGGAGGCCTTCGGCGTGCCGGCCACCCACCTGGCGAGCACCGACGTGCGCGAGATCCACGACGCCGCCGGTGAGGCGGTCGCCGGGGTGCGCTCCAGCGGCGGCCCGCGGATGCTGGTGCTCGAGACGTACCGCCTTGCCGCCCACAGCAAGGGCGACGACACCCGCGACCCCGCCGAAATCGCCGCGCGGCGCGCCCACGACCCCGTGGCGCTCGTGGCGGCGCTCCTCGACCCGGCCGAGCGTGAGGCCATCGAACGCGAGTGCGACGCCGAACTGGCCGCCACGGTGGCCGAGGCCGAGGCCTCGCCCGTGGCCGGCACCGCACCGGTGGCGGTCTGATGGCGGCCCCGCGCCGCTGCGTCGAGGCCATCAACGCGGCCCTGCACGACGCGTTCGAGCGCGATGAGCGGGTGTTCCTGATCGGGGAGGACCTGCTCGATCCGTACGGCGGCGCCTTTCAGGCCAGCCGCGGGCTGTCGACGCGCTGGCCCGACCGGGTGCTCACCACGCCCATCAGCGAGTCGTCGCTGGTGGGGATCGCCGCGGGCATGGCGATGCGGGGGCAGCGCCCCATCATCGAGATCATGTTCGGCGACTTCGTCACCCTCACGCTGGACCAGGTGGTGAACGGCGTCTCGAAGTTCCGCGAGATGTACAACGACCAGGTGACCGTGCCGCTGGTGGTGCGCACGCCGATGGGCGGCCGGCGCGGCTACGGGCCCACCCACAGCCAGTCGCTGGAGAAGATGCTGGTCGGGGTGCCCAACATCCGGGTGGTCGCCACCAGCGAGTGCCACGACCTCCCGGCGCTGGTCACCGCGGCGATCGACGACGACGAGCCGGTGTTCCTGATCGAGAACAAGGTGATGTACGGCCGCCTGGAGCGCCGGCCGGTCGACGGCCGAATCGGCGGCCTCGCCGTGCGCGAGACGCCCGGCCCGTACCCGGCGCTGACCTTCTCGGGCAACGACTTCGCAGAGGCCGAGGCCACCATCGTCACCTACGGCGGGATGCTGCCGGTGGTGCTCGACGCCGTGACCGAGCTGATCGTGGAGGAGGAGGTCTTCTGCGAGGTCGTCGCGCTGTCGAGCCTCCTGCCGCTGGACCTCGACCCGGTGCTGGAGTCGGTCGCGCGCACCGGCGCGTTGGTGACCGCCGAGGAGGGGACGCTCACCCTGGGCATCGGCGCCGAGATCGCGGCGCGCGTGCAGCAGGACGCGTGGTCGCGCCTGCGCGGGCCCGTGCGGCGGGTGGCCGCCGGCGACGGCATCATCCCGTCGGCGCCCAGCCTGGAGGAGCAGCACCTCCCGTCCGTCACGGACGTGGTGGCCGCGGTGATGGCCACGATGGAGACGCCGGCGCGCTGAGCGCCCGCACCCGCCGTTCGCGCGCGTCGCGGCCGGTGCTCTAGTCTCCGCGGCCGATGTCGACACCCGGCGCCCCCACCGGCACGGCCGGCACCGCGCCCGCCCGCCCACCGATCATCCCGATCGCGCTCTGTGCCCTGGCGGCCGGTGCGCTGGCGGTGTACCAGCCGCTGGTCGGCCTGGCCGCCGCGGTGCTGGCCCTCGGCGTCACGGCGATCCGCGGCGTGCCCGTCGCCCGCATGGCCCCCGGGTTGGTGATCCTCATCACGCTCGCGGCGATCGCGGGGCCCAACCTGGCGCCCCCGGGCGCCGGCGAAGTCTTCCTGTTCCGGGTGCTCATCGTCCTGCTGGGACTCGGGGTGGCGGGCTACCTGCTGATGGGCGGGCGCTTCGTCCTGCCGGCGGGCCTGCCCCGGCCGGCCGCGATCCTGGCGGTGTGGTTCTGCTGGACGGTCCTGTCCATCGGCTGGGCGCAGAACATCGTGGCCGGGGTCCGGTGGGCGAGCTTCATGGCGATGATGGGCGGGATGGCGATCGCCATCGCGATGCTGTGCCGCTCGCGCGAGCGCGTCAAGCGCCTGCTGTGGTGCCTGCTGGGCGCGTTCGTCGCCGCGGGGGCCATCGGCATGGCGGAGCTGGCCACCGGGATGCACCTGCCCACGTTCCGGTCCGGGCGCGGCGGCGGCGAGGGGCTCATCGGCGGGGTGGGCGCGTTCTTCGGCAACCAGAACAACTTCGCCACGTTCCTGAGCCTGAGCCTGCCGTACCTGGCCATGCTGCCGCTGATCTACCGCGACGTGCGCCTGCGGGCCATCGGCATCGTGGGCGCCGTGGCCTCCCTGGGATTCATCCTGGCGGCCGGCAGCAAGTCCGGCCTCCTGTCGGCCGGTCTCGTCCTGGTGGGCCTGGTGGTGCTGGTGGGGATGGACCGGCGCGCGCGGCGGCGGATGTACGTGGCCCTGGGCGTGGCGGCCCTGGCCGCGGCCATCGTCATCCCGGCCATGTCAGGCGGCGGGCTGATCAAGCTGGACGAGCGCACGGTGAGCAAGCTGAACTTCAGCAACCTCACCACCCAGATCGAGACCGGGACCGGCTCGGGCGCCGTTCGCGCCGGGCTGCTGGCCGACGGCCTCACGCTGGTGAACGACACCGACTTCCTCGGCGTGGGCGCCGGCAACGCCGAGACGCGCGTGCATGAGATGGGCCCGGTGGCGCCCCGCGTCTCGAACCTGCACAACTGGTGGCTCGAGGTGCTGGTGAACGGCGGTATCGTGGGCCTCGCCCTCTACCTGTTCTTCTACCTCACGCTCCTGCGCCGCCAGATCCGGGCGGCCAACGCGAGCTCCGACCCGCTGGTGCGCTACATGGCGCTGTCGGGAGCGCTCGCGCTGATCGGGTGGATCGCCGGCAGCATCGGTCCGTCCACCGCGATCCACTTCGCCCCCATGTGGATCGTGTTCGGCCTGAGTATGGGGGCACTGGTGCTCGCACGACAGGAGGAGCCGCCATCCGCATCCTGATGCTCAGCCACATGTATCCCAGCGCGATCAGCCGCACGGCGGGCATCTTCGTGCATGAACAGGCCCTGGCCCTCCGGGCCCGCGGCCACGACGTGCGTGTGGTGTCGCCCACCGGCTGGGCACCGCCGGTGCATCCGAGGTGGCGCGCCCACCGGGAAGTGCCCGGCCAGGATGTGGTCCAGGGGATCCCCGTGCTCTACCCGCGCATGCTGTCGCTGCCGGGCGCCCGCCTGGGCCGCCGCAACTGCGAGGCGATGCTGGCCGCCGTGGGCCGCAAGATCCGCCGCATCCACGGACGCTGGCCGTTCGACGTGATCCACGCGCACATGGTGGTGCCCGACGGCTGGGTGGCCGCGCGCCTCGGCGAACGCCTGGGCGTCCCGGTGGTGGCCACCGCCCACCGGGCCGACGTGCTCGACGTCCCGGCCCGCGGTGACGCCGACGCCCGCCGCGTGGGCGAGGCCGTGGGGATGGTGGACCAGCTCTGCGCGGTCAGCCGCGTGGTGGCCGACGCCGCACAGGCCTTGGGCACTCCGAGGCGCCCGGTGCGCGTGGTGCCCAACGGCGCCGACATGGACAAGTGCCGCCCCTGGCCGAGCGAGCAGATGCGCGAGGAGTTCGGCCTGCCCCTGAACGAGCGCATCGTGAGCTACGTGGGCAAGCTGGTGCCACGCAAGGGCGTCGACATCCTCATCGAGGCGCTCGGCCTGCTGGCGCAGCGCCCGGGCGGTGCGCCCTTCCTGGCCGCGGCCGGCGCCGGCGAGATGCGCGGCGCGCTGGAACGGCGCGCGCAGGAGCTCGGCCTGGCCGACCGGGTGCGCTTCGTGGGCAAGGTGGACCACGACCGCGTGGGCCGGTGGATGGCCGCCGGGGACGTCTTCGTGCTGCCCTCGCACTCCGAGGGGCTGCCCACGGTGGTGTGCGAGGCGATGAACTGCGGCGTGCCGGTGGTGGCCACCGCGGTGGACGGGACGCCCGAGATCGTGCGCGACGGCCAGACCGGCCTGCTGGTGCCCGCCGGCGACGCGCGGGCGCTGGCCGACGCCCTGGCGCGCGTGCTGGACGACCCCGCGACCGCACGCCGCATGGGCGAGGAGGCCCTGCGGATCGGCCGGGCGGAGTACACCTGGGCCGCGAACGCGGCCACGATGGAGACGATCTACACCGAGGTGGGCGCGTGAGCGCCACGCTGCGGCTGCGCATGGCCGACGTGCGCGAGCCGTTCGTGCCCCGGGCGCGCTGGGTGCTGGAGACCCTGGTGGAGAGCCTGGGCGCCGAGCCGGTGTGGACCGACGGCGAGGCCGATCTGGTGCACGCCGCCGATCGCCCCGACTCCGGCCTGTGGATCCCCGTGGACCACACCGCCGAGCGGTTCTTCGAGGGCGACGCGGCCTTCCCGTCGACCGCCGTGCACCGGGCGCGGGGCCTCACGCTCCTGTTCTCGCCCACGCACCCCGAGGAGCCGATCCCCGGCGACCTGGTGGCCAGTGCCTTCTACCTGCTGGCGCGCTGGGACGAGCTGCGCGTACCCGAGCGAGACCGCTTCGACCGCCTCCCGCTGGCCGCCAGCGCGTTCGGCAACATCGCCGGCCTGTCGCTGGAGGCGCCGCCGGTGGAGGGATACCTGGACGCGCTGCGCGCCGGCCTGCGGATCCGCCCGCCGGCGACCTGGCGCGTGGCGCTCACCCACGACATCGACCGGCTGCGGCGCCGGACGCCCAAGGGCCTGGCCGGCATCGCGCGGCGTCGCGGCCCGCGGGGCGTGCTGCGCGTCATGTCGGGGCCCGACCCGTGGAACAACATCCCCGACCTGTTGGAGACCACGTGGGTGCGGGGCCTGCGCTCCACCGTGTTCTTCATCGGCGCGAACACGCGGCCGCTGGACGGCACGCCGCGCCGTGTCTACGAGCGCGACCGGCGCGATCTGGCGGCGGCGGTGCGCGCCGCCGGCGGCGAGGTGGGCCTGCACGGTTCGTTCGCCGCATCCGAGAGCGGCGAGGCGCTCGCCCGCGAGCTGGCGTCGCTGCGCGGCGAGGCCGGGCGCGTGGACGGCGTGCGCTTCCACTACCTGCGCTTTCGCTACCACGAGACGGTGCGGTGGCTGGAGGCCGCCGGAGCCCGCTACGACGGCAGCCTGGGCTTCAGCGAGGCCCCCGGGTTCGCCGCCGGCATCGCCCGCCCGTTCCGGCCGTACCTGGTGGGCGAGGAGCGCCCGGCCGATCTCACGCTGCTGCCGCTGGCGGTGATGGACACCACGCTGCACTCGCACCTGAAGCTCGGCGCCGACGAGGCCCGCGAGCGGGCGCTGTCGGTGCTGGAGACGGTGCGGCGCGCCGGCGGGCACGCGGCCCTGCTGTGGCACAACACGTATCTGGCCGACGACCGCGCGCCCGGCTACGGCCCGCTGTGGGGCGAGCTGCTGGACGAGCTCGCCGCCCGCGGCGCGACGCTGGGGCCCGCGGGGGCCGCCGAACCGCGCCCGCCGGGCGCCCGCCTGGACGGCCGGCGCACGCTCCACCTCACCACGGTGCACCGCCCGCGCGATGTGCGCATCTTCCACAAGGAGAGCCGGGCCTTGGCGCGCGCCGGGGCGGACGCCACGGTGGCGGGGCCCACGCGTCGCCTGGACCGGCTGCGCCGCCCGCTGGCCGGCTGGCGTCTGGCCCGCGCCGCGCGTGACCACGGCGCCGACATCTTCCACGTGCACGACCCCGAGCTGCTGCCGGCCGCCCTGTGGCTGGCGCGCACCACCGGGCGGCCGGTGGTCTACGACGCCCACGAGTACCTGGGCCACACCGCGCGCACCAAGGCGTGGCTGCCCGCGCCCCTGCGCCGGCCCATCGCACTGGGCGCGGAGCGCATCGAGCGCATGCTGGCCCGACGCCTGGACGCGGTGGTCACCGCCAACGAGGACCTGGCGGCCCGGTTCGCCGCCGCCGGCGCCCGTGCCGTCAGCGTCGCCAACTCGCCCTGGTCGGACAGCTTCCCGCCGCCCAGCCCGCCCGCCGGCGAGCCCACCGTGCTGTACGTGGGCGGCCTGGGTCCGCTGCGCGGCCTGGAACTGATGCGCACGGCCTTCGCGCAGGTGACGACGCCGGGCGCGCGCCTGGTCCTGGCGGGGCCGGGTGCGCCCGGGACGTTCGACGCCGACGTGGAGCATCTGGGCGTGGTGGACCACTCCGAGGTGCCGGGCCTGCTGGCGCGCGCACGGGTGGCATGGATCCCGCTGCAACGCCACGGCAACTACGACCGCGCGGTGCCCACCAAGCTGGTGGAGGCCATGGCCGCGGGCCGGCCGGTGGTCACCAGCGACCTCGGCCGTTCGGCCGCGATCGTGCGGGCCGCCGGATGCGGCATCATCGTGCCCGCCGCGGACGCCGAGGCGCATGCCGCGGCGCTCACCCGCCTGCTGGACCACCCGCAGGAGGCCGCCGAGATGGGCGCCGCCGGCCGGGCGGCGTTCCTCGACGGCCTCGACTTCGAGACCGAGGCCCGTTCCCTGACCTCCCTCTACGACGAGATCCTCGCGTGAGAATCCTGTACGTCTCCCAGTACTTCGTCAGCGCCGACCAGGCCGGCGGGGTGCGCCACTACCAGCACACCCGCGCGCTGGCGCGCGCCGGCCACCACGTGTCGGTGGTGACCACCTACGTCACACACAAGGAGCGGACGGTCCCCGAGGAGTACCGGGGCCGCAAGGTCGTGCGCGAGACCGACGCCGACGGCATCGAGGTGTGGCGCACCTATTCCACCCCCGGCTACGGGCGCGACCTGCGCTCGCGGGTGGCCAGCTACGGCACCTTCGCGTGGTGGTCGGCGGTGGCCGGGGCGCGCGCGCCGCGCCCGGACGTGATCCTGGCGTCGTCGCCGTCGCTGCCCTCCGCCGCGGCCGCGGCGACGTTGGCCAAGGCCAAGCGCGTGCCGTTCGTGCTGGAGGTGCGCGACCTGTGGCCCGACTCGGCCATCGAGATGGGCCTGGTGCGCGACGCGAAGACGATCGCGGTGGCCAGGCGGATGGAGCGCTACTGCTACCGCGCGGCCGCCCGGATCATCGCGCTCACCGAGGGTATCCGCGACGGCATGATCGCCCTGGGCGTGGATCCGGGGAAGATCGAGCTGATCACCAACGGGGTGGACCTGGACATCGGTGCCGACGTCACGCCGGCGGCCGCCCCGGTGCCCGACGACGCGGTGGTGGCGATGTACGTGGGTGCGCACGGCACCTACAGCTCCCTGGGGACGCTGCTGGACGCGGCCGAGTTGTTGCGCGACACGCCGCGGGCCCGGATCGTCTTGGTGGGCAGCGGCGACCAGAAGGCCGGCCTGGTGGCGGATGCCGAGCGGCGTGGGCTCGACAACGTGGTCTTCATCGACCCGGTGCCCAAGCGCGAGGTCCCGTCGTGGCTGGCGCGTGCCGACATCTGCATCCTCCCGTACCAGGACCGGGAGCTGTTCGCCGGGGCGCTGCCCAACAAGATCTTCGACTACCTGGGTGCGGCGCGGCCCATCATCGCGTCCGCCCCCGAGGGTGAGGTGACCGCCGTGGTGCGGGCGGCCGACTGCGGCCTGTGCACGCCGCCCGAGGATGGGGCGGCCCTGGCCCAGGCCATCCGCGAGCTTGCCGACGACCCGGACCGACGGCGGGCGATGGGCGAGCGCGGGCGCGAGCATGCGCTGGCCCACTACGACCGGCGGGCGCTGGCACAGCGCTTCGTCGCCACGGTGGAATCGGTTGCGCGCTGACCCGATGCCGGCCCCGGTGGGCGGGCGCGCGAAGCGGGCGCTGGACCTCCTGGTGGCGGTCCCGGCCGCGATCGTGCTGGCCCCGCTCATGATCGGCATCGCGATCTGGGTGCGCCGCGATTCCCCGGGCGGCGCCATCTTCCACCAGGGTCGCGTGGGCTACGCCGGCCGGCCCTTCGAGCTGCTCAAGTTCCGCAGCATGGTGGTGGGCGCCGAGGGCATGGGCTCCGGGCTCGCGGTCACCGCCGGCGACGCGCGCATCACCAGGGTGGGGGCGATCCTGCGGCGCCTGTCGCTGGACGAGCTGCCCCAGCTATGGAACGTGATCCGCGGTGACATGAGCCTGGTGGGCCCGCGCCCCACCGTGGCGTGGCAGGTGCAGCACTACGACACGCGCCAGCGCGGTCGCCTGGCGGCGCGTCCCGGGCTCACCGGGCTGGCGCAGGTGAGCGGGCGCAACAGCCTGCCCTGGTCTGCGCGCATCGAGATGGACCTGCGCTACATCGAGACGTGGAGCCTGCGGGCGGACATCGCCATCCTGGCCCGCACCGCGTGGGTGGTGCTGCGCCGCGCCGGCGCGTACCGCGATGAGGGCACCCCACCGCAGTTCGACCTGATCCGGAAGGACGACGCATGAGCCACGCCACCCCCGCCCGCCGACCCGGCCCGCGCATCGCGGCGCCGGGGCGCTAAGGTCCCCCGTCGTGGAACGCGAGATCACACTCCGTGAGTACGGCCGGGTCCTGTGGAGCGGCCGGTGGGTGCTCCTCGCATGCACCATCGCGGCCGCCGTGGTGGGGCTGGCGCTCAGCCTGCTGTCCACCACCACGTACACGGCCTCGGCCGAGGTGAGCCTGGGTCAGGCCACGACGGTGTCGGGCACCCCGATCTCGACGTCGGCCACCAACCCGGCCACGGCGGCGACGGTGCTGGGGTCGGACCGCCTGGTGGCCAACGTGGCCGAGCAGCTCGACATCACCCCCGGTGAGGTCCGCCGCTCCATCGACATCAGCGCGCCGCGCACCGCCGGCGGCGCCGCGGGCAACCAGCCCACGCTCATCGTCCTGGAGTGGAAGGGCGAGGACCGCGATCTGGCCAAGCGCGGCGTGAACGCGTATGCCGAGGAGGTCGAGCGGTTCATGCACGACCAGAACGGCGCGGTCACCGAGACGCTCACCACGATGGTGTCCGACGCGGAGGCCGACGTGCAGCGCCTGCGGGCCGAGGTGGCCACCTACCGGCGCCAGCTCCCGAGCGCCGCCGGCGACGCGCGGGTGACGCTGCAGAGCCTGCTGTCCTCCGCCACCAACCAGCTCGCGGCCGCCCAGACCCTGCTGAGCGACAACCGCCTCAGCCTGGCCAAGGCCGAGCAGATCGAACAGCCGGCGATCCTGTCGCTGGCCGAGAGCCCGAAGTCGTCCGCGGCCATCACCAACCGCGTGCGCACCGTCGTGATCGCGGCCGTGATCGGCTTCATCCTGGGCGTGATCATCACCTTCATCTGGCGGGGCAGCCCCGCGGGCCGTGCGGGGCGCCAGAACTAGGGCGGCCGCCCTGGCGGTGGTCCTCGGCGCGTTCGCCGTGGCCGCCGGCTGCGGCGGGGGCGACGACGGCACGGCCACCACCGCCCCGCCCACGGCACCCGCAACCGCACCGGGTCCGGCGCCCACCGCGGGTGGGATCACGGTGCGCGTGCTCGACGGCGACACCGGCCGGCCCATCCGCGATGCCACGGTGCGCGCCCGCATCCCCGGCGCCGAGCCGGTCAGCGTCCGGTCCGACGCCGAGGGCCGCGCCACCGTGCCCGCCGGGGCGGACCGCATCGCCGCGGCCAAGCGGGGGTGGACCGGTGCCGCGGAGGCCGTGGACGGCCGCCACGGCGTGCCCCTGTCGCTTTTCAACCCGCGCCTGCAGAGCCCCGAGTACGGCGGCGGCCCCGAACGCACGCGGTACGTCCCCGGCGTGACCGCCGGCCCGCCCAAGGGGCGGCCCACCTGGACCTTCGACGCCATCACCCTCATCGAGTTCCCGCCTGCCGTGGTGGACGGGCTGGTGGTGTTCGGTGTGAACTCCGGCCGCGTGTTCGCCCTCGACGCCCGCACCGGGAAGGTGCGCTGGGAGGACCGCGTCAAGGGCGCGATCGCGTCGGCGCCGGCCATCACCGAGGACCGCGTCTACGTCACGTCGATGGACGGGATGCTCACGGCCTACCGGCGCGCCGACGGGAAGCGGCTGTGGCAGTACTCCACCGGGGGCAGCCCCATCGAGAGCTCGCCGCTGGTGCACGACGGGAAGGTCTACTTCGGCGCGTGGAACGGCACGCTGTACGCGGTCGACACCCGCCGCCCGCGCCTCGTGTGGAGCGCGTCGATGAACGCCGAGATCAAGGGCAGCGCCGCGCTGGCCGGCGAGCGCATCCTCATCGGCGACTACTCGGGGCGTCTGTCCGCCTTCCGCGCCGGCGACGGATCGCTGTTGTGGAGCAACACCAGCGGGCAGCGCTACTACGGCGGGCCGGGCGTCAGCGGGAACACGGCCGTGATCGGCGATGTGGGCGGAGCGGTGCTGGCCGTCGACGTGGCCACCGGCGCCCAGCGCTGGCGCCACGCCACCGCGGACTGGGTGTACGGATCCCCCGCCATCGCGAACGGGCGCGTGTTCATCGGCGACTACTCGGGCAGCTTCTTCGCCCTGGACCTGTCCAGCGGCGCGCTGCGGTGGACCCACGACGCCGGCGGGCGCATCTCCGGATCGGCCACGGTGGTGGACGGCACCGTCTACACCTCGATCCTGTACCGCGAGGGGCAGCCCCGGAAGACGTGGGGCCTCGACACCCGCACGGGGGCCGTGCGCTGGCAGAACGACGACGGGCGCTATTCGCCCGCGGTCGGCGCCGGCGACACGCTCTACATCGTGGGGACCAAGCTCCTGCGGGCCTACCGCGGTGGCTAAGAAGCTCTGGATCGCGGTGGCCGCCGCCCTGGTGGTGGTGGTCGCCGCCGCCGGGGTGGTGGGCTACGGCGTCTACAGCGGGTGGTTCGACTCGACCAACGTCGAGGGCACCACCGAGGGCTTCGTGCCCGATGACGTCCCGCCGCCCCCGCCCGAGTCCGCGCAGGACTCCTGGCCCGAGTACGGCCTGAACGCGCAGCGGCTGCGGGCCAACACGGCGCTCACCGAGCTGGCGCCCCCCTTCCGGCGCGTGTGGAAGTACGACGCCGGGTCGCTGGTGGAGTTCTCGCCGGTGATCGGTGACGGGCGGGCCATCATGGGCACCAACCACAAGCTCGCGCTGGCCATCGACGTCGAGACCGGCCGGGAGCTGTGGCGCAAGCGCTTCCGCGGGCGGGTGGCCTCGTCGCCGGCCTTGGCCGGCGATCTCGCGATCTTCACCACCACGCGCGGCGAGGTGGTGGCCTTCGATGCCGCCACCGGCCGGCGCGTGTGGGCCCGCAACGTGGGCGCGCCGGTGGAGTCGTCCCCGCTGGTGATCGGCGACTCGTTCTTCATCGGGACGCTGTCCGGACGGGTGATGCGCCTGGATGTGCGCACGGGCGGGGTGCGCTGGAGCGTGCGCGGCGACGGCGACGTGAAGGCCAGCCTGGCCCAGTCGGGCCCCAACGTGATCGTGGGCGACTACGCCGGGCACGTGAGCGCCTACCGGCGCAGCGACGGGCGCCTGGTGTGGCGGCGCACCAGCCCCGGCACGCGGGTGTCCGGCGCCGGGCGGTTCTACGGCGGGCCGGCCGTGGCCTACGGGCGTGTGTACATCGGCAACATCAACGGCCGGGTGATGGCGCTGGACGCCGACACCGGCGAGGTGGCGTGGGTGCGCGTGCTGGACGACTACGTCTACGCCAGTCCCGCCGTGGCGAACCGCATGATTTACGTGGGCAGCTACGACCACCGCTTCTACGCGCTGGACGCGGTGACCGGGCGCGTCCGCTGGTCGTTCGACGCCGGCGAGCGCATCTCCGGTTCGGCATCGGTGATCGGTGACGTGGTCTACACCTCCACCATCGCCCGCAACCCCTCCGACGGGCGCACGTTCATGCTCGACGCGCGCACCGGACGGCGGCTGGCGACGTTCCCCGACGGGCGCTACAGCCCGGCGGTGGCCATCGAAGGTCTTCTGGTGCTCACCGGGGTGCGCACGATCTACGGCCTCCGGCCGCGGTGACCGTCACCCGCCTCGCGCGGGCCGCGGCGATCGTCGCGCTGTTCGGCCTGCTCTCGCGCCTGCTGGGCTTCGCGCGCGAGGTGGTGCTGGCGGCCGCCTACGGCACCTCGGCCGTCACCGACGCGTACGTCAACTCGCTGATGATCGTGAACTCGGTCGCCGCGATCCT
>JBIQJW010000039.1:0-2613 GCA_044507145.1 Actinomycetota bacterium
GGCGTGGTGAGCAGCCACACCGCGAAGATGAACAGCCCCAGGATCGCCATGGCCCCGGCGTGCAGCTCCAGCGCATCGCGCGCGCCCGGCCGGTCGGCCGACGGGCGCAGCACCACCCACGCGTGCATGCCCAGCGGCAGCGCGAGGCCCAGCCACACCCACGCGTACCAGGGGTAGCCGCCCGGGGTGGTCGCCCCCCACACGGTCACCGAGATGGCCGCCAGCGCCGCCCACACCACGCCGTGGGCCACCAGGGCCCGCCGGCGTCGGTGGCGGCGCAGTGGATCCTCGGGCGCCGGCGTCTCGGCTCCCGGCGCCTCGGGCCCCGGCCCCGCCACGCCGGCCGGTGCGGCCACGTGCGGGCGGCGCAGGATTCCGCGTGCGATGGCGGCCCACAGTCGGCCCGCCGGCGCCACCAGGTGCATCGACCCCACCAGCACGGCGCCGCCCAGCGCCGCCCACCCCAGGGCCTTCGGCAGGGTGTCGACCTCCGCCAGCCCCGCCACCTCCATGTCGCCCCAGCGGTACCAGAACGGCAGCGACAGCAGTTGGCCGGCGGTGCCCAGCACCGCGACCGTCGCCGTGCCCAGGCCGAAGCCGGCGATGGCGCGCACGATGAGGTAGGCCTGCTCGCGCCAGGTGGCCGCGTCGGTGATGAAGCCGCGCACGCCGGTGCGACGGCGGTCGCGCAGCGGGGGGATGTCGGCGTCCAGCACCGCGTTCACCACACGCCGATCGGCCTCCACCAGCCAGCGGCACACCCACAGCAGGCCCACGATCAGCGGGATGCCCACCAGGGTGATCGCCAGGCCCAGCCCGAGGGCCCAGCCCACGGTGAGGACCACCGTGAGCGCGATGCCCACCGGCAGGGCCGACACCAGGTACAGCAGGGTCGCGTAGGTGCGGCGGCGCGCCAGCGGCGCGAACACGCCGGCGAGCGGTGATGTATCGGGATCTGCGGTCATGCCCCCACGATCCTCCATCGCGCACGCCATCCCAATGGCGCGGTCCGCACACCGGGGGTGGGGACAACCCCCGGTGTGGCACACCCGCCGGTCAGAGCAGCGGGAGGTAGCGCTCCACCTCGAACGGCGTCACCTGCATGCGGTACTGCTCCCATTCGGCCCGCTTCAGCTCCACCAGGCGGGAGTGGATGTGCTCGCCCAGGCAGTTGAGCAGCAGCTCGCTGCCGGCGCCCACCTCGATCGCCTCGCCCAGGTCCTCCGGCAGCACCTCCACGCCGGCCTGCGCGCGCTCGAACGCGGTGAGGTCGTACAGATTCTGCTCCATCGGCTCGGGCAGCTCGTAGCCGCGCTCGATGCCCTCCAGCCCCGCGTGCAGCAGCGCAGCGAACGTGAGGTAGGGGTTGCACGCCGGGTCGGGGCTGCGGATCTCGATGCGCGTGGAGGTCTCGCGGTCCGGGCGTTGGGTGGGCACGCGCACCAGCGCCGAGCGGTTGCGCCGGCTCCAGGCCGCGTATACCGGCGCCTCGAACCCGGGCACCAGGCGCTTGTACGAGTTCACCCACTGCGCGAACACGCAGCAGATCTCGCGGGCGTGGCGCAGGATGCCGGCGATGAAGGCCTTGGCCTCGGGCGAGAGCCCGTGCTCGTCGTCCGGGTCGTGGAACGCGTTCACCTCGCCGCGGAAGAGGCTGAGCTGCGTGTGCATGCCGCTGCCGTTGTGGTTGGTGAGCGGCTTGGGCATGAAGGTGGCGTAGCAGCCGTGGGCGTGCGCCACCTCCTTCACGATGGTGCGGTAGGTCATCACGTTGTCGGCCATCGGCAGCGCGTCGGTGAAGCGCATGTCGATCTCGTGCTGGGAGGGGCCGCCCTCGTGGTGGGAGTACTGCACCTCGATGCCGATGGCCTCGAGCGCCAGCACCGTGTCGCGGCGCAGGTCGCTGGCCGCATCGAGGGTGGTGAGGTCGAAGTAGCCGCCGCCGTCCAGCGGCACGGGGGCCTCGGAGTCGCGGAAGTAGAAGAACTCCATCTCCGGGCCGACGTAGAAGTGGTCGAAGCCCAGGCCCTCGGCGCGGTCGAGCGCCCGGCGCAGGACGTTGCGCGGATCGCCCTCGTAGGGGCTGCGGTCGGGCAGGCGGATATCGCAGAACATGCGCGCCACGGCGGACTCGGTGGGCCGGTACGGCAGCGTGGCGAACGTGTTCGCGTCCGGCAGCGCCACCATGTCCGACTCCTGCACGGCGCTGAACCCGGTGATGGACGAACCGTCGAAGCCGATCCCGCTCTCCAGCGCGGTGCTGAGCGTCTCGCGGGGGATCGCGAAGCTCTTGAGCGTGCCCAGGATGTCGGTGAACCAGAGTCGGATGAACCGCACATCACGCTGCTGAACCGCTGCGAGGACGTCCTCGCTCGTCATGGATCCTCCTTCGTCGGGGCCCGGCGGGGCCGTCCACGGCGCACAGCGTCACAGATCGCCCCCGCCGCCACCACCGCACCGGCACACGAACATGCGTCGCAGGACGACGACGGCCCCGCACAGGCGGGGCCGTCGAAGATCAGCATGCGCGCGCCGGCGGGCGCTACTTGATGAACAGCAGCTCCGAGTACTTGGGCAGCGGCCACAGGTCGTCGGCCACGATGCGCTCCAGCC
>JBIQJW010000039.1:2713-6416 GCA_044507145.1 Actinomycetota bacterium
ACGTACTGCTCGAACGCCACGTCGTAGCGGGCGTGCAGCTCGCGCTCGTCCAGCACCCCGTAGTTGCTCATGGTCGCAACGGTGGTGTCGGAGACGAGCTGCGGCAGGGCATCGGGCGTGGTGGGCAGGTTCAGCAGCCCGCGCTCGGCCGCCTCCACGTGCCACTCGTCCGAGTAGCCGTCGCCGCCGAACACGATCACCTTGTTCGCGGTATAGCTGGCGGCCAGCACCTTCGGCAGCGCCTCCTCGAACGTGGCGCCGCCGTTCATGGCCAGGTCGATCTGGTCCAGCAGGTCGTCGATGGCCTCGGCCACGATGGTGTTGAGCACCGTGTTGGGCAGGCCGGTGGACTGGTTGGAGCCCAGCGCGCGGAACTCGAACTTGGCGCCGGTGAACGCGAACGGGCTGGTGCGGTTGCGGTCGCCGGTGTCGCGCGGCAGGTGGGGCAGCACCGGGGTGCCGAAGCCCATCAGCTCACCGGCCGGGCTGACGCCCACGCGGCCCTCGGCCAGCGCGGTGAACACCTCCTCCAGCTCGGTGCCCAGGAAGATGGAGATGATGGCCGGCGGCGCCTCGTTGGCACCCAGTCGGTGGTCCTGCCCGGCGCTGGCCACCGTGGCGCGCAGCAGCCCCTGGTGGGTGTTCACCGCCTGGATCACCGCGGCGGCGAAGAAGAGGAACTGCAGGTTCTCGGCCGGCGTGTCGCCCGGGTCCAGCAGGTTCTCGCCGTCGTCGGTGCTCATGGACCAGTTGTTGTGCTTGCCCGAGCCGTTCACGCCCTGGAAGGGCTTCTCGTGCAGCAGGCACACCAGGCCGTAGCGGCGCGCCACGGTCTGCAGGGTCTGCATGGTGAGCTGCTGGTGGTCGGTGCCGACGTTCGAGTTCTCGAAGATCGGTGCCAGCTCGTACTGGGCCGGCGCCACCTCGTTGTGGCGCGTCTTGATCGGCACACCCAGCTTGAACAGCTCACGCTCGGTGTCGAGCATGCACGCCAGCACCCGCTCGGGGATCGAGCCGAAGTAGTGGTCGTCCAGCTCGTGGCCCTTCGGCGGCTTCGCGCCGAAGAGCGTACGGCCGGTGATCATCAGGTCGGGGCGCTCGTAGTAGTAGCGCTCGTCGATCAGGAAGTACTCCTGCTCGGGGCCCATCGTGGTGAAGACGCGGCTGGTGGTGGTGTTGCCGAAGAGGGGCAGCGCGCGCATCGCCGCCCGGTTCAGGGCCTCCATCGAGCGCAGCAGCGGGATCTTCGTGTCGAGCGCCTCGCCGGTCCACGACGCGAAGGCGGTGGGGATGCACAGCACCGCACCGTTCGGGTTCTCCAGCAGGAAGGCGGGGCTGGTGGGGTCCCACGCGGTGTAGCCGCGGGCCTCGAAGGTCGCGCGGATGCCGCCGTTGGGGAAGCTCGAGGCGTCCGGCTCGCCCTTGATGAGCTCCTTGCCGGAGAAGTCGGCCAGCGAGGTGCCGTCGCCCACCGGCGAGTAGAACGAGTCGTGCTTCTCGGCGGTGAACCCGGTGAGGGGCTGGAACCAGTGCGAGTAGTGGGTGGCACCGCGCTCCAGCGCCCAGTCCTTCATGGCCGAGGCCACGGCGTCGGCCAGCGCGGCGTCGAGCGGCTCGCCCCGGTCGATGGTGGCCTGCAGCCGGCGGAACACGTCCTTGGGCAGGCGCTGACGCTGCGCGACGGTGCCGAAGACGTTCAGGCTGAAGGTGCTGGACGCTCCCGGCGCGGTGAGATCGCCGGGGGCGATCGATCCGTTGGGGCTCCACTGCGCGGCGACGACGTTGCTCTGGCGGAGTCTTGACATGACGGGAGGGCCCTCCTTCGATTGGCTCGGGCGACGCCGGATACTAGGACTCGCTCCGAACCGGGCGCTTTGTGGATCCGACCAAACGCGGGCGGGCGCCTTTCGCCGGATGGCCAAATCGGCCGGTGGTGATGGCCGCGGGGTTGCAACATCCCCCATCGTTGCCCATTCTCGGTGCGGTGACCACCGAAATCGCAGCGCCGGCAACACACGGACCGGCGATCCCGCTCGGAGACCTGCTGCTCATCCCGGCCCTGGCCGGGGCGCGTGTCATCGGCAGCCCCGCCGGGGTGGCGGTGTCGTGTCTCACGCTCATCGACGCCGACGCGCCGCCCGAGCCCGGTGCGCTGGCCCTCACCGCCGGCGCGCCGCCCGACGACCTGCCGCCCGGATGCGCCGCGGTGATCTGCCGCACGCCGCCTGTCGCGGCGCCGGCGGTGCCGGTGGTGGTGCTGCCCGAGGCGGCGGCCTGGGGGCCGGTGCTCATCGGGCTGGCCGCCGCACTGAGCCGTGCGCCCGGGCGCGACGAGGCGCGCGATGCGCTACGGGCGCCGCTGGTGGCCGGCAAGGGCTTCGACGGCCTGGCCGAGGTGGCCGCCGGGATCTTCGGCGCCCCGGTGGCCATCCTCGACGACTACCTGGACGTGCGCGGCCAGGCCGGGCTGGGCGACGACGACGCGGAGCTGCTGGCCATCGCCGTCGACGCGTCCCGCGGCCACGGGCCGGCGTCGCTGCTGGGGCCGTTCATGGAGCAGGAACTCCCCACCCTCACCCGGCTGCTCACGTCGGGCCCCGGCGGGGTCACCGGGGTGCTGGTGGTGTGGCTGGCGCAGCCGCTCTCGCCGGCCCACGAGGCGGTGCTGGCCGAACTGGCCGAGGCGTGCGCGCTGGAGCACTCGCGCGAGCACGTGCTCACCGAGACCGAGGCGCGGCTGCGCGGCGACCTGGTGGAGGAGCTCATCACCGGCGAGGCCGTCAGCCGCGAGTCGCTGGTGCGCCGCGCCCGGCACCTGGGGGCCGACCTCTCGCGCGGTGCGGTCGCCATCCTGGGCGCGCTGCAGGATCCGCACACCGACGGTCGGCTGGTGAGCGACCCGCGCCTCGCGCGCCGGGTGCTGCAGCAGGCCCGCGCCACCATCGACCTGCACGTGTCGCGTGCGCTGGTGGACTGGCGCGACGGACGCCTGATGGTGCTGCTGCCGCCGGCCCCGGGCGTCGATGCGCGCGAGGAGGCAGAAGAGCAGGCGGTGGTGCTGGCCAAGCGCGTGCTGGCCGCCACCGGGCAGACCGTCCCGGGGCTGGCGCTCACGCTGGCCCTCTCGCGCTACACCCCCGAGCCCGAGCGCCTCGGCGCGGCGCTGGACGAGGCGATCCTGGCGCTCTCCATCGGCGAGCGGCTGGGGCGCATGGGCGAGGTGGTCACCTTCGAGGAGACCGGCACCTACAAGCTGCTGTTCCAGATCTTCGCCGACCGCCCCGAGGAACTGGCGTCCTTCTACGAGCAGACCATCGCCCCGCTGGTGCGCTACGACGAGCAGTACCAGACCGACCTTGTCACCACGCTCAGCACCTACCTGGGCAACGACTGCAACCTCGCGGCCACCGCCGGCACGCTCTACACCCACCGCCACACCGTGCGGTACCGCCTGGACCGCATCGCGGAGCTGTCGGGGCTGGATATCGGGCGCACCGACGACCGCGAGAAGCTGTCGCTGGGCCTCAAGGCCATGCGCCTGCTGGGCCGCCGGGTGGCGCCCAAGGAGAAGCGCACGCGGGCGGCGTCGTGACGCGGTCAGGCGGTGCGGTCCGGCCGCTACCATCGCGCCCATGGCCGACTACGGAATCCCCCTCTCGCGCCGCGGTGAGCCCATGCGCTGCCCGGCCTGCGACACCCGCCT
>JBIQJW010000039.1:6516-15892 GCA_044507145.1 Actinomycetota bacterium
CCCCCGGCCGGCGGGCGGTGCGGGCGGGCCAGCGCCACCCCGGTGCCGGCCAGGGTCAGCACGGCCGACGCCAGCACCGCGACGGCGGCGGCGGTGGCGAGACCCGGCAGGTCCGAGGCCATCGCGACCGCGAGCGCCCCGGTGCCGGCGATGAACGCCACGGCCTCCGCGGCGCCCAGCGCAGGCGGGGCCAGGTGCGACACCTGCGGGCGCGCCTCACCGGTGCGCCGGCGCTCGGAGAAGCGGGCCACCCAGCACATCGTGGGCAGCATGATCAGCACGTGCCCGGCGGTGGCGCCGGCGGCGAAGCCCACCAGGCTCAGCAATAGCGCGATCGGCACGCCGGAGGCGGGCGCCATGGCCACGGCCGACACCGCGCCCACCAGCAGCGCCACCGCGCCGGCCAGCAGATGCACCACCGATACCGGCGGACGGCGCCGACGCCGGCGCACGGCATCGGCCAGGTACACGGCGAACAGCACCACCGCGACGGCCAGCAGGGCGACGGCCGCGCGTCCCACAGTCATCGACCCCAGGGCGAACGCCGCCACCACGCCGGCCACGCCCACGTGCCACACCGCCAGCGCGGCGCGCGCCAGGTTGAGCCGCCGCGGCGGGGCGATGAGCACCATCGGCCCCATGCGGGTGCCCACGGCGATGATGAGCCCGCCGGCGAATCCCAGCGCCGCCATGGTGAGGTGGGCGCCGATCAGCCGCGTCCGGTCCAGGTCGGCGAACCCGCCGTGGCGTGCGCCCAGCGCGACGAGCCCCAGCGCCACCACGCCCAGCAGCCACGCCGTCGACACCACCAGCCCGGCCATGGGTTCGGGCCACGAACCGCGCCGCCGGCGCCACATCAGCACCACGCCGACGGCGAACCACACGATGCCGGCGGCGCCCAGCGTGCCGCCGATCCCCTCGACGGCCGCATTGTCCAGGCCCAGCCCGACGGCGAGCAGGACACCGCCGGACCAGATCACGACGCCGGCAGCCCGCCCGCCCGGCGGCCTCACCTCGGACATGTTGGGCGCCAGGTGCAGCACCGCCGCCACCACGGTGGTGGCCAGGAAGCCGAGGCCGATCAGGTGCGCGGCGGCCAGTAGCGACGGCGTGTACCAGAGCCCGCGCGCCAGATCGCCGGCGCCCGCGACCAGCAACACACAGGCGGCCACCCAGGCCAGGGCGCCCAGCACCATCAGCCCCGCCGACCGGTGCGTGAGCAGCATGCGCGGCCCCGGGTCCGGCGGGGCCCGGTCGGCGTCGACCGCGGGTGCGGTGTCCTCGGCCATGCGGCCAGTCCATCACACCGCCCGCCGGCCCGGCCGCGGTATGGTCGGTACGACCGTCCCCGGGAGGGCCATGCGCACCGTGCGCGCCGAGTACGAGCTGCAGCCGGCACTGCTGCACCAGCGTGAGCCGCTGGCCGCGCGACTCGGCGAGGGCGCCCGCGTGCACGAACTGCCGGCCGCAGGCGGCCCCGACCTGCCCGCCGACGGGCTCCTGATCGAGCTGGACGTGGACGCGGAGGATCCGCTGGACGCGGTGGGTATCGCGGCCACGCGCCTGGCCGAGGCCTTCGTCGCCCTGGACCTGCCGCTGCGCGCCGTGGCGCTCGAGTGCGACGGCCTGCCGCCCATCCGCATCGAGACGCTCCCGCAGATCAGCCCCTACATCGGCTGAGGAAGACGCCCGCGCCACCCCTCCCGGCGCCACCCTTCCCGGCGCCGCCCCTCACGGCGCCGACCACTGCGCCACCAGGTGCTCCTGCACCGCGCGGGTCACCGGGCCCACGTGGCCGCGTCCGATGGGATGCCCGTCCACCTCCGCCACGGCCACCACCCCGGTCACCGCGCTGGTGAGGAACAGCTCGTCTGCCGTACGCCACTCGCGCTCGCTCAGCACCGCCTCACGCCCGCCGGTGTGCGCCAGCACCTCGGCGCGGGTGATCCCGGGCAGCAGGCCGGCCACCGGGGCGGTCACCACATCGCCGTTGCACACCACGAACGCATTGGCCAGGTCGGCCTCGCCCAGGCGGTTCGCGGCGTCCAGCAGCAGCACGCGGTCGGCCACCTCCGAGAAACGCCGGCGCAGCCGCACGCGCTGTTCGGTCTGGGTCACCACCTTGTGCTGCCATGCGCGCTCGTCGGGACGCCAGGCCCCGCGCACGCTCACGGCGCGCACCGCCGGGGGCATCGCCGACAGGGGCGGTTCGCTGGTGAGCTCCACCCGGCATCCGTCGGGGGTGGGCGCCAGCAGCCGCACCCGCGCATCGCCGGCCCGGCGGGCCACGGCGCCCAGCACCGCGTCGGCCAGCTCGTCGCGCGTCGGCACGCCCAGCAGCTCGTAGGCCCGCGCGGAGTCCAGCAACCGGTCCAGGTGGCGCTCCAGCCACGGCACCCGGCCGGTGCCGGCGCGCATGGTCTCCAGGAGGGTGATGCTCATGGCGCACCCGCCGGGGCGCCCACGGCGGCCAGGAACGGCGCGGCCTTCGCCCAGGCCTCCACGCGCTCGGCCTCGGGGTCCGAATCCCACACCACCGCGCCGCCGCACCAGTAGTGCGCGCGTCCGCCCGCCAGCCAGGCCGTGCGGATCGCGACGCTGGCCTCCAGCGATCCGTCGGCCCCCAGCGCCACCACGCTGCCGAAGGCCGGCCCCCGGTTCACCGGTTCCAGCTCGCGGATCACCTCCATCGCCCGCACCTTCGGGCAGCCGGTGACCGAGCCACCCGGGAACACCGCGCGCAGCACGTCCACCGGGCGCGCGCCGTCGGCGAGGTCGGCGGCCACCTCGCTGACCATGTGCTCGGCATAGGGGGTGGTGAGCCGGTCGAACAGACGCCGCACGCGCACCCCGCCGGCCTCGGCACAGCGGCCCAGGTCGTTGCGCATCAGGTCCACGATCATCACGTGCTCGGCGCGGTCCTTCACGCTGGCGTGCAGCGCCGGCCATCCGCCGGGCGGCGCCGTGCCCTTGATCGGCTCGGTGCGCGCATGGCCGCGGCGCACCTCCACCAGCAGCTCGGGTGACGCCGAGACCAGCGTGCCCTCGGGAAGCTCCAAGAAGGCGCGGTGCGCCGCGGGCCCGGCGGCGCGCCACAGCCGGCGGGCGAAGTCGAGCGGCGGTCCCTCCCAGGCGGCATCCAGCCGCTGGGCCAGGTTCACCTGGTAGCAGTCGCCGGCGCGGATGTAGGCGCGCGCCCGCTCCACGGTGCGTCGGTAGCGCTCCGCCGGCAGGGACGTGTCGATCCGGGGCGTGGCCGGGTGGCCGAGCGGGGCGGGCGCCGGCGCCGACGCCGCCAGGGCGGCCAGCTCGCGAAGCCGCGTATCGGACCCGGTGCCCAGGATGGTGCAGCGCCCATCGTCGTCGATCGCGGCCACCGTGGGGTAGCGCGCCGCCACCGCCACCGGCGGCCCCTTCGGGTACGGCGCCGGCGTGGGCAACCGCTCGAGGGTGCCGCCCAGGTCGTAGGCCAGCGCTGCGATCCAGCCTCCCGCCATGGCCTGCCCGGGGGCGCGGGGCGAGGGGTCGGGCCCCAGGGCGTCCCACGCTTGCTCGCCGCGCACCACGGCGTCGGGGTCCGCGCCCACCACGGTGAGCCCGCCATGGCGCACCAGCGCCCGCATGGGCCGTCCCGCCAGCGCCTGCAGCAGTCCCGCGGCGTCCACCGGTGTGTCGAGGGCGAGGGCCCTCACTCCCCGGGGGTGTGTGAGAATGGCCGGCGAGTCCCGACCGGCATCGGTGCGTGCGTCGCGCGCCATACCGGCGACGCTAGCAAGCGCCCGAAAGGCGGAAGATGAGGCAGACGATCGCGTTCCAGGCCACCGGGTTCAACTGTTCCCCGGTGCAGGTTGAGGTGGACCCCGACCAGCCCGTCGAAGAGGACGCGCTCCCGGTCGCGCTGCTGGCCCTGGAGAGCGGCCCCAACGTGGTGCTCACCCTCCCGCTGTCGACCGCCGACGGCGAGAGCGTGATGAATGCCTTCACGCAGGCCGAGCCCCACCGTCAGGAGATCCCCGACGCCGGGCTGTGGGAGCCGCAGCCGTCGGGCCTTCCCGAGGGTCTCTTCTGGGCGTTGCAGCCGGCCGTGGTGGGCGTGTCGGTGACGCCGCCGCAGCAGACCGACGAGGGCGTGGTGCCCCACTGGACCCTCGCCTTCGACGACGAGGACGGCAGCCAGGTGCAGGTGGCGGTGAGCGACGCGATGTGCGTGCAGATCGTGCGGGCCCTGGCCGATGTGGCCAACGGCGAGATCGGCGCGGGCGACGACGACTGATCCGCAGCCGTCCGGCGGTTGGCGCGACCTCCTCGACAGGGCGCGCACCGCCGGACGGGCCTGTGCGGAGGCCGGGCGCGACATCGCGCAGTCGGCCGAGCGTGGATCGCCCGTGGTTGCGCGGGCGTTCGCCGCGGCCCGGCGCGACCGGGCCCGGCTGGGCGGGCTGCTGGCGGGCGCGCTGGCGTTCCGCTTTTTCCTGTGGCTCGCGCCGTTCACCCTGCTGGTGGTGGGGCTCTTCGGCGGGCTGCGGCTGCTCGACACCGGTGCGGTTGCCGAGATCACCGAGGACTTCGGGCTGCAGCGGGTGCTCTCGGACGTGCTCCAGGACGCCTCGCGTGAGCGGGGCTGGTGGGTGGCCGCGACCGTCGGCCTCTTCGGAACGGCATATGCCGGGATCGGCGCCGTGCGGGCGCTGCGCATCACCCATGCTGCGGCGTGGGGCGTGCGGCCCGGACGTGGCTGGCGTCCGGTCACCGCCTCGGTGGCGCTCTTCGGCGTGGTGCTGGGGATGATGGGCGTGGCGATCGTGATCGCGTGGATCCGCGAGCGTAGCCCCGCGGGGGGCCTGGTGGGAGCCCTGGTGGTCGGCGCGATCTACTACGCGGTGTGGATGGCCATCTCGTCGCGGTTGCCCCGGCCCGCCGGCGTGTCGGTGCGGGCCCTGCGTCCGGGGGCCCTTTTCGTGGCGGTTGGCCTGCAGGGGGTCCACTTCTTCACGGTCTACGTGCTGTCCGCCCACGCGGCTCGGGCCACATCGGTGTACGGCGCCATCGGCGCGGCGCTGGTGCTGCTGCTGTGGCTCTTCGCCGTCGCGCGCATCCTGGTGGCCGCCAGCATGCTCAACGCCGAGCTGGCCGGTGTGCCGGGGCTGCGGGAGCCCTTCGCCCCCGACGCCGAGGAATCACAGGAGCCGCCCGCCGGGTGATCGACCGGCGCCGGCACCGGGGCCCGTGGGGCCACCGGCGCCGGCGCATCGATCAGGCCGCGATCAGCTCCGGGATCGCGGTGAGCTCGCGCACCGCCGTCACCAGCTCGCTGGGACGCTCCACCGCGACGTTGTGCCCGGCCTTGGACACCACCTGGAACCGGCCGTTGCGCAGGCGTGCCGAGAGCTCGCGCTGACGCTCGGCGGGCACCGCCCGGTCGGCGGCGCCGGCGAGCACGATGGTGGGCGTGTCCACCTGGCCCAGCGCGCCGCGCCAGTCCGGGCGAAGGGCGAGCGCCTCGGTGGCCAGCGCGATGCCCTCGGCGTGCTCACCGCCCCGTTCACGCACCGCCCGCGCCACGCGGGCCCAGCGGTCCTGGCCGCTGGCGTCCTCGCCGCGGGAGCTGGCACCCGACAGCACCAGGCCGGAGACGAGTCCCGGGTGGCCCAGGGTGAGCGCGATGGCCGTGGCGGCGCCGAGGCCCACACCCACGACGATGCCACCGCGCGCCTCGGCGGCCATGAGCCGTGCGACATCGGACGCGAAGTCGTCGATGCTCCACGGGCCGCGGGGCGTCGGCGAGCCGCCGTGGCCGCGCAGGTCGGGGGCGATGAGGCGGTAGTTCGTACCCAGCGCCTTCAGGGCGCCGAGCATCTGGCGGCCGTCCTGACTCATGTCATGCAGCGCCACCACGGGCGGACCGTCACCCTGGCGGTGCACGACGAGGTCGATGGCGGGGGGCAGCGAAGGCATGGGGCACTCCTCGTAACCACTGTGATAGTCGTTCGGTGGTGAGAGTATCCCCTCTGGCAGCAATGGTCAAACCATGACGCACCGTTCAGGAAATGAGGAGGCCGCAGAGCACCCCGGTCTCGCACTGTGCAACACCGTCGGCCCCGCCGGTGACGCGCTCGACAGCCCGGCGGCACTGGCCCGCTGGTTCGTCGAGACCGGCCTGGCGACGGGGCCACCGGAGGTCGATCCAGACGACCTCGAGGCGGCGCGCACGCTGCGCGACGGCCTGCGGGCGGCGCTGGTGTCCGGCGACACCGCCGGCGTCGCGGCCATCGCCGAGCGCTGGCTGGAGGGCACCCCCGGGTGCCTGTGCGTGGAGCGCGAGACGCTGGAGCCCCGGTTCACGCCGGGCGACGACGGGCCGCGGTGCCTCCTGGTCGCCGCCGTGCTCGACGCCCTCACGCTGGCGCGCGAATCGCCGGCACGGGTGCGTGTGTGCGCGGCCACCGACTGCGAGACCGTCTATCTCGACACCAGCCGCAACCGCAGCCGGCGCTGGTGCTCGATGGAACGCTGTGGCGCGCGGGCCAAGGCGTCGGCCTACTACCGGCGCCGGCAGGGCCAGGTGGCCGGGCAGTCCTGACCGGCCGGACGGCCGCGCGGATCAGCCCGCCTGGCCGGCCACCGCCATCGCGTGGACCAGGAATGCCGCCGGGCGCTCCATCGGGATGAGGTGGCCGGCGCCCGGCACCACGTGCAGGCCGCCGGACGGCAACCCGTCGGCCAGCTCGGCCGCCGCGTCACACGGGATGGGCCCGTCGTGCTCGCCCCACAGCACCCGCGCGGGGATGTCCATCGCGGCGAGGTCGGGCCGCCGGTCCGAGCGCTCGGCCATGGCCTCCAGGGCCCCGGCCACCGCGGTTCCGGGCTGCCGGGCCGCGATGGTGGCCACGGCCTCGCGCACCCGGGGGTCCGCGCCGGGTGCCAGCAGCCGCGGCACAAGCCCGCCCACCACCTCGGCCACCGCCCCGGCACGGGCACGGGCCGCGTTGGCCCGCCGGGCGGCGCGCGCCTCCTCGTCGTCGGGCCTGGCGTGGGTGCCGCTGAGCACCAGGCCGGCCACCCGCTGCGGGTGGCGTGCGGTCAGCGCCAGCGCCACGTAGCCGCCCATCGACACGCCGCACACCACGGCCCGCCCACCGGGTGCCGCGTCCTCGATGCGTCGTGCCACGGCGTCGGCCATGGCGTCGATGGAGGGCGCGTCCGCGGCGGGCGCGGAGCCGAAGCCGGGGAACTCGGGCGCATGCACGCCCCCGCCGGCCGCGAGCGAGGCGGCCACCGGGCTCCAGAAATCGGCGTCCAGCGGGAACGGGTGCAGCAGCATGAAGGTCCGGTACATGCGCCCGATGGTGCCACATGGGGATGCCCCTCCTCGCTACCGTGTGCTGCGTGAGCGCCCCCGGCACACTGACCGCACATCACGACGCCCGCGGCCGGGCGACGTTCGGCGGCCTGGTGCCCAGCGCGGCGGTGGCCCGCACCGCCGCCACCGCGGTCGCGGCGCTGGGGGTGGAGCTGCACACCGAGGGGGCGATCGTGCCCATCCTGGTGCTCTCCGACAGTGCCGGCCCGATCACGGCCGACGCCGCATCGGGGGTGACGATCACCGACGACCGCGGCACCGGCTACCTGGTGGCCGAGTGCGCGCTGCACCCGGGGCTGGGGTCGCTGCAGCTCGACGTATGGATCACGCCGGCGCCGCCGCCCGAGGCCCAGCGGCTGCACGTGGCCGTCGACGGGCTGGCGCGCACCGCCATCACGCGCCGCGGCGACGCCGTGGAGCGGATGCTGTCCGAGGGACCGTGGCATCTGGATGTGGACCTCGTGCCCCCGCGCACCGCCGTCCCGGTGCCGCCCGAGCCGCCCGCCGCACCCGCGCCGGTGCCCTCGGCGCGGGTGCCCGCGCGCGCATTCGCGACCTTCGAGGGGCTGGTGCCGGTGGGGCAGGCCCGTGTGGCCGCGGATATCGGGCTTTGCGTGTGGGCCATCGAGCGGTACCGCGACCGGGCGGTGCTGTCGCTCGCCGTGCTGGCCGCCGTCGCCCGCGGGGGCGCGCCCATCGCCGCCGAGCCCGGTTCGGTGGCGCTGTGGGACGACCGCGGCCGCCACTACGAGGTGGCGCCGGTGCACTCCTCGGTGCGCGCGGGGTGGAGCGAGACCAGCCTGGAGGTGACCCCGGCCATCGGGCCCGACGTCCGCGCCGTGGGCATCCGCATCACGGATCCGGGCGCCGGCCCGGCCGAGGGCTTCACGTTCGGCATCGCGGTGCCGGAACCCGGGGCGGGATGACGCAGGGTGCGGTGTGGGTGGTGGTGCCCACGTACAACGAGGCCGAGAACGTCCAGCCGATGCTGCGTGCCGTGCTCGCGGTGTTCGACGAGGCGGGGATCGACGGCCGCGTGCTGATCGTGGACGACGGCTCGCCCGACGGCACCGCCGCACTGGCCGATGCGGTGGCGGCCACCGACGCGCGCGTGTCGGTGCTGCGCCGCGGGGCCAAGGAGGGCATCGGCCCGGCGTACCGGGCCGGGTTTGCGCACGCACTCGCCGCCGGCGCCGCGCGGGTGGTGGAGATGGACTGCGACTTCTCGCACGATCCGTCGTGCCTGCCGGCCCTGGTGGCGGCCACCGACCACGCCGATCTGGCGCTGGGATCGCGCTACGTGGCCGGGGGCGGGGTGGTGCGCTGGGGGCCGGTGCGCCGGGCCATCAGCCGTGGCGGGTGCCTGTATGCGCGCTGGATGCTGCGCGTGCCCGTCCACGACCTCACCGGTGGCTTCAAGTGCTTCCGGCGCGAGGTGCTCGAGGCGATCCCGATGGAGCGCGTCGCCGCCGCGGGCTACGGCTTCCAGATCGAGATGACCTACCGCGCCATCCGTGCGGGGTTCCGCGTGGTGGAGGTGCCCATCACCTTCAGCGAGCGCGAGCACGGCACCTCCAAGATGAGCCACGGCATCGTGTGGGAGGCGGCGATGTTGGTGCCGCGCCTGCCGCGGCGCGTCCGCACCGGGGGCTGACCTTCCGGCGGCCCGCGGCCGCCCGGGTCAGCCGCCGATCTCAGCGGCGGCGTCGCCGTCGCGCGGGTCCAGCCGCAGGACGGCGCGCCACGCGTCGGTGGCCCGCGGGTCGTTGCCCAGGAAGCGGGCGAGGGCCCGCCAGGCGGCCGGGTTGTCCGGCTGCACCCGGGTCATCTCGATGTAGGTGCCGTAGGCGCGCGCCGGCTGGTCCAGCGCCGCATAGGCCGCGGCCTTCAGCCGCAGCGGGTCGAGCGCCAGCGGGTTGCGCGCCTGTGCCGCCTCGGCGTGCTCCAGCGCGGCCTGGGGGCGGTCGGCGGCCAGAGCCGCGGACGCCTGGTCGGTGAGGCGCACCGACCACCACG
>JBIQJW010000266.1:0-2371 GCA_044507145.1 Actinomycetota bacterium
GGGTTCGGCGCTGGCCGCCGTGACCGCGGGCGTGATGCTGTCGGGCTTCGCGGCGCCGGCGTCGGCGAACTTCCTGGCGACCGGGCAGGACCAGGCCGGGGACGCCGCCGACGGCAATCCGGCGCGGGACATCGTGGCCGTGGGACTGAGCTATGACCGGCGCACGGGCCACCTGAAGGGCGGTGTGCGTCTGGCCGGAGAACCCGACGGGGATTCGGCCGCGAACCTCACGATCTTCGCCGGCCGCCGGACGGCCGCCGGCTGCACCGCGTATCCGGCCATCGGCTTCGCCACCCAGACCGACCTGGCGGGGGCGTCGTGGGTGCGTCTGAACGGCACCGACCCCGGTCAGGTGCTCAGCGGCGGGGCCACCAAGACGTACGACGGCGTGGCCGAGGAGTACGAGACCACCCAGAAGGCCCTGGCGGGGGTGCGGCCGAACTGCGTGATCGCCCAGTTGAACGACCCGGGCGACAGCGGCGTGGTCTACGACGTCGCCGGCCCGTTCCCCCTGCGGCCGCTCCCGGAGCTCGAGGCCACCCTGGCCAAGCTCCCGCCGAGGATGACGCCGAACCGGACGCGCACCATCCGGGTGACGCTGCGCAATCCCGGCGATGCCACCACCGGGCGCATCCGCCTGGGCGTGGCCGGGGCGCGGGGCCTCACGGTGAAGGCGCCGAAGTCGCTCCCCGCGCTGCGCCCGGGGGCCAAGCGTGTGGTCCCGCTGCGGGTGACCCTGAGCGCGGGAGCCCGGACCAGCACGGCGCTGAAGGTCACGGCCATCGCCGCCCGCGGGCCGCGCGCCGTCGACCAGGGGAACCTGTACCTGAAGCGACCGCCGCGAGCCGGCGGCGGAGGCGGCGCGGCACCCGGCCCGCAGCTGTGCTTCCGCTACACGTGGTTGCCGCCCTACAGCGAGCTGAGGCCCTGCTGATCTGAGCGTCGCGCCCGGTGCCGACGCGCCGGGCGCGGGCGGGCCGTCGGGCCCGGATCGCCCTCCCAGGGCGTGACGGCGCAGGACCAGACGCTCCCGGTGCGCGACGTCGGCCGGTGCGCGGTCCGGTGTTAGCGTCCGGCGCATGCGCACCCCGCCCTCTGCGACGGCCGGCCGTTTCCCGCGCCTCGCGATCCTGTGGGGGTTCGCGCGGCCGCACCGCCGGCTGCTGGCCGTCGGTCTTGCTCTCGCCATCGCCGGTTCGGCGGCCAGCCTGGCGAGCCCGATGATCACCAAGTGGATCCTCGACACGCTCTCGGGGTCCGGATCGCTGCTGTGGCCGGTGGTATTGCTGGCCGCCCTGACGTTGGCCGGCGCCGTTGTCTGGTATTGGCAACGCACGCTGCTGGGCGTCGTGGGCGAACGGATCGTCTTGGACGCCCGCCGGTCGATGGTGCGCCGCCTGCTGCGGGCCCGCATCGGGGCGGTCACCGCCGGGACGCCGGGCGAGATCGTCACCCGCGTCACCTCCGACACCGTCCTGCTGCGCGAGGCGGCGTCCGAGAGCATCATCGGCCTGGTCAACGGCGTGGTGATGCTGGTGGGCAGCCTGGTCCTGATGGGCGTGCTGGACCTCCCGCTGCTGGGCACCACCTTTGTGGCCCTGGCGATCGTCACGGCGCTCTTCCTCACCCTGATGCCGGGCATCGCCACCGCGCAGCGCCGCGCGCAGGAGCACGTGGGGCGCCTGGGCGGCACGCTGGAGGGCACCGTGCGCGCCATCCGCACCGTCAAGGCCAGCCGGGCGGAGGCGCGCATCGCGGCGCGCATCGACGTGGACGCAGGCGAGTCGGCGGCGCAGGGCATCCGCGCGGTGCGCCGCGAGTCGCTGGCGTGGGCCATCGCGTTCACCGGACTTCAGGCCGCGATCATCCTCATCCTGGGGCTGGGCGCATGGCGCGTGAGCGAGGGCGCGATGGAGGTGTCGAGCCTCATCGCGTTCCTGCTCTACGCGTTCGGCCTGATGGGGCCGATCATGGAGGTCACCCAGAACATCACCACGCTCCAGTCGGGGTTCGCGGCCGCCGAGCGCATCCGTGAGACCGAGGCGCTGGAGCCCGAGGAACCGCACGAGCGGTCTGCGTCCGCGACGCACGTCCCGGCGGCGGGTGACACACCGGTGCTGGAGCTGCGGGGCGTCACCGCCGCCTACGGGCCCGACGCCGATCCGGCCGTGGCCGGCGTGGACCTCGCCATCCCGCGCCGCGGCCACGTCGCCGTGGTGGGGCCGTCCGGCGCCGGGAAGACCACGTTGATGTCGCTGATCCTGCGGTTCCTGGAGCCCCAGAAGGGAGAGATCCTCCTGGGGGGCGTCCCGTACCGGGACCTCAGCCACGACGAGGTCCGCCGGCACATCGCCTACGTGGAGCAGGAGTC
>JBIQJW010000267.1:0-2359 GCA_044507145.1 Actinomycetota bacterium
GCTGTTGGTGACGAAGAGGTCGTCGCCCACCAGCTGGACCTTGTCGCCGAGGCGGGCGGTGAGTTCCACCCAACCGTCCCAGTCCTCCTCCGCCATCCCGTCCTCGATGGAGATGATCGGGTAGAGGTTGCACATCTCCACCCAGAACTCGACGAGGTCGCTGGAGGTGAGGACGCGGCCCTCGCCCTCGAAGTGGTACGCGCCGTCCCTGTAGAGCTCGGTGGTGGCGGGGTCCAGCGCCAGACAGATCTCCTCGCCGGCCGTGTACCCGGCGGCGGCGATGGCCTCCATGATGACCTCGAGGGCCTCCTGGTTGCTGCCCAGGTCCGGGGCGAAGCCGCCCTCGTCGCCCACACCGGTCGCCAGGCCGCGGCTGCGCAGAACGTTCTTGAGGGCCGCGTACACCTCGGAACCCATGCGCAGCGCGTCGGCGAAGGTGCGCGCGCCCACCGGGGCGACCATGAACTCCTGGAGGTCCACGGAGTTGTCGGCGTGTGCCCCGCCGTTGAGGATGTTCATCAGCGGGACCGGCAGGCGGTTGGCGCGGGCGCCGCCGAGGTACCGGTACAGCGGCAGGCCGGCGTCGTTGGCCGCGGCGGCGGCGACGGCCAGCGAGCAGCCGAGGATGGCGTTGGCGCCCAAGCGGCCCTTGTTGGGACTGCCGTCCAGCTCGATCATGGCGCGGTCCACCAGCGACTGGTTGGCCGCCTCGAGGCCTACCAGGGCGCCGGCCAGCTCGTCCTCCACATTGGCGACGGCCTTGAGGACGCTCTTGCCCCCGTACACCTGGGAGTCGCCGTCGCGCAGTTCCAGGGCCTCGAACGCGCCGGTGCTGGCGCCCGAGGGGACTGCCGCGGTACCCACGGCACCCGAGGCGAGCGTGACGTCGACCTCGACGGTGGGCTGACCACGCGAGTCGAGGATCTGGCGGGCCTGGACACGGGCGATTGCGGACATGGACGCTCCGGACTCGGTATCGGGGCCCCGAACCCTACCCCCCACCGCGGTCCGTCGGGCCGCCGGAGGTGTGGCTATTGTCCACCCTCGTGCGCCGTCTGTGTGTCATCGCATCGGTCGCCGCGGCGCTGGGTGCGTCCGCGGGGGCAGCCACCGCCCAGGAGGCACCACCCGCCCCGCCGGTGGTGGCGGACCCGGCGCCGGCGCCGGTCGTCCCCGTGGCGCGCCACCGCGCCCAGGCCACAGGGTGGGCGCGCACGCTCACCGCGTCGGTGTCGCTCTTCCCCGCGCCCGACCATGCGCTGGAGCCGATCGGCGAGGTGCCGTCCGCACGCGTGGCCGGCGAGGTGCTGGAGGTGCAGCGCGACGCCGCCGGCGAGGTGTGGGTGCGTGTGCGCTATCCCGACCGGCCCGTGGGCTGGGTGCCGGGCCGGGAACTGATGGCGGTGCCGGCCCCGCTGGCGCTGTCGCCCACCGCGCTCCTGCAGATCGACCGCGGCATGCGGGGGCTGGGCACCGGCGGCGCGCTGGTGGTGCGCGATCAGTTCGGCCGGACGCTCCTGAGCACCGGCACCACCCGGGCACTGAGCCTGGCGTCGGTAACGAAACTGGCGACGATGGCCGCGGTGTTGCGCGTGCGCCCGGTCGATGGGTGGACGGCGCGGGCGGTCCTGGGGTCATCGGACAACCGGGTGGCGCAGCGCCTGTCCAACTCGCTGGGACGCGGCAGCCGCACGGCGGGCGCGAGAGCGACGCGACAGGCGGTGGCGGAACTCGGCGCGACGATGCGCCTGGTGGACGGATCGGGCCTGTCGCCGGCGAACCGGGCGACGGCGGCGGAGGTGACGGACCTGCTGGTGGCGATGCGCGAGGAGCCGCGCTTCGAGACCTTCCTGCGCGCCCTGCCCATGTCCGCGCGCACCGGGACGCTGGCCGGGCGCATGCACGGAACGAGCGCGGCGCGCCGCGTGCGCGCGAAGACGGGGACGCTCTTCGACCACCCCACATCGAGCCTGTGCGGATACATCTGGCCGGCGGGCTCCGGGATGGCGATCAACAGGGCGCTGATCGTGTGCATGCTGGAGAACGGCGTGTCCCCGTACCGGGCACGGCCGGCACAGGACCTCATCGCACAGGCCCTGACCGCACGAGGAGCCCTCATCCCAGCCGCCCCGACGACGCCGCCGGCGACGGCGACCCGAACCAGGTAGCACCGGCCCCTGAAGAGGGCCGAAGGCCGAGCGAGGCGATCACCCCCCCGGCCACCCGACCACCCGCCGCGGGAACGACACCGGCCTGAGGCCGAAGGCCGAGCGCAGCGACACCACCCACCGGCCATCGCGACCACCGGACCGCGTCCCCCAGGCCACCAGCCCACCGCCACGCGGTGCGGGTATGAGGC
>JBIQJW010000040.1:0-12768 GCA_044507145.1 Actinomycetota bacterium
GGATGAGGGCCGTGCTATTCGCACTGTCCCTCATCCACGTCACGCGATCTGGTCGCATTCTCGCGGCCAGCCTGTGGTCATGGCAGGTGGGTGTGATCCGCCGGTAGGGCGCTGCGGCGGCGCTGGTCGCGCCGTCTTCGCTTTCTTGGGATCCGGCCGGTAGGCCGTCTGCCCTTGGGTGGGGTGCTGGCTGCAACGCGGCGCAATCCGGCCTTCGCCGGCTTGCTTGCGTTTCGCACGCACCCCACCCGGGACAACCGTGGTCAGAGACGGCGGGGTTCGGGGCGTGGTCGTGGGTCGGCCCTTGGCGTATCGCTTCGCTCCGCCTCGGGCCTCACTCCGGAACGCTGCGGCGCTTCGCGGCGTCCTTCTGGGGTTCTCCCCCGAGAAAATTCCCTCGTTGGGGCTGTGGGGATGTGGGCAGGCCCGTCGGGGCTGTCCAACGGTTGGGTGTCAGCCCGAAGGGCTGTCCCCGGCCGGTCATCTCCACAGGCCCTGTTGTGGCGGGGATTCCGGTGGGTGGGTTCGCTGCGCTCGGCCTTCGGCCTCCGCGCGCTGGCGTTCTTGCGGTTCTGCGGTGGAACGGCCGGGGCCGCATCGAATTCGATGCGGCCCCGGTGCCGAGCTACTTCTTCTTCTTGTTCTTCTTGCCCTTCTTGTCCTTCTTCTTCTTTTCGTCCTTCTTCTTCGCCATGGAGTTCACCTCCCGCATGTCGGTGCCCCGTTGGGGGCGTCAATGAATGATTGACACCGGGGTCAAGATAGCGTTGACGGATGGGGAGTGCAAGGTACGATTTCGGGCATGGCCGAACCGGCAGTCCCCAAGCGCATCGCCAAGGCACTCGCCTCGCTGGCGGATGTGCCCGACCCGATGGCGCGCCTCGACGCCGTCCGTCGTGTGCGTGAGGCGGTGGAGCGCCTGGAACAGGAGGCGGCCGGCGCCGCCCGTGCCGACGGGGCCACCTGGAAACGCATCGGCGAGCTGTATGGGGTGAGCAAGCAGGCCGCTCAGCAGCGGTTCCGCCGGCCGTCGCCGCCGCCGGCGCCCGCCGAGGCGGACGCGAGGCCGGGGGCGGAGGCCTCCGGCGAGGTCTCCGGCGAGTGAGGCGGGGCGGGGTGAGATCCGGGTGAGGGCCTAGACTCAGGCGGTCGATCCCGCGTTCTGGAGCCGTCTTTGAGCGAACAGCAGGCCCGCAATCACGCCGCCTTCATCTGGTCGGTGGCCG
Organism: Actinomycetota bacterium; assembly: GCA_044507145.1. GTDB lineage: Bacteria > Actinomycetota > Thermoleophilia > Miltoncostaeales > Miltoncostaeaceae > JAVJSF01. The sequence goes on from JBIQJW010000040.1 coordinate 1,227, forward strand.
ACCTGCTGCGCGGGGACTACAAGCAGTCCGAGTACGGGCGCGTGATCCTGCCGCTGGTGGTGCTGCGCCGGCTCGACTGCGTGTTGGAGCCGACCAAGGACGCCGTGCTGGCGGCGTACGAGAAGCACAGCCCGCGCCTCGCCGAGGAGGAGCAACTGGCGCCGTTGCTCAGCCACGCCGCCGGCAAGCTGCCGTTCTACAACGTCTCCCCGTTCACCTTCGGTCGGTTGCTGGGCGATGCGGAGAACCTGGCGGCGAACCTCAAGCGTTACATCCGAGCGTTCTCGCCGGAGGCCCGCGACACCATCGAGAAGTTCGGCTTCGAGGCCCAGGTCGACCGGCTGGAGCAGGCCGGCGTCCTGTACCTGGTGGTGTCGAAGTTCGCCGGCATCGACCTGCACCCCGAGGCCGTCTCCAACGAGGAGATGGGCTACCTGTACGAGGAACTCATCCGCCGCTTCTCGGAGCTGTCGAACGAAACGGCCGGTGAGCACTTCACCCCGCGTGAGGTCATCCGCCTGATGGTGGACCTGCTGTTCGCCCCCGATAACGACACGCTCACCGACCGCGCGGCGATCAAGACGCTGCTCGACCCGGCGTGCGGCACCGGCGGGATGCTCTCCACGGCCGAGGAGTACCTGGGCCACCTGAACCCGGACGCCCGGCTGGAGGTGTTCGGCCAAGAGCTGAACGCCGAGACGTATGCCATCTGCCGCTCGGACATGATGCTGAAGGGCCAGAGGGCGGCGAACATCGCCTTCGGCAACTCGTTCTCCGAGGACGGCCACGCCGGCGCCACCTTCGACTACCTCTTGGCGAATCCGCCGTTCGGGGTGGAGTGGAAGAAGGTGGAGGGCGCCGTCAAGGACGAGGCCGCGGCCCTCGGGTTCGCGGGGCGGTTCGGGGCGGGGCTGCCGCGCATCAACGACGGCTCGTTCCTGTTCCTGCAGCACATGATCAGCAAGATGAAGCCCGCCGACCAGGGCGGCACGCGCCTGGCGATCGTCTTCAACGGCTCGCCCCTGTTCACCGGGGCGGCAGGGTCGGGTGAGAGCGAGATCCGCCGCTGGATCATCGAGAACGACTGGCTCGATGCGGTGGTGGCCCTGCCGGATCAGCTCTTCTACAACACCGGCATCTCCACCTACTTCTGGGTGGTGACCAACCGCAAGGAGCCACGCCGGCGCGGGAAGGTGCAGCTCATCGATGCGCGCGAGCTGTTCACCAAGATGCGCAAGAGCCTGGGCGAGAAGCGCAAGCGGATCAGCGACCAGCAGCGCGAGGAGATCGTGCGCCTGTACGGCGAGTACGCCGAGGGCGAGCGGGTGAAGATCCTGCCGAACGAGTCGTTCGGCTTCATGCGCATCACCGTCGAGCGGCCGCTGCGGGTACGCCACGAGATCACCGACGAGACGCTGGAGGCCGTCGCCGGCGCCCGCCCGCTGGCAAAGCTCGACGAGGAGGCCCGCGGCTGGCTGGTCGACGCCCTGCGGGCCGGCACCGTCGGCACCGTGGATGCGGTGCTGGAGGAGCAGGGTCTGACGGCGGCGCAGAAGAAGGCCGTGTGGGCGGCTCTTGCGGTGCGCGATCCCGAGGCCGAGGTGACCACCGACCGGCGCGGCAATCCCGAACCCGACCCGGATCTGCGCGACGCCGAGAACGTGCCGCTGCCCGACGAGCCGGTCCGGTTCGAGGCCGACCCCGCCGAACGTCTGGCGTCACCCACCTACCGCGCCGCCGTCGACGACTACATGGCCGGCGAGGTGCTGCCGTTCGTGCCCGACGCGTGGGTCGACCACACCAAGACCAAGATCGGCTACGAGATTCCCCTAACGCGCCACTTCTACCGCTACGTCCCGCCCCGGCCGCTAGAAGAGATCGACGCCGAGATCAAGCAGTTGGAGGAGGAGATCCAGGAGCTGCTGGCGGAGGTGACGGAGTGAGGCTCCGGCACCTCGCAGCGATCAACCCGCCGACGCCAGAGTTTGATGCCCTCGCCGAGGACGCCGAGCTCCCGTTCATTCCGCTCGAGGCCGTTTGGCCGAATAGGCGGCTGGATGTCACGCAACGCCGAACCAAGGCGGCTGTCGCCACGGGGTACACCCGTTTCCGGGAAGGAGACATCTTGGTTCCCAAGATCACTCCGACCTTTCAAGCGGACCGTACGGCCATCGCCACTCCCATCGAAGGCAATGTCGCCGCCGGGACCACCGAACTCCACATCGTTCGCCCGGGACCCGACATCGATCGGCGGTACGCCCGCTATCTCCTGTCGTCGAAGGAGTTCCTCGATCTCGGCGAAGCATCGATGATCGGGGTCGCCGGTCAGAAACGCGTTCCAGACGTCTGCCTTCGAGACCTCGAGGTGCCGCTCGCGGATCAGGACGAGCAGCGCCGGGTCGCCGACTTCCTCGACGCCGAGACCGCCCGCATCGACGCGCTCATCGCCAAGAAGCACAAACTGCGCGACCTCTGGCGCGAGCGCTTCTGGGCGTACGCGGGAGCCCTACTCTGGTCCGACGCAATTCCCCGCGTGCCTCTCCGACGGGCAGCGGCGTCACTTTCAGTTGGCGTGGTCGTCAATCCCTCGACATACGTGTCGCCAAACGGCACAATTCCGTACATTCGAGGTACAGACATTTCGGCAATGCGCATTAACATCGCGAAAGCTGAGCGCATGGAAAGGGACGTTAGCGCCTCCCTCTCAAAGTCGCAGATCGGACCGGGTGACGTCCTCATGGTCCGCGTCGGTGACCCTGGAGTGTCTGCCGTCGTTCCCCCTGATGTGCCGATTGCGAACTGCGCCTCGGTATTGATCATCCGTCCGTCAGCGAGAACTGACTCTCCGTTTCTTGCATTTGCTCTCAATTCTCCGAGAGGGCGCGGAAGCATACGGGCCTTGAGTGTAGGAGCGGCGCAGGCCCAGCTCAACGTTTCTGCAGCCGCAGACCTTCGGATACCCCAACCCCGTCTAGCAGACCAAGTGGCGATCTCTCACCAACTTGAGGTCCGCTGGGCTCAGCAGCGATCAATGGCGCAGAAGCTCGATCGTCAGATCGAGCTTCTGAATGAACACCGGCAGGCGCTCATCACCGCCGCCGTCACGGGCCAGCATGCGGTGGCGCTCTGATGCCGCCCACCAAGGAGATGCATTTCGAGGAGCACATCGCCCGGTGGCTGGTGGAGCACGGCGGCTACGACGAGATCGTCCACGGCAACCAGGGTGTCGCGGAGCGTGATTTCGATCCGGTGCTTGGTCTCAACGCGACCGAGGTGTTCACGTTCATCGGCGCCACCCAGCCGGATGCGTGGGCGGAGTTGGTGGAGCGCCACGGTGGCGGGCAGGAGCTGGCCCAGCGGCGCGTGAAGGAGCGCCTGGCGAAGGAACTCGACCGGCGCGGCACGGTGGATGTGCTGCGGCGCGGCATCATCGACCAGGGCATCTCGCTGCGCCTGGCGTACTTCCGGCCGGCGTCGGGCCTCAACGACGAGCTGCAGGCGCTCTACGACGCGAACCGGCTGGTGGTGGTGCGCCAGTTCGCCTACGCGGCCGATTCGTCCAAGACCATCGACCTGGCGCTGCTGGTCAATGGTCTGCTGGTGGCGACCGCCGAGCTGAAGCATCCCCTGTCCGGGCAGACGGTGGCGCATGCCGTGCACCAGTACCGCGCCGACCGCGACCCCAAGAACGTGGCGTTGGCGCGGCGGGCGGTGGTGCACTTCGCCCTCGACAGCGATCTGGTGCAGATGACCACGCGCCTGGCCGGCCGGGCGACGCGTTTCCTGCCGTTCAACCAGGGCCGCCCCGATATGGGCGCCGGCAACCCGGTGAATCCGCACGGCCACCGCACCGCATACCTGTGGGAGCGGGTGTGGCAGCGCGACGCGTGGCTGGATCTCATCGCCCGGTTCATCCACGTCGAGGCCAGGGAGAAGGGCGCGAAGGGACCGGCGCGGGTGATCTTCCCGCGCTTTCACCAGTGGGATGCGGTGCGCCGGCTGGAACTGCACGCCCGCGCGCACGGCGCCGGGCAGAACTACCTGGTGCAGCACTCGGCCGGATCCGGCAAGTCGAACACCATCGCGTGGCTGGCCCACCGCCTGGCCCGGCTGCACGACTCGGCCGACCGGGCGGTGTTCGACAAGGTGGTGATCATCACCGACCGGCGGGTGCTCGACCGCCAGCTCCAGGACACCGTGTACCAGTTCGAGCACACCCACGGCGTGGTGGTGCGCATCGACCAGGACTCCCGCCAGCTCGCCGACGCGCTGGCGGGCGAGCAGGCGCGCATCATTATCACCACGCTGCAGAAGTTCCCGTTCGTGCTCGACAAGATCGACGGGCTGCCGGCGCGCCGCTACGCGGTGATCGTCGATGAGGCCCACTCCTCCCAGACCGGCGACGCCGCCCGCGACCTCAAGCGGGTGCTCGCGGACGCCACCCCCGAAGAGGAGATCACCGCCGCCGAGGCCGACGACGCCGGCCTGGTGCTGGAGGGCGTGTCGCCGGCCGAGGACGCCCTGGCGCGGGCCGTCGCCGCCCGCCGGCGCCAGGCGAACCTGTCGTTCTTCGCGTTCACCGCCACGCCCAAGGGCAAGACCCTGGAGCTGTTCGGCACCCCCGACCCCGAGGACGAGGGCCGGCCCAAGCCGTTCCACCTGTATCCCATGAAACAGGCCGTCGAGGAGGGCTTCATCCTCGATGTGCTGGCCAACTACACCACCTACGAGACCTATTGGCGTATCGGCAAGGCCATCGCCGACGACCCCGAGTACGCCACCGATAAGGCCCGCGTGGCGATCGCGCGCTTTGTGAGCCTGCACGCGGTGAACCTGGCCCAGCGCGCCGAGGTGATCGTCGAGCACTTCCGCCAGCATGTCGCCGGGCGCATCGGCGGGCAGGCCAAGGCCATGGTGGTGACCTCCTCGCGCCTGCACGCCCTCAAGTACGCGCAGGCCCTGCGCGCCTACATCACCCAGCACGGCCACGGCGACATCGGGGTGCTGGTCGCGTTCTCGGGCACGGTGGTCGACGGGGCCGCCGAGTGGACCGAGTCGAGCGCCAACGGCTTTCCCGAGAGCCAGACCCCGCAGCGCTTCGATGGCGACGACTTCCAGATCCTGGTGGTGGCCGAGAAGTATCAGACCGGCTTCGACCAGCCCAAGCTCTGCGCCATGTACGTGGACCGCACCCTGTCGGGCATCGCCGCGGTGCAGACCCTCTCGCGCCTCAACCGCACCATGGAGGGCAAGGACGGCACCGTGGTGATCGACTTCCGCAACGAGGCCGCCGACATCCAGGCCGCGTTCGAGCCGTACTACGGCGCCACCACCACCGAGGTCACCGACCCCAACCTGCTGCACGACACCCGCGCCGCCCTGGACGAGTACGGCGTGCTGCGCGCCGACGAGATCGTGGAACTGACCGAGCTGCTGCTGGCCCCCGCATCGGCCGAGAACGACGAGCGGATCACGAAGGCCATGGGCCCGGCGGTGGAGCGCTTCGGCACCGACCTGGACGAGGACGCCCAGGACGCCTTCCGCGACGCGCTCAACCGGTTCGTGCGCACCTACGCGTTCCTGTCGCAACTGGTGCGCTTCGGCGACGCCGACCTGGAGCGCGACTACCTGTTCTGCAAAGCCTTGGGGCGCCTCATCCGCCGCGCACCGGGCGCGCAGATCGACCTGGGCGACGAGGTGGAACTGAGCCACCTGCGCCAGGACCTCACCTTCGAGGGGTCCATCGCCCTCACCGACACCCACGGCACGGTGCAGACCATCATCGGCGACGGCGCCGGCGGGCGCCTGGAGGCCGAGCACGAGGCGCTGTCCACCATCATCGACCAGCTCAACGAGCGCTTCGGCATGAACCTGAGCGACGCCGACAAGCTGTTCTTCGACGCCGCCGAGGCCGACCTGGTGGCCGACCCGCAGGTGCAGCGCCAGGCGGCCGCCAACAGCCGCGAGAACTTCCGCATCGCCTTCGACCCACGGTTCTCCGACGCCCTGCTGGACCGCCACGAGGCGAACGAGCAGCTCCACTACCAACTGCTGGGCTCACCCGAGCTGCGCGAGCGGGTGCTGGCCTACTACGCCGACCGCGTCTGGGGCCAGGCGCGCGTGGCCAACCAGGAGCACGTGCCCATCGGCGAACTCATCGCGCGCAACGAGGACGCCCACCTGGAAAAGAAGTCCACCTTCCGGTGGGACATCATCAAGGGCGAGCGCTCCAAGAACATCGAGACGGCCTGCCTCAAGAGCATCGCCGCCTTCCTCAACGGCGCCGAGGGCGGCACCCTGCTCATCGGCGTGGCCGACGACGACGAGCCGCTGGGCCTGGAGGCCGACTACGCCACCCTGCGCAAACCGGGTAAGGACGACCGAGATCTCTTCCAGCTCGCCCTGCACCAGGCGGTGCTCAACGCCGTGGGTGCGGCGGCGGCCACCAACGTCACCAGCCAGATCCACACGGTGGGTGGCGTCGACGTATGCCGCGTGCACGTGAAGCCGTCCACGCACCCGGTGCATGCCACGGTCACCACCGTCGCGGCGGACGGCACCCACCAGAAGGCCGGCCGGTTCTACGTGCGCATCGGCAACGGAACCCGTGAGATCACCGACGAGCACGAGCTGCAGAAGTACATCGCGGGCCGCTGGGGCGCCGGCGCCCTGTGATGCGCCGGGGCGGGGGAGGGCCGCCGGGCGGTGCTTATCCGGAGCGGTTCGCCCCCGGCACCCACAGCACGTCGCCGGCGTCGCGGTTCGCGGCCCGCGCCAGGATGAAGAGCAGGTCGGACAGCCGGTTGAGGTAACGGATCGCCTCCACGCTGGCGCTGTCGCTGTCGGACAGGGCCACGGCCGAGCGCTCCGCCCGCCGGCACACCGCGCGCGCGTGGTGCAGCGCCGCCGCCGCCGGTGTCCCGGCCGGCAGCACGAAGCTGGTGAGCGACGACAGGGTGTCGTTCACCTCGTCGCACCAGCGCTCCAGACGCTCCACCTGCTCGGGCACCACCCGCAGCGCCGAGTCGCCGTCGGCGCCCGGGGGGCGGCACAGGTCCGCGCCCAGGTCGAACAGGTCGTTCTGGATCGCGGCCAGCCACTCGTCGGCCGGCGCGCCCACGCCCTGCGCCCGCGCGACGCCCAGCACGCTGTTGAGTTCGTCCACGTCGCCGAAGGCGATCACGCGCGGATCGGTCTTGCGCGTGCGGCTCATGTCGCCCAGGTGGGTGTCGCCGCCGTCGCCGTGGCGGGTGTAGATGCGCGTCAGTCGGACCATGTCCTCAGCCTACCGAGCCGCGCCGGCGGGCAGCCGCAACGCCGGCGCCGGACCTATCCGCCCGACGCGGAGAAGTGCTGGTAGTCCTTCGGCGAGCTCCAGCGCCCGCCCCAGTCCCAGCCCACCGCATCGAACGCGCGCACCAGCACGCCGCCCTCCACCGCCATGCCGCGGCGGTACGGCGACCGGCGCAGGTACCGCTCGCTGCGCGGATGCGAGGTGGTGCCGTCGCCGTAGACGTACGGGTTCTCGAGCGGGTTGATGTCGATCGCGCGCCCGTAGGCGTGCTGGGACCAGTTGCCCGACCCGGTCGCCGGCCGGCAGTTGAACGCCGAGGTGTTGTCCGCCTCGATGCTGGCGTAGTCGTCGCCGCCGTAGCGCTGGATGGGGCGGATGGACCGGATGGGGAAGCGTGCGGCGTACAGCCGCCGGAACACGCGCACCACGTCGCGCGCGGCGTCGTTGTGCACCACCAGGGCACCGCGGCGCACGCGGCCGCGGAAGTCGACGAACGGCACGCTCACATGGCGCAGCTTGGCGATCCCCACCGGGCACCCGGGGCGCCACACCGACGGCGTCATCGCCGCCCGCTCGGCCGGCGACACCATGCGCACCTTGGCGCGGAACGGCGGTGCATCGCGCGCCGCATCGGCGGTCGCAGGAGCGGCCGCCACCGCCACCAGGGCGGCGAAGGCGATCAGGGCGACCAGGCCCGCGGGCCGAGTGAGAGGGCCGGACATGTGACAGGACGATAGTGGTCCGCCGCGCGGAGTGCGCCTACACTCGGACGCCGCCACCGCCACGCCGACGCTCGGAGGGCCCGATGCACCACCGCCGACCGGACGCCGACCACCTCGACGCGCGCCGCGGCACGCCGCCGATGCCCGAGCGCAAGCGCATCGCGCTGATCGCCCACGACAACCGCAAAGCCGACCTGCTGGACTGGGCGCGGTTCAACCGCGGCACCCTGGCCCGCCACGAGCTGTACGGCACCGGCACCACCGGCGGCCTGGTGGCCCGCGAGCTCGACCTGCCCGTCCACCGCTTCCTGTCCGGCCCGTTGGGCGGCGACCAGCAGGTGGGGGCGGGCCTGGCCGAAGGGCGCCTGGACATCGTGGTGTTCTTCTGGGACCCGCTGGAGCCGCAGCCGCACGATGTCGACGTGAAGGCGCTGCTGCGCATCGCGGTGGTCTACGACACTCCCATCGCGTGCAACCGGGCCACGGCCGACTTCATCCTCTCCAGCCCGCTGCTGCACCGGCCGTACCGGCCCGCTGGCGCGGCCGCGGAGGCCACCCTCAGCCCGTAGCGGCGTCCAGCATCGGCGCCGCATCGCCGGGGTCCGGGAACATGCGGCTCTCCAGGCGCCGGCCGGTCCCGCGGGCGGGACGATCGCCGGGGTGCTCGTGGGCGGTCGCCTGCTGCCTCGGGGACCGGTCGCGCGCCGGCGTGGCGGGGGCCGCCGGGGCCGCCGGTTCGGGCGCCGCCGTGCGGGCACCGAACACCGGCGCGGCCGGGTCACCGCCCAGCTCGGAGAAGTAGTGCCCCACGTTCGCCGCCCAGCCCCCGTTCAGCCCGCCGGGGTCGTTCTGCGCGCCCACCGGGGCCCAGCGCCCGTGGATCGCGCTGATGGTGGTGAGCCCGGACCCGAGGTAGAGGTCGCCGCCCAGGTTGCGGGCCGCGGCGTCGATCGCCTCCGCCCAACTGCCGTAGACGATGCCGGGACCCATGCCGAACGGGTTGTGGATGGTCTGCGAGGGCCCGTAGGTGCCGAACGCGGTCTCGGCACCGGCGATGGCCACCAGCAGGCGCGGATCCAGGCCCACCGCGCGCGACCGGGCCACGAACGTCGCGCCCTCGCCGGTGAGGGGGCTGGCCTTCGACGCGAGATATCCGTCGATGGCGCTCACCAGGGCGGCATCCGAACCGGTGGGGGCCGTCGCGACGGCGGGGGAGGGGGCTGCCGCGGCGGCGCGGCGCCGGGCCGCCGCACTGCGACGGGCACGCGCCACGGCCCGCGTCGCCTCCGGCACCTGATCGCGCAACCCGGCCAGCAGGCGGGCCTTGCGGCCCTCCAGGGCCCGCTGGCGGCGCACGTTGGCGGCCAGGGCGCTCCCGGCCAGCGCGCGTGCCCGGGTCCGCGTGAGCGCCAGCTCCGCCGTGGTCGACTCCAGCGCGGCATGTGTCGCCTGCACGCGGGCGACCGCGGCGGGGGCGCCATCGGCCCGGGGTACCACGCCGGCGGTCAGCACGGCCAGCACCGCGCAGGCGGCCGCGGCGTGGCGGGGAAGGGGGGTGCTCACCCTTCCTGCGTCGGCCGGCGGGCGCGTGGCTTGAGCCGCGCGCCCGCCGGGCGGGACCTACGGGCGGACCGCTCCCACCACGTCGCTGCGGCCGCTCATCGACGACACCTTCACCACGTCACCGGTCTGCGGCGCGTGGACGTACTGGCCGCCGCCGATGTAGATGCCCATGTGGTTGAGGCCGTTGAAGAACACCAGGTCACCGGCCTGCAGCGATCCCAGCGGCACCTTCGGGAACGCGTTGTAGGCGGCCACGGTGTAGTGCGGGACGCTCTTGCCGATCTGGCGGTAGGCGTAGGCGGCCAGGCCGCTGCAGTCGAAGCCGGCCGGCGACTCGCCGCCCCACACGTACGGGGTGCCGAGGTACTGCATCGCCACGCTGGCGGCCGCGGCGTTGCCCGAGCCGCTGGGGAGCGGGGCGGACGGCTCCGACGACGCGCCCGAGGGCTCCGACGAACCCTCCGAACCGGACGACGACGGGGTCGCCGCCGGTGACTCGGAACCCGACGAGGACGGCGCCGACTGCGCGCTGCGCTCCTGGGCGGCCTGCGCGGCGGCGCGCTGGCGGGCCAGACGTGCCTGCTCTTCGGCCTCGCGGCGCTGACGCTCGCGCTCGGCCTCCAACAGGTTCTGCAGACGGGCGTTCGCGCTGGACAGCACGCGCTGGCGCTCGGCCAGCAGGCCCTCGATGCGCTGCTTCTCGGCGGCACGCTTGGCGACGTGGTCGGCCGCGGTCTTGCGGTCCTTGATCAGCTCGCCGCGCAGCTCGGCCAGCCGGTCGCGGTTCTCGTGCAGCTTGCGGACCACCGACGCATCGTGGGCGCCCACACGCTGGATCAGCTCCAGCTTGTCGGCGGCCTCGGCGATGCTGCCGCTGGTCACCAGCACCTCGGCCAGCGACGGCTCGCGGGTGGTGTACAGGCGCACCAGCCGCTCGTTCAGGATGCCCTGCATCTTCGATAGGTCACGCTTGGTGACCTTGATGTCCTTGGTGTTCTGAGTGATGCGGCCCCTCACCTGCTCCAGCTCGTACCGGGCGCCGTTGTAGGCCTCGGCGGCCACGGCGACCTCGCCGTTGATGCGGTCCAGTTCGGCCTGCAGTTGCGCGACCTGTGCGCGCTGATTCTCGATTGCGGCCGGTTCGGTGCTCGCCACGCCGGTGATGAGCAGGAACAGCGAGCACACGGCCACGAGGCCGAGAATGGTGAGGAAACGCGGGCGTCTCAGAAGACGAGCCTCCTACGCGCTGGCAGGACTGGGGGTCGGAACGACCCCGGATTCGGGCACCGGCGCACGGTACAACAGTCCGGCGCCGGCGCGCAAACCGGGACGGTTGCAGGGGCGTCGTCTGCAACGGTCGCCGTTGCACCCACTGCAACACCTCGGCCCGCCGGGGCCGGCGGCGTTGATGTCGTCCGGCAAAGCGGCAAAGATTGACGGCCGTGAGACGCCAGCTTCTTCGCGCCGCGCTGTGCGCCGGCGCCCTCATCGCACTGCCCGGCGCCGCCTCGGCCGCCGAGGTGTCCGCCACCGGGTACGGCGCCCTGCTGCCCGGCGGCACCCAGGGTGCCGTGGCGGTCAGCGCGGGGACGCTCGAGCGCACCTCGGCGGCGGACATGCTGCGCCCCTCCGGCGGCGGCACGATCACCTCCATCACCACCACGGTGGGCGTCGCCGACCGAGGCCGCACGGGCGAGGCCACGGGCACCGTGGTGGCCACGGGGCTGAGCCTGTTCGAGGGCCGGGTCACCATCGGAGCCCTGCGGCTCTCGGCCCGCGTGGACGCGGGCACCGCCGGCAGCGCCGCCGCGATGGACGGGGCCTCCGTGGAGGGACTCACCGTGAACGGCGCCGCGGTCTCCGCCGGGCCCGGGTCGCGGGCGCCGGCGGAGGGCATCGGCACGCTGGTGTTCTTCGAGCGCAACGGCACCGCCACCGGCGTGAGCGTCAACGCCATGCGCGT
>JBIQJW010000040.1:12778-15621 GCA_044507145.1 Actinomycetota bacterium
CGCGGCGGCCGGGCGGCGTGCGACGCCGCGGGTATTCCGCTGGCGGGCGGGCATTCGATCGACGCTCCCGAGCCCATCTTCGGGCTGGCCGTGACCGGCGTGGTGGACAAGGCCCGGCTCAAGCGCAACGACACCGCCACCGGCGTGAGCGTCAACGCCATGCGCGTGGAGGTGACCGATCCGGCGGCCGCGAAGGTCATCGGCAGCCCGTTCGTGATCGGGCACCTGGAGCTGGACGCCGCCCCGGGCGAGCCCGAGCCGGCGACCATCACGGGGCCGGCATCCGGCACCGCGCCGTCCACCACCACGCGGCCGGGGAGCACCCAGCCGTCCACCACCGCCCCGCCCGCCACCACGCGCAGGGCGCCGGCCACGACCACCCGGGCGCCCAGGGCTCCGCGCACCACGGGCACCACCACGCCGTCCCCGCTCACGGCGCCCAGCCCCACGCCCCTGTCGCCGCTGCCCCGCCGCCGGGCGCCGGTGGAGTCGCTGTCGCCGGGCGACGGCTACGCATTCCCGGTGTTCGGCGAGGTCGGCTACTCGGACGACTACATGGCCGCGCGCGCGGTCACCGTGGTGCACCACGGCATCGACCTGTTCGCCGAGACCGGCACGCCGGTGGTGGCGGTGGCCGACGGCACGCTTTCGAAGGTGGGTGTCAACACGCTGGGCGGAAACCGCCTGTGGCTCACCGACGAGCGCGGCAACTGGTTCTACTACGCACACCTCTCCGCGTTCGCCCCGGCCGCCGTGGAGGGCGGCAGGGTCAGCCGCGGGCAGGTGATCGGCTTCGTGGGCAACACGGGACAGGCCATCACCACGCCGCCGCACCTGCACTTCGAGATCCGGCCCGGCGGCATCGAGGCCGATGCCATCAACCCGTACCCGTTCCTGCTGGCATGGGAGCGCGGCGCCGACGAGGTGCCGCAGGCGTTCCGCGAGGGCGGCGCGTCGGCCACGCCCACGGCTCCTGTGGGGGCCGTGCTGGTGGACGCCGTGCCCGAGGGCGACCGGCCCGCCGGGCCGGGCGACGGCATCGCCGTGCCCACCCGCTAGCCCGGCCTACGCGCCGAGCGCGGGCCAGAACCTACGCGCCGAAGCTGTCCCCGCAGGAGCAGGTCGACGTGGCGTTCGGGTTCTTGATGCGGAACCCGCGCCGCAGCAGCCCGTCCTCGTAGTCGATCACCGAACCGGTCACGTGGATGGCGCTCTTCAGGTCCATCAGCATCGTGACGCCGTTCGACTCCACGGCGCGCTCACCGTCGCCGGCCGTCTCGCCGCGCTCCAGCAGGTCCAGCTTGTACTCCAGCCCGGCGCAGCCTCCGGCGAGGATCCGCAGGCGCACGCCCTCGGCCCGGCCCTGCTCGGCCGCGCAGCGGCGGATGTAGTCGGCGGCGGCGGGGGCGATGGTGACGAACGCCTGGCCGGACTGCTCGGCGGCGCGTGCAGCCCGCGCGCGTGCGCGGGCTGCGGCCTTCTTCTCCTCGAGGGTGAGCGGCCGGTCGGTGGCGGGTGCGGCGGCCGTGGGGGCCGACTCAGCCAAAGCCCATCACCTTCATCAGGAACCGGCCCTCTTCGGTCATGGAGTCCGGTGACCACGGCGGATCCCACACCCAGTTGATCTCCACGCTCTTCACGCCGGGCAGCGGGCCCACGGCGGCCTGCGCGTCGCCCTGGATCTGCTCGGTCAGCGGGCAGCCCATCGACGTCAGCGTCATGTTGAGCAGGACGTTGCCCTCATCGTCCTGCGCCACGTCGTAGAGCAGCCCCAGATCGACCACGTTCACGCCGAGCTCGGGGTCCTCCACGCCCTTCATGGCGGAGCGGATCTCTTCCTCGGTGGCCATCCTCAGCCCTCCTCGCTGGTGGGGCCGGACACGCCGGCCTCATGGGTCAGGATTGCATCTTTCGCCGCCATCCAGCCCAGCAGGGCGCACTTGATGCGCACCGGGTACTTCGCGACCCCCTCCAGGGCGATGGCGTCGCCCAGCCGTTCCTCATCGCCGGCGACATCGCCGTGCATCATCAGGCGGAAGTGCTCCACCAGGTCGAGCGCCTCGGGCAGCGTGCGACCCTCGATCGCGACGCTCATCATCGAGGCGGAGGCCTGCGAGATGGAGCAGCCGTCGCCGGTGTGGCGCACCGCCGAGACCACGCCGTCGTCGATCTGCAGCTCCAGGTGGATCTCGTCGCCGCACAGCGGGTTGTGCTGGTCCACGGCCACGCTGGGCTCCTCCAGCGACCCCTCGCCGCGCCGGCGGCGATAGTGGTCGAGGATCAGCTCCTGGTAGAGGTCGTCCAGTCCGCCCATGTGGCTCCCGGTTGTGGCTAGGCCAGCGCGGCGCGGGCGTTCCCCAGCGCACGCGCGAGCTGCTCGGCATCGTCGGGGGTGTTGTACACGTAGGCGCTGGCCCGGGCCGTGGCGCCCACGCCCAGCACGCGCATCAGCGGCTTGGCGCAGTGGTGGCCGGCGCGCACCGACACGCCGTCGCGGTCCACCAGTTGGGCGATGTCGTGCGGGTGGATGTCGGGCAGGGAGAACGACACCGCCGCGCCGCGTCGCGCGGGGTCGCGCGGGCCGTAGATGGTGATGCCCGGCACCTCCGAGAGCGCGTCCAGCAGCGCCGTGGCCATCTCCACCTCGTGGGCCCGGACGGCCTCCATGCCCAGGCCGGCCAGGTAGCGCGCGGCGGCGCCCACGCCGATGGCCTCGGCGATCGGGGGCGTGCCGGCCTCGAACTTCCACGGCAGGTCGGCCCACGTGGAGCCGTCGGTGCGCACGTTCGAGATCATCTCGCCGCCCCCCAGGAACGGCTCCATCTCCTCCAGCAGCGCCGTGC
>JBIQJW010000268.1:0-2329 GCA_044507145.1 Actinomycetota bacterium
CGGTGAAGCACATCTTGTCGTAGATATCCATGAAGGACATCGGGCCGGAGGTGTACGCGCCGGCGCCGGCGACGAACGCGCCGCGCGGACGCAGCGTGCTGAACTCGTAGCCGATGCCGCAGCCTGCCTTGAGCGTCAGGCCGGCTTCGTGGACCTTCTCCAGGATGCCGTCCATCGAATCGGTGATCGTGCCCGACACGGTGCAGTTGATCGTCGAGGTCGCGGGCTTGTGCTCGAGCGCACCCGCATTGGAGGTGATGCGGCCCGCGGGGATCGCACCGCGGCGCAGCGCCCACAGGAAGCGGTCGTACCACTGGCGGCGCAGCTCGGGGGTGGCCTCGGCGTCGGCCAGCGCGCGGGCCACGCGCTGGTAGGTGCCGTCGATGTCGGCATCCACCGGCTCGCCGGCCTTGGTCTTGAGGCGGTATTTCTTGTCCCAGATGTCGGCCGAGGCCGGCTGCATCGGGATGGCGTCGCCCAGTACGCCCTGGTCCACGTCGTCCACCGCCTTCACCGCACGCAGGGTGCTCTTGCCCGTGCTCATCCTGTCGCCACTCCCGTTTGTGCCGCCCCTGGCCCCGTTCGCCCGTCCCGGCGCGTATCACCAGCGCTTGGGTCGGGATACCGAATGCGACCACAAGATGTAGTGGCCGCGAGGGGCCAACGTACGCCGCAGGGCCGCGGTCGTCAACCGGTCGCGAAGGGTTTTCAGGGTCGATTGAAACCCGGCGCGCGAGACTTCACGTTGTTGACACTACTGAACGGGGGACACTGCCCGAAATGCGCCGAACGCCCATGACGCGACGCCCGCTCCGTACTGTCCTGGCCCTGCTCGCGGCTGCCGCCTTCGGCGGGTTCGCCGCGATGGCCCTGCGCGACGGACTGGTCGAGCCGCCGGCCCGCGCCAACCCCGCGCCGCCCGCGTCCACCGTCGCGCTCGGGGGCGCCCTCCCCGTCGAGGTCGGCGGCCGCGCCCTGCCGTCGCTCGCCCCCATGCTCGAGGCGGTGACGCCGGCCGTGGTGAGCGTGCACAGCACCCAGCGCGTGCGGATCGAGAACCCCTTCTTCAACGATCCGATCTTCCGGCGCATGTTCCCCGGCGTGCCGCAGGAGCGGATCCGCCAGTCCCTGGGGTCCGGCGTGATCGTCGATGCCGCCAACGGCTACGTGATCACCAACCACCACGTGATCGAGGGCGCCGACGCGGTGTCGGTCACGCTGGCCGACGGGCGCACCGTCGAGGCCGAGTTCCTGGGCTCCGATCCGGAGACCGACGTGGCATTGATGCGCATCCCCGCCGACGGCCTGAGCGAGGTCCGGCTGGCCGATTCCAGCCAGCTGCGCGTGGGCGACTTCGTGGTCGCGGTCGGCAACCCGTTCGGCATCGGCCAGACGGTGACCTCCGGCATCGTGTCCGCGGTCGGCCGCACCGGCCTGGCGGGCCTGGGCTTCCAGGACTTCATCCAGACCGACGCCTCGATCAACCCCGGCAACTCCGGCGGCGCGCTGGTGAACCTGGATGGCGAGCTGGTCGGCATCAACACCGCGAGCTTCAACCCGCGCGGCTCCATGGCAGGCAACATCGGCCTGGGCTTCGCGATCCCCGCCAACCTGGCGCGCAACATCATGCAGCAGCTGCTGGCCAACGACGGCGTCGTCCGCCGCGGCACGCTGGGCGTGGACGCGCAGGCCGTGGATGCCCGGCTGGCGCGCGCGCTGTCGCTGGACGTGCCGCGCGGCGCGCTGGTCACGCGGGTGTATCCCGAGTCGGCGGCCGCGGCCGCCGGGCTGCAGCCGGGAGACGTGATCGTCGCCGCCAACGGCGAGCGCATCGCCGACCCGGCGGCGCTGCACAACTTCGAGGGCCTGCAGGCCATCGGCACGCCGGTGACGCTCGACGTGCGCCGCGACGGCGAGGCGCTGCAGCTGCAGGCGCGCCTGCGCGAGCTGCCCGGGCGCTACGACGGCGCGGTGCTCGACCCGCGGCTGGCCGGCGCGCGCTTCGCCGAGCTGCCGGCGCCGCTGCGCCAGGCCGGCGTCGCCGGGGTGCTGGCCGAGTCGGTCGCCGCCGGCAGCCGCGCCGCACGCAACGGCCTGCGCGAGGGCGACGTCGTCGTGGCCACCAGCGCCGGCCGCTTCGAGGACCTGCAGGGCTTCCGCACCGCCGTCGCGGGGCGCGATGCCCGCCTCGCCCTGCAGGTGGTCCGCGGCGACACGGCGGGCACACTGCTGATGCAATGATCCAGACCCCCAAACGCCCCACGCACCCGGAGGAGTCCCATATGAGTCCCAACAACCCCACTGCCAGCGACGCGGTCAAGCGCAACCT
>JBIQJW010000269.1:0-2318 GCA_044507145.1 Actinomycetota bacterium
GGTGGTGCCGGGCGCCGGCGCCGGCGTGAGCCGCAAGATCGGTGACGAGCTCATGGCCGAGGCGCGCGAGCTGGGCGCCAAGGGCCTGGTGTGGGCGGCCGTGGAAGACGACGGCTCGCTGCGATCGCCGGTGGCGAAGTTCCTCGGCACCATCGCCGCCGACCTGGGTGCGCAGCCGGGTGACCTCATCGCCCTGGTGGCCGATGCGGAACCGGTGGCGCAGTCGGTGCTGGGCACCTTGCGCACACGCTTCGCCGAGCGCCACGGCCTCATCCCCGAGGGCGCGTGGGCGCCGGCGTGGGTGGTCGACTTCCCCATGGTGGAGTGGAACGCCGACGAGGAGCGCTGGGAGGCGCTGCACCACCCGTTCACGGCCCCGCGCCCGGAGGATGCCGAGCGCCTGGAGTCGGATCCCGCGGGCGTGCTGTCCCTGGCCTACGACATCGTGCTGAA
Source organism: Actinomycetota bacterium (assembly GCA_044507145.1). Taxonomy (GTDB): domain Bacteria; phylum Actinomycetota; class Thermoleophilia; order Miltoncostaeales; family Miltoncostaeaceae; genus JAVJSF01. The sequence continues at coordinate 454 of JBIQJW010000269.1, forward strand.
CGGGCTGGAGATCGGCGGCGGCAGTATCCGCATCCACGACCGCGAGGTGCAGCGGCGCGTGTTCGCGCTGATCGGCCTGAGCGACGAGGAGGCGGCCGAGAAGTTCGGCTTCCTGCTCACGGCCCTGAAGCTGGGCGCCCCGCCCCATGGCGGCATCGCGCTGGGGCTCGACCGTCTGGTGATGCTGCTGGCCGGCGAGCGGTCGATCCGCGACGTCATCGCCTTCCCCAAGACCGCGACCGGCGCCGACCCGCTCAGCGGTGCCCCGGGTGAGGTGGATGACGCGCAGCTGCGCGAGCTCGGCATCGCCGTGCGTCCGCCGGCCACCCCGGCGTCGCCCGCCACGCCGGCGTAGGTGGTGGGCCCGCCCGGCGACCCGTGAGGGCCGCCGGGCGGGGCGCCGTGTGTCAGTCGCCGAACAGGCGGCGCGCGTCGCGGCGCACCGCATCGGCCAGGGTCAGGCGCACACGGCGGGCGGCGACCCCGCCGGGCCAGCTCACGCTCATCACGCCGCGGTGCTCCAGTTCGCCCAGCGCGGCCATCACATCCAGCAGGCCGGCCCGGCCGTCGTCGAGTTCCAGCTCCTCGACGGCCTCGGCCAGCGGCAGGTCCACCTCGCCGGACTCCGGGCGGCCGTCATCGAGCCAGCGCGCGACCACCAGCATCTCCAGCCGTCCTGCGGTGTCGGGGTCGGACATCGCGTGCACCCTAACCGGAGGGCGCGTCCTCGCCGTCGGCGCTGCGCACGTGCACCCGTTCCCCGTGGGGTCCCAGCAGCGCGATCAGGTCCACCGGCCCGTCGAGCGCGCCGAACCAGTGCGGGGTCCACGTGCTGAACTCCACGGCCTCGCCCGGTTCCACCACCAGATCCCGGTCGCCCAGCACCAGGCGCATCCGCCCGCTCATCACGTAGATCCAGTCGTGGCCCTCATGCACGGGCAGCGGATCCGGAGGACGGGTGCGCGACGCGTCGATGCGGATCTTGAACGCCTGCAGCCCCCCGGCGTGCCGGTTGCGCGTGAGCGGCCACATCGTGAGGCGGTCCCGGGTGAACGGCCGCGCCCGCACACGGGGATCCTGCACCGGGGCGGGGGCCAGGAGGTCGTCGGCGCTCACCCCCAGCGCCCCGGCCAGGGCCGGGATGTGATCGAGGGCCAGCCGGCGCTTACCGGCCTCCAGACGGCTGAGCGTCGACACATCGAGGTTGGCCAGCTCGGCCACCTGGCGCAGCGTCAGCCCGCGCTGGGTGCGCAGTTCGCGCAGCCGCGCGCGCACGCGGGCGTCGATGCCCGTCTCACCGGGGCTGTTTGCCGACATGGCAAACCATGTTGCCACTGACGGCACGACCCTGCCACCGTTGGCCCCATGGACACCACATGGGAGTGCATCGTGATCGGCGCCGGCGCGGCGGGACTGAGCGCGGCGCTGGTGCTGGGACGGGCGCGCCGGCGCGTGCTCGTGATCGATGCCGGCGGCCAGAGCAACCTGCCCGCACACGGCATCGGCGGGCTCCTGGGCCACAACGGCCGCCCTCCCTCCGAGCTCTACGCGATCGGCCGCGCCGAGGTGGGGGCCCACCCGACCGTGCGCGTGCGCGACGGCGAGGTGGTCGCCGCGATTCGCGAGGGCGACGGCTTCACGCTGGACCTGGCCGACGGCGACCGGGTGCGCGGCGCACGACTGCTGCTGGCGACCGGCATGGAGTACCGCCCGCCGACGCTGGAGGGCATCGGGCCGCGGTGGGGCCGCTCGGTGTTCCACTGCCCCTTCTGCCACGGGTGGGAGGTGCGTGAGCGCCCGCTCGCTGCGCTGGGCGCCGCCGCCGAGCGGGCGCTGCTGCTGCGGATGTGGAGCGACGACATCAC
>JBIQJW010000041.1:0-15437 GCA_044507145.1 Actinomycetota bacterium
GCTGCTCGTCGGTGAGCGTGAAGGGCAGGGCCGCCACGACCGGACCGGTCAGCGCTCCGGTGGCCGGGAGTACGACGGCGCGCTTGTGCAGCGCGTCCCGACGCCTCAGCGCGAGGAGTCCCACCTGCAGGACCAGCAGTTCCTCGAGGGCCAGATGGCGGCGGCCTTCGGCCGCGGCGTCGCGGGTGCGCGGGAAGTGGACGGCGCCGAGGGCATCCGCGGCGCTGGGCCGGCCCAGCCGCACGCGGGCCCAGGCCGGGATCAGGTCCGGGGCCGCCCGCACCAGGGGGCGTGCGAGGTCCACCAGCTCGCGCAGGCGGCGCACCGGCATCTGCTCGCCGGCCGGGTATACCGGGACCAGCCCCGTGGTGTGCAGGCCCTCGGAACCGGCGCCGCCCACCACCTCGTGGGTGCGCACGGCGAGCTCCCGGGCGCCGTCCCCGCCCACCTTGCCGCGCAGCAGCAGCGTGTCGCCCGGATGCAACCGGCGCGCGAGATGCGCCTGGTTGAACCAGGTGGCCACCATGCGGCCTGAGTCGTCGTGCACCCGTGCCTGCACGATCTTGAGGTGCCGCCGGCGGGTGGGCCGCACCGTGATGGCGTCGAGCACCACCCGCACGGTCACCTCCTCCCCGGCGCGGATCGTGGCGAGCGGTCGTACCCCGTCGTCGAACGACTCGTAGCGCACCGGCAGGTGCATGAGCAGGTCGGCCGCGGTCACGATGCCCAGAGACGCCGCCCGGCGCACCAGGGCCGGCCCGACCCCCTTCAGGCGGTCGATCGGATCGGCCCACCGGGCCGGATCCGGCCGGCGGGCGGGACCTTCGGCCGGCCACGGTGTACCCTTCCCGAAGCCGAGCGGCGGACCCGGGCGGAGACTCGTGGTTGCGTTCGGCCGCATTCAACGAGCATAATCCGGGGCCGCACGGACGCCGTGAGGGCGTCGGCACCAGCGACGGAAGCGAGACGGCGGAGATGGCGAAGGTCTGCAGCGTCTGCAACAAGGCGCCCAAGTTCGGGAACAACCGCAGCCACTCCATGCGGGCGACGCCGCGGCGCTTCAACGTGAACGTGCAGCGCGTGCGCATCCTCAAGGGGTCCACGCCGGTGCGCGCGTACGTCTGCACGCGCTGCCTCAAGGCCGGCAAGGTCAGCAAGGCCGCCTAGTCGTACCGGGCGCCCTCGGGCGCCCACGGATTCCGCCGCCGGCAGGCCCGGCGGCGTCGAGTCTTAGCGGGACCCCGCGGCGTAGACGTCGATGACCGCGCCGATGCGCGGACGCGAGCGCGGGGAGTATCGCGCCGAGTTGTCGAACTGGACCGACCAGCTCCCCACCTGGGGCTGCGCGATGGGTATCTGCACCCTGCGGACCGCCGCGGTGCCGCACGGTGCCTTGGCACGCACCATCGGCACGCTCACCCGCACCCGTCCCTCGAAGACGTAGTGGGCGTGGATCATCCGGCCCGGCCGGAATCCCGAGAAGCGGAACCGCACGGTCGCGCTCGGAGTCGCGCGCGCCGGCGAGGCGGAGAACGCCAGCGGGGCGGCCTTGAGGCGCAGGGTGTTGCTGAGGGCGCCGGAGGCGTCACTCGCCCGCACCGTGACGTTGCGCACCGCCGGCAGTCGCGACCCCAGGATGTCGATGACGCTGAGCTCGGCGTCGAACGCGCCGTCGTCGCGGGCCGTCCCGGTCACCGCCTTGCGCCCGCGCGTGAGCGACACGGATGCGCCCGGCGTGAAGCCCGTGCCCGCGATGCGCAGGGCCGGCGAGATCTGCTGCCCGTCGACGGTCTGGGCCGGCCGCAGGCACACCGCGTCGGTGCTGATGGCGGGCGTGGCCGCGGCCGTCGGCGCGAGCCAGGCGAGCGAACAGGCCGCCGCGCCCACGAGACACCACCGCCGCGCGTCACTTTGCCCCATGGCCACCCCTTCGCGTCGCATCACTGCCGGTGCATCGGCGCGACGCGGGCCCGACCTGAGCCTCGGGGTCGCGGAGTCCGCCTTCGGCTACGCCGTCTCGCGGATGAGGTTGACCATCGCCACGGCGGCGTCGGCGGCGTCGGCGCCGGCGTTCCCGACGTCTCCGCCCGAGCGGGCGTCGGCCTGAGCACGGTTCTCGGTGGTGAGCACCCCGAACGCGCACGGCACGCCGGTGTCGAGCCCCACCCGGCTCAGCCCGGTGGACGCGGCGTTGCAGATGTAGTCGAAGTGTGCCGTCTCACCGCGGATGACGAGGCCGAGGGCGATGACCGCCGCGTAGTGGCCCCGGTCCGCCATGGTCCGCGCGGCGAGCGGCAGCTCGAAGGCACCGGGCACCCAGCGCACATCCAGTGAGCCGTCGGGGAGCCCCGCCTCCGCCAACCGCCGGCGTGCGCCGTCCAGGAGGCGTTCGGCCACCTCCCGGTGAAACCCGGCGACCACCGCCGCGATGCGAACCGACGGGTCCGCCAGGGGCTCCGCCGCACGGGGCGGACCGCTGCGCGCCATCAGCCCACCTCGCCGTCGTCGCCGTTGGCGAACCGCAGATCCTGGTGGTGCAGCATGTGTCCCATCTTGTCGCGCTTGGTGCGCAGGTAGTCGCGGTTGTCCTCGACCGGCGCGATCTCGATCCCGACGCGGTCCACCACGGACAGGCCGTACCCCTCGAGGCCCACGATCTTCTTGGGGTTGTTGGTGAGGAGCCGGATGGACGTGAGGCCGAGATCCACGAGGATCTGGGCGCCGATCCCGTAGTCGCGCAGATCCGGCGGAAACCCGAGCTCGAGGTTGGCCTGGACCGTGTCGAGCCCCTGGTCCTGCAGCTCGTAGGCCCGCAGTTTGTTCAGCAGCCCGATGCCTCGCCCCTCCTGGGCGATGTACAGCAGCACACCGCGCCCCTCGTCGGCGATGGCCCGCATCGCGGCGTGCAGCTGCGCCCCGCAGTCGCAGCGCTGGGAGCCGAAGACGTCGCCGGTGAGGCATTCGGAGTGGACGCGCACCAGCACGTCGTCCATACCGTCCACCTCGCCCTTCACCAGCGCGAGGTGGTGCTTGCCGTCCACGATCGAGCGGTATCCCACCGCGGTCCAGTCACCGAACTCGGTGGGCAGGCGCGCCGCGGTCCCGCGCTCGATCAGCCGCTCGGTGCGCCGGCGGTGCTCGATGAGGTCCGCGATGGTGATCATCTTCAGGCCGTGCTTGGCCGCGTAGGGCACGAGGTCCGGCACCCGGGCCATGGTGCCGTCGTCGTTGGTGACCTCGCAGATGACGCCGGCCGGGATGAGGCCGGCGAGCCGCGCCAGGTCGACCGACGCCTCGGTGTGGCCCGCGCGCTCCAGGACACCGCCCGGGCGGGCGCGCAGCGGGAAGACGTGACCGGGCTTCACCAGGTCCTCGGGCGCCGCGGTGGGATCGATGGCGACCATGATGGTCTTGGAGCGGTCGGGCGCGGAGATGCCCGTCGTGATGCCGTGGCGGGCCTCGATGGTGTCGGTGAAGGCCGTGGCGTGGGGAGCCTCGTTACGACGGACCATCGGCCGCAGCCCGAGGTGGTCACAGCGCTCCTCGGTGAGCGCGAGGCACACGAGCCCGCGGCCGTGGGCGATCATGAAGTTGATCGCCTCCGGCGTCGCGAACTGCGCCGCCATCACCAGGTCGCCCTCGTTCTCGCGGTCCTCGGAGTCGACGATCACCACCATCCGCCCGGCGCGGATCTCCTCGATCGCCTCGGTGACCGTCGCGAACTGCGCCTGGGTGCTGCTCATCGATTCCCCTCCCGGGATGGGGCGTACGGCGCGGCGAGCGCCTCAACGTATTTTGCCACCACGTCCAACTCCAGATTCACGGAGCGCCCCAGCGCCTGGGCGCCGAGCGTGGTCATCTCCATCGTGTGGGGGATCAGCGCCACGGTGAACGCGTCGGGCAGGCGCCCTGCCACCGTGAGGCTGACGCCGTCCACGGCGATGCTGCCCTTCTCGACGATGTAGCGCAGATGGGCCGGGTCGGCCTCGATCTCCAGGACGGCGCTCTCACCCTCCGGGCGCACGGCGCGCACGCGCCCCACCCCGTCGATGTGCCCCTGGACCAGGTGGCCGTCCAGCCGCCCGCCCACCGCCAGGGGGCGCTCCATGTTCACGCGGTCGCCCACCTCCAGCCCGCCCAGCGTCGTGCGGCGGAGCGTCTCGGCCACGCAGTCGACGGCGAATCGGTCGGCCTCGATCGCCACGGCCGTCAGACAGGCGCCGTTCACCGCCACCGAGTCGCCCAGTCGCAGGCCCTCGAGGATCCCGCGCGCCGCCAGCACCAGGCGCGCGCCCTCCGCTCCGGGCACCCGCTCCAGAAGCGTCCCGCCTTCCTCGACCAATCCGGTGAACACCGCTCCCCCTCACCCCGCCCAGGCGGGCGGCCGCAGCGCGCCCCGCACCAGGATGTCGTCGCCCACGTGCTCCACCCGCATGTCCCGCACCCGCGCCGCTCCGGACAGCTCAGCGGCACCCGCGCCGCCGATCGCAGACGGGGCACCGATACCGCCGATGAGGATCGGTGCGAGGAACCATGCCACGCGGTCCACCACGCCCGCCTCCACCATCGCGCCGGCGAGGCCCGCGCCGCCCTCGACGAACAGCGATTGGATCCCCAGCGCGCCCAGGCCGTCCAGCGCCGCCTCCAGGCGTTGCGAGCGGGAGTCGCCGGCGACGCCGATGATCTGCGCCCCGGAATCCACCAGTGCGCGGGCGCGGGCCTCGGGCGCCTCCGGACCCACCACCACGATCACCGGCGGCCCGTCCGGATCGTCGAACAACGCCGCGTCGGCCGGCAGGCGGGCGGTCGAGTCGAACACCACGCGGGCCGGCTGATTCACCGGGGCGTCGATGCCGCGTGCGGTGAGGCGCGGATCGTCGGCCAGCGCGGTGCCGATGCCCACCCCCACCGCGTCCGCGTCGGCGCGCCACCGGTGCACCAGGGCGCGCGAATCCGGGCCCGAGATCCAGCGGCTCTCACCGGTGGCCGTCGCGATCTTGCCGTCCAGGCTGGTGGCGAGCTTGAGGGTGACCAACGGGCGCCGGGTGAGGCCCCAGGTGAGGAAGTCGGCGATGAGGTCGCGGCACGCCTCGGCCTCCGCGCCCTGCGCGCACACCACCTCGATCCCGGCCGCGCGCAGCACGTCGATGCCGCCGGCACGGTCGCGCTCGAGCGGATCCGGGCAGCCCACCACGACCCGGGCCACGCCGGCGGCCACGAGGGCCTCGGCGCACGGCGGCGTCCGGCCGTGGTGCGAGCACGGCTCGAGCGTGCACACCACCGTGGCGCCGCGGGCGGCATCGCCGGCGATCCGGAGCGCCATCGCCTCCGCGTGCGGCCGCCCGGGCCCGTCGTGCCACCCTTCGGCCACCGTGACCCCGTCGCGCAGCACCACCGCGCCGACCAGGGGATTCGGGCTCACGCGCCCGCGGGCCGTGCGCGCGAGTTCACGGGCGCGGGCCAATGCTGCGGCCTCGGCCGCGGTGATCGGCGCGCCGTCCGCGCTCACCGGCGGGGGCACCTCATCCGGCCAGACCGGTCAGCTCGCGAAAGGACGCCACGGGGTCCGGCGCCCCGAAGATGGACGACGCCGACACGAACATCGTGGCTCCCGCATCGCGCGCGGCGGGCAGGGTGGCCGCGCCGATCCCGCCGTCCACCTCGATGGCCACGTCATCCGGCATCAGGGCCCGCAGCCGCGCGATGCGCCCGGGCGTGGTCTCGATGAACGACTGCCCGGCGAAGCCGGGGTTCACGGCCAGCACGTTCACATAGTCCAAGAGCCCCACCAGTTCCGACACGTGCTCGGGCGGGGTCCCCGGGTTGAGGGCGATACCCGCACGGCAGCCCGCCTCGCGGATCTGGCCCAGCAGGCGGTGCGGGTGGGGATCGGCCTCCAGGTGCACGGTGATCGCGTCGGCCACGGGGGCGAACAGCGGCACCACGTCGCCCGGACGCGACACCATCAGGTGCACATCGACCAGGCCGCCCGCCGCGTGGATCGGCTCGGCGGCCGCGCGTGCGAAATCGGGCCCCACCGTCAGGTTGGGAACGAAGTGGGCGTCCATCACGTCGACGTGGATACCGCGGCACCCGGCGCCGATCAGGCCGTCGAGCTGTTCGCCCAACCGCAACATGTCGGCGGACATCACCGACGGCAGGACCATCGGCCCGGACAGATCGCCCATCAATCCTCCCTGCGCATGCGCGCGATGAAGAAGCCGTCGGTGCCATGCACGTGCGGCAGTGTCAGCAGTGCGCCCGGCAGGCGCGGGTGTGCGGCGGCCGGGACGCGTGCGGCGAGGTCGTCCAGCGTCGCCTTCTGCGCCCGCACCACGCCCTCGTTTTCCTCGGCGAGGAGGCTGCAGGTGGAGTACACGACCCGCCCACCGGGGCGCACGAGCTCGAGCGCCCGTCCGAGCAAGGCCGACTGGAGTTCCACCAGGGGAGCAAGCGCCTCCTCGCGCCTGCGCCAGCGCGCGTCCGGCCGCGAGGAGAGCACGCCGGTCCCGGTGCACGGCGGGTCCACCAGCACGGCGTCGGCGCCACCCTCCAGCTCGACGGTGAGCGCATCGCCCTCCACCACGTCCACGCGGGCACCCATGCGGGCGCAGGTGGCCCGCAGGGCTCGGGCGCGCGACGGGTGCAACTCGACCGCGGTGATGCGCGCCCCGCCGTGCGCCAGCGCGGCGAGATGGGTGGTTTTCGCGCCGGGCGCCGCCGTGAGGTCGATGATGCGCTCGCCCGGGCGTGGGTCGACGGCGCGCGCGACCATCTGGGACGCGCGGCTCTGCGCCATCGCCAGCCCTCTGGCCCACGGTTCGGTGTCCTCCAGCGCGAAGGCCCCGGACAGCACGTAGGCCTCCGGCGCCAGCTCGTCGTCACGGCGCCAGCCGGGCGGCAACAGGGCCTCGAGCGTGGCACGAGGGCCACGCAGCGGGTTCCATCGCAGCGCCGATTCGGCCGGCAGGCTCGCGGCGGCCATCACCCTGGCCGCGTCGTCGGCCCCCAGACCGTCCACCAGGCGCGCCGCGATCCACTCGGGCATCGAGTGGCGCAGCGCCGCGCCCTCGGGGCCGCGCGCCTCGAGTTCGCTCAGGCGTCCGGCGCCCTCGTCGGCGATGCGACGCAGGACGGCGTTGACCACGCCGGCGCGGGCCGACGCCCGCGGGCCGCTGCCGCGCAACGACCGCGCCTGGCGCACCGCCTGATCCACCGCGGCGTGCGCCGGCGTGCCGTCCGAGAACATGAGCTCGAACGCGCCGAGCCGCAGGATGTCGCGCACCGCCGGTTCGAGTGCCGCGGGTCGGTCCAGGCTGCCGTCGATGAGCCAATCGAGCGTGCGCCGGCGCTGCACCGCGCCGTACACCAGCCGCATGGCCTGCGCGCGGGCCCGAGGATCGAGCTCGGCCCGCCGGGCCTCCGCGGAGAATGCGCGGTCCGCGTAGGACCCGCCGTCCACGCGGCGCAGTACGCGCAGCGCCACGGCCCGTTCACGCGCGACGCCGCGCTCAGACATCCCCACCGTCCCACTCGAGTGTGCCGCGCCAGCCGCGCAGGAAGTCCCCCGCGGCCATCCGCCCCTTGCCGGGCGGCTGCAGTTCGGTGATCTCGACCGCGCCGTCGGCGCAGGCGAGCACCAGGTGCCCGTCCACGGACGACAGCGGCGCCGCCGATGTGAGCGCCGTCTCGCGCGCAGCCCAGACCTTGAACGGCTCGCCGCCGATGCGGCAGGTGGCGCCGATACCGGGTGCCAGCGCCCGGATGCGCCGTGCGACCGCGGCCGCCGGGGCCGACCGGTCGATGACGCGGTCGGCTGGACCGATCTTCGGGGCGATGGACACGCCCTCCTCCGGCTGCGCCACCGGGGTGAGCGCACCGGATTCGATCCCCGAGAGCGTCGTGACGAGGAGCTCGCCGCCGATCTCGGACAGCCGTGCCGTGAGGCCCCCGCCGGTGTCGTCCGGACCGATCGGCGTGCGGGCTGTGGTGAGCATGGGCCCGGTGTCGAGCCCCGCGTCCATCATCATGATCGTGACGCCGGTTTCGGTGAGGCCGTCCATGATCGCCCGCTCCACCGGCGCCGCGCCCCGGTATGCGGGCAGCAGGGAGAAGTGGACGTTCACACAGGGCCACCGCGACAGGATGCCGTCGCGCAGGATCTGACCGAAGGCGACCACCACCAGGGCGTCGACCCGGGCCGCCTCCAGCGCCTCGAGCGCCTCGGGTGCATTGATCGACTCGGGACGCAACAGCGGCAGCCCGAGGTCGCCGGCGGCCACGCCGACCGGGGTCGGGGTGGGTGTGCCCCTGCGCCCGCGGGCACGGTCGGGCTGCGTAATGACGAGGGCGACCTCGTGTGCGGAGGCGTGCAACGCTCGCAGGGGCGTCACCGCCGCCTCGGGACTGCCCGCATAGGCGATGCGCATCAGGCCGACCTGGTGGTGTGCGTCACCGGCGGGTTCAGCCGCGCCGGAGGGCCCGCAGCGCCTCTCGGCGATCCTCCGGGCCGGTGCGGTCGATCATCAGGACGCCGTCAAGGTGATCGAGTTCGTGCTGCACCACGCGCGCGGCATAGCCGCTGGGCTCGATCTCGATCGGGGCCCCGGCGAGGTCCTGTGCCTCCACGCGCACCGACAGGGCCCGGGAGACATTCACCGCGATGGTGGCTTCGCCGATGGACAGGCAGCCCTCCACGCCGTCCTCCTCCTCCTCGGAGCGCCAGACGATGCGGGGGTTGCACAGCACGGTGACCTTCGCGTGGTCGTCGTCCAAGCGCATGACGGCCATGCGGGTGAGCATCCCGATCTGCGGCGCGGCGAGTCCCACCCCACCGGCGGCGTCCATGATCTCCACCATCCGTGCGGCCTCGTCGCGCAGATCGCGGTCGAAGCGGCTCACCTCGATGGTGGGCGTGCGCAGCACGGGGTCCCCATACTGGCGGATCTGCTCGAAGACGGCGTCGCGGACCGCCTCGGCCCGCTCCTCGTCGTGGTGGTGGTCATGGTCGTGGTCGTGACCATCGTGATCGTGCGTGTGTGCGGCCATCGGCGCAGACTATCGCGCCGCGGCCCACCCGGGCCGGTGGCGGCACCTCCCGGGATCAGGCACCCGGCAGGATGCGGGCGCCGATCGATGCGCCGAGCGCCTCGATGTAGTCACGCACCGCGCGGTGGTCGCCGCTCACCACCAACCCACGCTCACCGGCCGGTTCGCGGATGGCCACGAAGCCCCATGCCGAACCCCCGAAGAAGAAGCCCCATCGCGTCATGGCCAGCGTGCCCACGCGACGGCCGTCCACGGTCACCGGAGCCCCCGACAACCCCAGTTCGTCCGCCGCGCGACGCGAGGGATCGAGCGCCGCGACCCCACCGGGCAGCGAGACCACCCGGACGTCGCCCACCGTCGCCGCGATGCCACCCTCACCCGGGACGCCCTCCAAGAGATCGCTCGGCTGCAGGGCCCCGGCGGGAACCTCAACACCGTCGGGGCCGGGCACCGTGGTGGCCTCGGCGATCGCGACCGGCGCCTCGCCCAGTAAGGGCAGGGCGTCGCGCATGGTGTAGAGGGTGGCGCCACCGGCACCCACGGCGCCGGCCAGCGTGATGATCGCGGCGGCTGCGACCACCGCACGCCCGCGGCGCCGCTTCCGGCGCGGGAGGACCGTGGTGGGCCGTGCGTCCGCCGGCGCCGGTGCGACCGGGAGGATCGCCGTCGGCGACGGCGGCGGAACGGACGCGTCGGCGCCCGCGGGCGAAAGTGCGCGACGCAGCTCCGCCACGAATCCGGCGGCCGTGGATGGCCGGTCCTGCGGCCGGCGCGCCAGCGCGCGGGCGAACACCTCATCGAGGGCCGCGGGAAGGTCGGGGCGGATCTCCCCCACCGACGGCGGCCTGCGGTGGAGGTGCCCGTAGAGCACCGCCGCGACGTCCGGTGCCACGTGGGGCGCACGCCCGGTGAGCGCGTGGAACGCGACCGCGGCCAGCGCGTAGCGATCGGACGCGGGAGCCGCGCGCCGACCCTCGATGACCTCCGGGGCCAGATAGCCGGCGGTGCCGATGAGCAGCCCGTCCGACGTGGCCGCGGTGGCGTCGATGCGGCGGGCCAGTCCGAAATCGCCCAGCCAGGGACCGGCGCCCGAGTCGATCAGGATGTTCGCCGGCGTCACATCGCGGTGCACGCGGCCCGCGGCGTGGAGGGCGTCGAGCGCCGATGCGACCGCCGCGATGAGCCCCACGGCCCGCTCGGGATCGAGCGCGCCGTCGCGCAGGCGGGCGGCCAGGCTGCCTCGGTCGGCCAGGCGCATCGCGAGATAGCCGCGACCGCCGTCCTCGCCGGCGTCCAGCACGGGGATGACGTGCGGATGCGCCATGGCCCCGAGTGCGTCGCACTCACGCTCGAAGCGCACGCGGAACGCCGGATCGGCCCACACCGACCGGCGCACCAGCTTCACCGCGGCGGGACGGCCGAGGGTGGCGTGGCGGGCGCGGTACACGACCGCCTGCCCACCACGGCCGATCTCCTCCTCCAGCTCCCAGGAGCCGACCAGCCGGCCCGCCGCGGCGGTGGTCAACGGCGCGCGGGAAGCAGGCGCCGCGCCGTCGACTGGGTCCAGGCGCGCGCGGCGACGTAGTCGGCGGCGTCGCCCACCGCGAGGCGCTGCCAGCCGGCGTCGCCCGCCGCGTATCCGGGCCCGGCGTCGTCGGTCTGCACGCCCAGTCCCAGGCCCTGCTCGCCCAGCGTGATCTCCACCTGCGCGTCCCCGGTGCGCGGGAAGGCGACGCGTGCGACACCGGCCTCGGTGGTCTGGATGAGCGGCGCCGGCGCCAGCTCGTTGAGGTCGAAGAAGATGCGGGCGAAGCTCGGGCGCAGGGCCGGGCCGACCAGCGGCATGAGCCCCTCGAGGCGGTACAGCTCAGCGACCCGCGGCGTGTAGAAGTAGTCGGCCTCGCGCAGCAGCACCAGGTCGGTGCCCTCGGCCGCCCCGCGCTCGGGACGCTCCTGGATCCAGTCGCGCACGCGCAGCCAGCTGCGGTGGCGGATGTTGCGCACGCCGGCGGCCTGCGCGGCCTGCACCGCCGCCGAGGGGCGCCGGTCGGGTGTGATCGCCACCAGGATCACCTGGTCCTTGGCGGTCTCCACCAGGCTGTCGTACAGCCCCGCCAGCTCGGCGCCGTTGTCGGCGTCGAAGGCGAGGGTCCCGGCCAGGACCAGCGTCCAGCCGGCGCCGCGGATCACCACGTCGGCGATGGTGCCGTCGGGGAGCACGCGCTGCTCGCGCACCAACAGCGCATCGGCGCCCGGAAGCGCCTCACCGGAGATCTCTTCGACCAGGGCGGTGCGCGTCTCGGGGCCACCGAGGGCCAGGAGGGTCGCGAGGACATGCACCCACTGCTCGCGAGGCTCTGGGGAGACCTCGAACAGGCGCGGAACCGGCATTTGACGTGCACTCCTTCACGGGTGACCGGGCGTGAGAACGCGACAAGGGTAGCGAACCGCGGCGGTCCGACACCCGATCGGGTCGGCCGGCGCGATGCGTCCCACACGGCGCAACGCGCCCCGCAGGCCCGTTCAGGTGTCCTGCGGGTCCACGTCCACCATCACGCGCACCCCGGCCCGGCGCATCTCGGGGATGCGCTCCGCCAGCACCGGGCGCAGCGGACCGGTCACTCCCGACGCACGCGGCGCGCGCGCAAGGAGACTGCGCCGGTGCCGACCGCGCAGGCGGTGCAGCGGCGCCGGCCCCAGCACGCGCACGCCGGCCTCACGCAGCCCCTCGGCCACCGCACCCGCCTGCGCGGCGACCGGATCGGCGGCGTCCCCGTCGAACACCAGGCGCACCAGGTGGCCGAACGGCGGGAGGCCGTGCTCGCGCCGGCGCGCGATCTCCCCGTTCAGGAACTCCTCCACCGCGTGGCGGGACGCGAGCTGGATCGCGCGCGCCGCCGGCTCGTAGGCCTGCACGATCACCCGTGCCTCCTCACCGCGGCGCCCGGCCCGCCCGGCGACCTGCACCACCAGGTCGAAGGCGCGCTCCTCCGCGCGGAAGTCGGGGTACTGCAGGGGGCCGTCGGCATCGATCACGCCGGCGACCGTGACGGCCGGCAGGTCGTGGCCCTTCGCCACCATCTGTGTGCCCAGGAGGATCGCCGCACCCGGGCGCGAGAACTGCTCCAGCAGCCGGGCGACGGCCCCGCGCCCGGCGGCGCTCTGTCCGTCCATCCGCACCAGGCGTGCGGACGGCACCAGACGCGCAAGCGCCTGCTCGAGGCCCTGGGTGCCGGTGCCCTGCCGGGCGACGTCGGTGCTGGAACATGCCGGGCAGACGCGTGCCGGGCGCTCCGCGTGGCCGCAGTGGTGACACGCCAGGCGCGACGGGTCCCGGTGGTGGACCAGCGCGACGTCGCAGTGTGGGCAGCGCGCGATCCACCCGCAATCCCGGCACAGCGCCATCAGCGAGAACCCGCGCCTGCTGGCCAGGACGATCGCTTTCTCCCCCCGGCCCGCGGCCTCGTGCAGCGCCCGCGCCAGCGGACGCGAGACCGGGCCGGCGCCCTGGGTGCGCATGTCCACGATCTCCACGTGGGGCAGCGCCGAGCCGTCGGCGCGGGCGGTCAGGTCGCACCGCGGCAGGGCGTGCCATGTCTCCGGGCGCGGGGTCGCCGATCCGAAGACCGTGGCCGCGCCGGACGCGCGGGCGCGTCGCACCGCCACCTGGCGTGCGTCGTACCGCGGGGTCTGATCCTGCTTGTACGACGAATCGTGTTCCTCGTCGACGATGATGAGCCCGACGTCCGCCAGCGGCGCGAACACCGCGCTACGCGCCCCCAGGACCACATCGGCGTCACCGTCGCGCACGCGCCGGTATTCCTCCGCACGCTCCGCACCGGACATCGCCGAGTGCCAGATCGCCACCCGCTCTCCCAGCCGCGCCCGCAACCGTCCCAGGAGTTGGGGTGTGAGCGCGATCTCGGGGACCAGCACCAGGCTCCCGCGGCCCCGGGCGCGCGCGGACATGATGGCGTGCAGGTACACCTCGGTCTTCCCCGACCCGGTCACGCCCCGAAGCAGCAGCGGTGCCCCGGCCGCCATCGCGGTCTCCACGGCCGCCAGCGCGGCGGACTGCTCGCCGGTGAGACGCGGCGGCGTGTCCGGCGCCGGCGCGGGCCCTCCGGCCGCGATCAGGGCCGACGGGCCCACCCGTTCGCGACGCAACGTCAACTCGCCGGCGCCGTCCATCCGCCGCAGCGTCTCCATCGTGGTGCGCGCCGTGCGGCACAGGTCGGCGGCCGGCATGCTGCCGCCCGCGGCGATCAGCGCCGCCGCCACGGAGCGCCGGCGGGCAGTGGCCGGTTCCGGTGCGCCGGGCACCACGGCGGCGACCAGGCGCGGAGCGCGCCCCGTGGGAGCCGACGCCAGCCGCCAGCCGCCGTCGCGCGTGCGGCGCAGGGAGCCCTCGGCCCCGGGGGGCAGCACCAGGCGCAGGCACGCGGCCATGGGCGCCATGTAGTACCGCGACACCCACCCGGCCAGGTCCCACAGCTCCGGTGGAATCGCCGGCGCGTCCACCACCCCGGCCACTGCCACCAGGCGCCCCTCGTGCGTCGCCGGTTCCCTGCCGGCCACCACGCCCAGCACGTGCCTGCGCCCCAGCGGACATGCAACCAGGGCGCCCGGGCGCGCCGCCGCGTCGAGGGCGGGCGGCACGCTGTAGTCGAACGCCCGATCCAGCCCGGGCGCGTCCACCAGCGGGTGGACCTGGGCCGGCGCGGGGCCGGCCGGGGCCGGCGCCCGGTCCTCACCGGCCGCGGCCCCCACCGCGGTCATCCTCAGACGCCGGCTGCCAGCTTCTGCCCTGCCTCCAGGCCGATCGTCGCGTCCTCCCACGTGAAGTCCGGGTCCTCGCGGCCGAAGTGGCCGTAGGCGGCGGTCTTCGAGTAGATCGGCCGGCGCAGGTCCAGTCGCTCCACGATCGCCGCCGGACGCAGGTCGAAGTTCGACCGCACCCAGTCCTCGATGAACTCGGGGGTGCGGGTCTCGGTGCCGTAGGTCTGCACCGACACCGACACCGGGTGGGCGACACCGATGGCGTACGCCACCTGCACCTCGCAGCGGCGGGCGAAGCCGGCGGCCACCACGTTCTTGGCCACCCAGCGCGCCGCGTAGGCGGCCGAGCGGTCCACCTTGGAGGGATCCTTGCCGGAGAACGCGCCACCGCCGTGGCGGGCCATGCCGCCGTAGGTGTCGACGATGATCTTGCGCCCGGTCAGTCCGCAGTCACCCTGGGGCCCGCCCACCACGAAGATGCCGGTGGGGTTGATGAAGAACTCGATGTCGTCGTTCCAGAACTCGAACCCCTCCAGCACGGGGCGCGCGACATTCTGAATGACCGCCTCACGCAGCTCATCCCAGCCGATCTCCGGTGCGTGCTGGGTGGAGAGCACCACCGAGGTGACGGCCGTGGGCACGTCGTCCTCGTACCGCACCGTCACCTGGGCCTTGCCGTCGGGCCGCAGCCACGACAGCGGACCGCGCCGCTGCGACGCAAGCCGCTCCGCCAGCCGATGCGCCAGCGTGATCGGCAGCGGCATCAGCTCGGGCGTCTCGTCGCACGCGTAGCCGAACATCAGGCCCTGGTCTCCGGCGCCCTGCAGGTCGTACGGGTCGTCGTCGCCACCTGCGCGCACCTCGAGTGCCGCGTCGACGCCGGCGGCGATGTCGCGACTCTGCTCGTCGAGCGCCACGGAGATGCCGCAGGTCTCGGCGTCGAAGCCGTACTTCGCCCGCGTGTACCCGATCCGCTGGATCGTGTCGCGCACGATGCCGGGGATGTCCGGGCGCGCGGAGGTCGAGATCTCCCCCGCCACCATCACCTGTCCGGTGGTGATGAGCGTCTCACAGGCGACACGACCGCCGGCGTCCTCGGCGAGGACCGCGTCGAGGACGCCGTCCGAGATCTGGTCGGCGATCTTGTCGGGGTGACCCTCGGTCACGGATTCCGACGTGAACAGGTACTGGGCCATGAGCCTCCTCCGCTCGCGGGGCGCCGCACACTACCAGCCGTCCCGGCGGTGCCGGAACCGGTCTCGCGCGCTCCGGGTGCGCCACGACGGCGCACCCGGACCCGCCGCGTTATTCGGAGATGCGGACGAACGCCTCGAAGGTGGGCTCGTCGCCGCCCGAGTACCACGACGCGGCGCTGCGCAGCGGCCGCAGGTTCGGCAGCATCTCGGCCGGCGCGTCCTCGAACAGCCCGGCACGGCCGGCCTGATCGACCGATTCGGTGATGTTGATCCAGCTGATGCCGTTCACCGACTCCGGCATCCCGGCCGTGCCGGCCGAGAAGTCGGCGGCGTCGGCCAGCGTGGCGTCGGGTGCCAGCACGGCGCGCGCGGCGTCGGGCGTGCTCGCGATCACCACGAGGTCGCCGGACACGG
>JBIQJW010000270.1:0-2313 GCA_044507145.1 Actinomycetota bacterium
GCGCAGGAAGCCCCCGAAGTCCTCACCCACCCAGAGGCCGGCGGCGCGGTGCGCGGCCACGGCGTCGGCCGGCCACGGCGACGGCACGGGCTCGGTGCCCGGCACCCGCGTGGTGCTCACACACCCTCCGGCACGCCGAGCGCCGACAGCAATGTGCCGAACTTGGCGGTGGTCTCGGCCAGCTCCCCGGCCGGGTCCGACTCGCCCACCAGGCCCGCGCCGGCCCACAGTCGCGTCATGTCGGCGTGCACCTCGGCGCAACGGATCGCCACGATCCACTCGCCGTCGCCGGCCGCGTCCTGCCACCCCACCGCGCCGGCGTAGAAGCCGCGGTCGCGCGGCTCGAGCAGCGCGATGGCCTCGCGGGCGCGATCGCGCGGCAGCCCGCACACCGCCGGGGTGGGGTGCAGCACGCCGGCCAGGTCCAGCGCCGTGGTGGCCTGCGGGTCGATCAGGCGCCCACGGATGCGGGTGGCCAGATGCCACATCGCCCGCGTGCGGATCAGCTCCGGGCCCGAGGGGACCTCCAGCGTTGAGCAGAGTGGGCCCAGGGCATCGACGATCGCGCGCACCACCACCGCATGCTCGTCGCGGGCCTTGTCCGAACACAGCAGGGCGGCGCCGCGGCGCGCGTCCTCGCACGGATCAGGGTGTCGCTTGGCCGAACCGGCGAGCGGCAACGACTCCACCACATCCCCGGTGCGTCGCAGCAGCGTCTCGGGGCTCGCCCCCACCAGGGTGCACCGGCCCCCATCGGCCGAGGGAAGATCCACAGCGAACACATGCGCCCACGGGTCACGCGCCGCCAGACGTCTGATGAGCGCCGCGATGTCGGTCGGCCCGCCGCCGCGCAGCTCCAAGGCACGGGCCAGCACCACCTTGTCGAGCCCGTCGCCGGCGCGCAGCATCGCCACGGCGTCCGCCACCCGCGCCGCGTACTCCTGCGGGCCCGGCACCGGGCGCGCGGTGGGGGTGGCGGAGAACACCGGCGCGGGCACGTCGTCACCCCACGCGCACAGAGGCGCGCCCAGATGCAGACGCTCGGGCACAACCAGATGCGGCTCCACCCCCGGGTGGAACGGCAGCGCGCCGATCACCAGCGGCGGAAGGCCCTGGGCCCCCGCCTCGGCAAGTGTGCGTGCGGCGCGCCGACCGACGCCCGCGAGGCGGTTCGGCCCCTCCCCGGGCGGCACCACGGCACCGATGCCCACCGCCAACCGGGTGCCGGAGGGGGAGCTCACCAATGTGGCCCTCCCCGGCTCGTAGTGATCCAGCGGAGACGCGTCGTCGCGCACCAGGGTCGTCGTCATCAGGCCACCAGGGCGGCGCCGCCGTCCACCACCAGGTCCTGCATGGTGATGTGCCGCGCACGATCGGATGTGAGGAACAGAACTGCGTCGGCGATGTCCTGCGGAGCGGCGATGCGCCCCAACGGGATCCCGACGCGGAAATGCTCGGGCGAGCCGTCCACCGAGCGCCGCGCCGCGCTGCCGTCGGGCCAGAGGGATTCGTGCATCGCGGTGTCGGTGGAGCCCGGCGACACCACGTTGCAGCGCACGCCGGCACCCGCCAGCTCCAGACCCAGGCAGCGCATGAGCATCGTGGCGGCGGCCTTGGAGGATGCGTAGGCGGCCATCCCCATTCGGGGCACGCGCGCGGCGTTGGAACTCACCAGCACGATGGCACCGGCCCCGCGGGGTGCCATCACCGCGCCGGCGGCGCGGGCCAGATTGAACGGACCGTCCACGTTCACGGCGAACGTGTCGCGCCAGGCCGCGATATCGGTTTCGAGCACCGTCCCGGGGTGCAGGACCCCCGCCACGCTCACGGCCGTGGTCACCGGGCCCAGGTCCTCCTCGGCCCGGGCGACCAGTGCGCCCACCGCGTCCGGGTCGCGCACGTCGACGCAGGCGTCGATGACATACGCCCCGTCGGCGCTCAGGCGGTCACTCAGCGCCCGGGCGCCGCGGGCGTCGGCATCGGCGGCCAGCACCCGCGCGCCGGTATCGGCCAGGGCGCGCACCACCGCCTGGCCGATACCGCCCGCAGCGCCGGTGACCACCGCGACCGCCGGCGTGGAGCCGGCTCCGGAAAGGGACTGCGTAGACATTTAGTAAGGGCACACTAACAAAAACCCAACCGGTGTCCGCGCTTACCCCGAGCCCCCGGCGGGTATGAACGCACCACCTGTTCACGAAAGGCGGACCCAGTGCTCGCGCTCCTGATCATCTTCATCGTGTTGGCGTTGATCTTCGGTATCGGCGGGGCGATCGAGATCAGCCTGTGGTTCCTGCTGCTCCTGGTGGTGGCCGC
>JBIQJW010000271.1:0-2310 GCA_044507145.1 Actinomycetota bacterium
CCCGCCGCGCCGTGCTGCGTCTGATCGCCCCCAGCCTGGCCGACCTGATCTCCCAACTGGAGCGCGACCGCCACCGCCAGCGCGCCGAGCTGGAGCGCCTGGCCGCGCGCGTGGCCGAACTGGAGCGGGACACCTGAGGGTCGCCTTCGTGGTGCAGCGCTACGGCGCCGAGGTGGCCGGCGGCGCCGAGGCGCTGTGCCGCTCCACCGCGCGGGCGCTGACCGCCGCCGGCGACGAGGTGGAGGTGTACACCACCACCGCCCGCGACTACCTCACCTGGGCGCCCCACTACGCGCCGGGCACCACCGACGACGACGGCGTGCGCGTGCACCGCTTCCCCGCCGACCGCCCCGACCCGCGCAGGTCGGCCGACCTGGTGCGCGCCCTGTCGGTGGGGGTGGGCGGCGACGACGCCGAGCGCGCGTGGGCGCGCGCACAGGGGCCGGTGGCGCCGGGCATGCTTGCCGCGCTGCGCCACGCCGGCGCGCGCCACGAGGCCGTGGCCCTGTGGACCTACCTGTACGGCACCACCCAGCTCGCGATGCCCCTGGTGGCCGACCGCAGCGTGCTGGTGCCGCTGGCCCACGACGAGCCGATGTTCCGCTTCGGCCTCACCCGCGGCCTGGTGGCCATGGCCGCCGGGCTGGCGTTCCTCACCCCCGAGGAGCGGCGCCTTGTGGACGACCTGCACGGCCTGCGCGGGCGCCCCGAGGCCATCGTGGGGGCGGGCCTGGACCCCGCTACGCCCGGCTCGGCCGCCGACGCCCGCCGGCGCATCCCCGAGCTGCCGGCGCGCTTCGTGCTCTACGTCGGGCGCGTGGACCCGGCGAAGGGCCTGGACGCGCTGGTGCGCGCCCACGAGCGCTACCGGGCGCACGGCGGCGCATACGGCCTGGTGCTGGCCGGCCGTCCGGCCGGGGCGATGCACCTGCCCGACTGGGTGGTGACCACCGGCTTCGTCGACGACGCCACCCGCTCCGGGCTGCTGGACGCCTGCGAGGCGGTGGTGCTGCCGAGCCCCCACGAGAGCCTGTCGCTGGTGGCGCTGGAGGCGTGGCGCGCGGGCCGGCCCACCCTGGCCAACGCCGCATCCGACGTGCTGGCCGGCCAGAGCGCGCGCTCGGGCGGCGGGCTGCTGTACACCGACGCGCTCAGCTACCGGCGCCAGCTCGCGCGCATGTCGTCCGACGCGCCGCTGCGCGAGATGCTGGGCGAACGCGGCGCACGGTTCGCCGCCGAGCACGGCTGGGACACGTGCGTGCGCCGGTGGCGCGGCCTGCTGGCGCGGGTGCGCCGGCCGCTCGCCACGGGCTGAACGCGCCGCCACGGGTCGAGCGGAGGACGCGGGACCGCCGGCGGAGAGCGTCTGTTCAACCAAGCGTCTGGCGTGATCTGCGCGGCGGGGCTCTCATCTCCGTCGTTGCCCCGCGCTTCGATAAGGCGTGTCCCGCGCCCGGGTCCACTCTCGCACCGGGCGCGGGCCGCTGTCGACCCCTCCGAGCGCGTCCTAACCTTCCTCGGCGCGACCCCACGGCAGCTCGGCGCGCACCAGGGTGGGCCCGCCGGAGGGACTCGCCACCCGCATGTCGCCGTCCAGCGCCTCCACCCGCCGGCGCAGGCCGGTGAGGCCCTCGCCGGTCGCGTCCGCACCCCCGCTGCCCGGGTCGCTCACCTCCACCGACAGCCGCTCGCCCTCGCGGCGCACGCGCACCTGGGCGCGCAGGGCCCCCGAGTGCTTGGCCGCGTTGGTGAGCGCCTCGGCCACCACGAAGTAGGCGGCGGCCTCCACCGCGGGCGCGGGGCGGCTCTCCAGCTCGCCGTCCACGGTCACCTCCAGCGGGCCGCGGGCCGCCAGCGCCGTGATCGCGGCGGTCAGGCCGCGGTCGGCCAGCACGGGGGGATAGATCCCGCGCGCCAGATCGCGCAGCTCGCCCAGCGCCAGCGTCGCCTGGTCGCGCGCCTCGTTCATGATGCGCCGCGCCGCCGCCGGGTCGGCGTCCATCTGCGCCTCGGCGCGCCCCAGGTCCATCGCCAGCGCCACCAGCCGGGCCTGTGCCCCGTCGTGCAGGTCGCGCTCGATGCGCTGCAGCTCGGCCGCCTGGGCGTCGACCGCCCCGGCGCGGGTGGTGGTGAGCACCTCCACCCGTTCGGCCAACGCCGCCCGCTCGCCGGGCCGCATCACGTACACGGCCAGGTGCAGGGCCGGCGGCACCGCCAGGCCCAGCCACACCCATGCGAACCACGGGTAGCCGCCGGGCGTGGTGAGCAGCCACACCGCGAAGATGAACAGCCCCAGGATCGCCATGGCCC
>JBIQJW010000272.1:0-2306 GCA_044507145.1 Actinomycetota bacterium
CCGGGTGCTCGACCTGCAGGCGGGTGTTCATCTCCATGAAGAAGAACTCGTCGGGGCGGTCGGCGGAGACGATGAACTCCACGGTGCCCGCCCCGGTGTAGTCGACGCTGCGGGCGGTGTCGCAGGCCGCGGCGCCGATGCGGGCGCGGGTGGCGGCGTCCAGCAGCGGCGACGGCGCCTCCTCGATCACCTTCTGGTGGCGGCGCTGCAGGCTGCACTCGCGTTCGCCGAGGTGCACGACGTTGCCGAACGCGTCGGCGAGCACCTGGACCTCGATGTGGCGCGGGTTGAGCACGAACCGCTCCAAAAACAGCGTGTCGTCGCCGAACGCGGCGCCGGCCTCGCGGCGGGCGGAGACCAGCGCGGCGGGCAGGTCGGCGGGGTCGTGCACGACGCGCATGCCCTTGCCGCCCCCGCCGGCGGAGGGTTTGACCAGCACCGGGAACCCGACCTCGTCGGCCCCGGCGATCAGGTCGTCGTCGGCCAGGCCGGCGCTCCCGTCGTTTGTCCTCCTCGCGTGCGGGACGACCCCCGGGACGACAGGCACTCCGAACTTCGCCACCGCGGCCTTGGCGGCGATCTTGTCGCCCATGGTCTGGATCGCGGCCACCGGCGGACCGATGAACACGATCCCGGCGGCCTGCAGTGCCGCGGCGAATTGCGCGTTCTCCGAAAGGAATCCGTATCCGGGGTGCACGGCCTGGGCGCCTGTGCGCTGCGCGGCGGCGACGACGGCCTCGATGTTCAGGTAGCTCTCCCGCGCGGCGGCCGGCCCGAGGCGCACGGCCACGTCGGCCTCGGCGACGTGGCGGGCACCGGTGTCGGCGTCGCTGAACACCGCGACGGAGCGGATGCCCATCGCGCGCAGGGTGCGGATCACCCGCACGGCGATCTCGCCGCGGTTGGCGACCAGGACGGTGTCGAAACTCATGAGCGGAGGTCCTTACATCCGGAACACGCCGTAGGAAACCGGTTCGAGCGGGGCCTGCCCCACCACCGAGAGGGCAAGCCCGAGAACGGTTCTGGTGTCCGCCGGGTCGATGACGCCGTCGTCCCACAGCCGTGCGGTCGAGTAGTAGGGGTTGCCCTGGTGCTCGTACTGGGCGCGGATCGGTTCCTTGAACCGTTCCTCCTCCTCGGGCGTCATGTCACCGCGGACGGTGGCCAGCACGGAGGCGGCCTGCTCCCCGCCCATCACCGAGATCCGGGCGTTGGGCCACATCCACAGAAAGCGCGGCGAGTACGCACGCCCGCACATCGAGTAGTTGCCGGCGCCGTAGGAGCCGCCGATCACCACGGTCAGCTTCGGCACCCGCGCGCACGCCACCGCCGTGACCATCTTGGCGCCGTGTTTGGCGATGCCACCCGCCTCGTAGTCGCGGCCCACCATGAAGCCCGAGATGTTCTGCAGGAACACCAGCGGGGTGTTGCGCTTGTCGCACAGTTCGATGAAATGCGCGCCCTTGAGCGCGGATTCACCGAACAGCACCCCGTTGTTGGCGATGATGCCGACCGGGTGGCCGTGGATGCGGGCGAACCCGGTGACCAGGGTGGTGCCGTATTCGGCCTTGAACTCCGCGAAGTCGCCGCCGTCGACGATGCGGGTGACGACCTCGTGCACGTCGTAGGGCACCCGGGAGTCGACCGGGACGACGTCGTAGAGCTCGGTCTGGTCGGCGATGGGGTCCACCGTCGGCAGCACGTCCCACGGCGGGGCCTGTTTGGGTCCGAGCGTCGCGACGATGCGCCGCACGATGCGCAGCGCGTCGCGGTCGTCGTGCGCGAGATGGTCGGTCACACCGGAGGTCTTGGAGTGCAGGTCGCCGCCGCCGAGCTCCTCGGCGGTCACCACCTCACCCGTCGCCGCCTTCACCAGCGGTGGGCCGCCGAGGAAGATGGTGCCCTGGTTGCGCACGATCACGGCCTCGTCGCTCATCGCGGGCACGTACGCCCCGCCGGCGGTGCAGGATCCGAGCACCGCCGCGATCTGCGGGATGCCCTGCGCGGACATGGTGGCCTGGTTGTAGAAGATGCGGCCGAAGTGGTCGCGGTCGGGGAACACCTCGTCCTGGTTGGGCAGGTTGGCGCCGCCGGAGTCGACGAGGTAGATGCACGGCAGGCGGTTCTGCGCGGCGATCTCCTGGGCCCGCAGGTGCTTCTTGACCGTGACCGGGTAGTAGGTACCGCCCTTCACCGTCGCGTCGTTGGCGACGATCATGCATTCCCGTCCGGACACCCGGCCGATGCCGGCGATCATGCCCGCGCCGGGGCACTCGTCGTCGTACATGCCGTCGGCGGCCAGCGCG
>JBIQJW010000273.1:0-2304 GCA_044507145.1 Actinomycetota bacterium
GCCTTCGCCGGCTTGCTTGCGTTTCGCATGCACCCCACCTGGGACGATCGTGGTCGTGGCCGGTGTGGTGTGGGGCGTGGTCGTGGGTCGGCCCTTGGCGGGTCGCTGTCGCTCCCGCCTCGGGCCTCAGCTCGGTCGGTCGGCGTTGTTCGGGGCGTTTACTTCGCGCCCCTTCGGGGCGTCTACTTCGCGCCCTTCGGGGCGTTCTTGGGGTTCTCCCTCTAGAAAATTCCCTCGTTGTGGCTGTGGGGATGTGGGCAGGCCCGGTCGGGGCTGTCCAACGGCTGGGTGTCAGCCCGTAGGGCCGTCCCTGGCCGGTCATCTCCACGGCCCCAGAGCCGCACCGCGTGGCGGTGGGTGGGACGGGTTCGCTCCGCCTCGGACCTCAGTCCGGTGGGCCGGCGGAGTTCGGAGCGTAGGAAATGCGCGCCCCTTCGGGGCGTCTTTCTCCGTGGTCAGGCTCGGGGCAGGCGCACCAGGAGTCGTCCGGAGGTGGAGAGCGCCCAGACGTGCCGGTTGGTGATGGCCATGGTGTTCGACAGGCGGGCGGCGGCGCGGGCGGTGCCGCGCACGCGGCCGGTGGTCGGGTGCAGGTTCACCACCGTCCGTCGGTCTCGTCGCAGGGCCCAGAGTTGGTCTCCGGCGGCCGTGATCGTTGCCAGGCCGCGTTGTACTCGTTGGGTGCGTCCGGTGGCGCTTACTCGCAGCAGATCGCCGCGCGATGTCAGCACCCAGCCGGCGCGTGCGCCGGCGGCCAGTGCCGAGGGCCGGTGGGCCAGGCGGGTGGTGCGCAGCGGGCGTCCGGTGGCCGGGTCACGGCGTTCAAGTCGCGCCCGCCCGGCGCGATCCACCGTGGCCGTCCACAGGGCGCGCCGGTTCACGGCGATGTGCGTGGCGGTGCCGAGGAGCGGGGGAGTCGCCGCGTGGGCGGGGTCGCCGGCGGTGAGCCGGCGCAGGCGCTGCCCGGTCGGGCAGTCCGCCTCGGACGCCCGGTCACATGCGCTCACCGCCCACAACCTGGTGCCGTCTCCGGCCAGGAGAATGGTGCCCGTGCCCATGTCGTCCGCGGCGGCGTCGTCTCCGGGCGAACCCGCCCCGTCGACTCGGGTGAGGGTGCCCGTGCCGGTCCGGTCGTGACGCCAGGCCGCCGTGCCGTCGCTCACGAGCGTCTCGCCGGCGTCGAGGCGTGAGACGCCGGGCCGGGCGTGTCCGTTGCGGTCGTCGCGCGCGGTCAGGCGCCCCGCGCCGGCGACCCACAGCACGTCGCCGTCAGGCGCGATGGCGGTCGCCCGCGTGCGCAGGCGATGTGTGTCGAGTCGGGTGGTGACCGGGCGCCCGTCGACGGATGTGCCCAGTTCGGCGAGGACCGAGAGGACCTCCTCGCGCAACAGAACCGACAGGCCCATCGCACCGGCGCCGCTCAGGTGCACGCGATCCCCGGCAAACCAGCCGGCGCGACCGGCGCTGTACCGGTTCCAGTCGGCCACCCGCACCAGCGGCTGATCGCCGCGCCGCGCCGCGCGGCGGGCCACGTCGCGGATGCGGGCGTTGATCGCCGCCGAGCCCGGCTCGGCCTCGCGCAGCAGCACCCACACCACAGCCCGGACGCCGGCGCGGCGGAACGCTGCCATGGCCGCCCCGGTGTCGTAGCTGCCGGCCCAGTCGTTGTAGCCCACGTTCACCACCACCACGTCACCCAGGCGCGGGCCGAGCGAGCGGGCCAGGACCACCGCCGACGGCGGCACGCTCATGCACCCCATCGACGACAGCCGGCGGCACACCTGCGCCTCCATGCGCAGGCTCAGGCCGCGCCCCAGGTTGCGGGTGGCCTGTGGCGCGAAGGTGAACGAGGCCTGAACCGAATCGCCGATCACGGTCACACGCGGGGGTGCGGCCTGCGCCGTGGGTGTGCCGGCGACGATCAAGACCAGGGTCATGGCGAGCGCCAGCAGGAGCCCGAGGGCGGGCCGGCGCACCGGTGTGGGAGTTCCGTGGGAGTTGGGCACGCGGCGAGTCTCTCAACGGGAGAGGATCTCTCGAACCGCCAGGGCGGCTCGCTGCGAATGGGCCCAGATCCCGCGCCGTGGATGAGGGCCGTGCTGTTCGCACTGTCCCTCATCCACGTCACGCGATCTGGTCGCATTCTCGCGGCCGCGTGTGGTCGCGACAGTTCTGATCCACCGGGGTGGCGCTGCGCCGGCGCTGATCGCGCCGTCTTCGCTTTCTCGGGATCCGGCCGGGGGCGTGCGGCCCTGGGTGGGGTGCTGGCTGCAACGCGGCGCAATCCGGCCTTCGCCGGCTTGC
>JBIQJW010000274.1:0-2287 GCA_044507145.1 Actinomycetota bacterium
GGCGAACGTCGCGCCCTGGCCGGCGCCCACCAGCATCAGGAGCCCCGCCCCGGCCACGCACGGCCCCACGGCCATGGGCAGGCGCGGCCCCACCCGGTGGCCCAGCCGCCCCGCCCACGGCGACAGCAGCACCATCAGCACCGTCGTCGGCATCAGGGCCAGGCCGGCCTGCAGCGCCGTGTATCCCACCACCTGCTGGAGCTGAATCGGGATGAGGAACAGGGCGCCCGACAGGGCGGCGTACACCACGAACGTGACGAGGTTCGCCGCTGCGAACAGGCGCGACGTGAACATGCCCAGTGGGACGAGGGGGTTGGGCGCGCGGGCCTCGACGGCCATGAACGCCACCAGCAGGGCGGCGCCGCCCAACCCCGCGATGAGGGTCGCCACCTCGGCCCACCCGTGCTGTGGGCCCTCGGTGAGCGCATGGGTGATGCCCGCCAGGCCGGCTGCGGCCAGGACTGCGCCGGCCAGATCGAGCGGGGCCTCGCGCGCCGCCGGGTCGCGCGTCTGGGGGATGTGGCGCGAGGCATACAGCACCGCCGCCGCCAGCGGGATGTTGATGAGGAAGATGGGACGCCAGTCGGCCACGTCCACCAGCCAGCCGCCGAACAGCGGGCCGACCGCGGATGCCACGCCACCCAGGCCGGCCCACGCACCGATCGCGCTGGCGCGGTCCTCCTCGCGGAAGCTCGCCTGGATGATGGCGAGGCTCGCCGGCGTGAGCAGGGCCGCACCGACCCCCTGCAGGGCCCGCGCCGCGCAGAGCACCTCGATGCCGGGCGCCAGCGCGCAGGCGAGCGACGCGACGGCGAACCACACGACGCCCACCACGAAGATGCGCCGGCGTCCGTACCGGTCGCCCAGCGCGCCGCCCAAGAGCAGGAGCCCGGCCAGCGTGAGGGCGTAGGCGTTGACGGTCCACTGCAGGCCGGTGATGCCGGCGTCGAATTCCTCCCCGATGTGGGGCAGCGCCACGTTGACCACCGTGGCATCGAGGAACGCCATCCCCGACGCCAGGATGGTGGCCAGCAGCACCCAGCGGCCGCGCGCGGTGCCGTAGCGCAGACCACCCTCGCCCGGCTCTGCGGCGGGCGACCCGGGCGCGCCGGGGTCATCTGCGCGCGTGACTGCCCACCGCCCCCGCGAGATCCAGGGCGACCGCCAGCAGGAACGTCGCCGCCCACACGTTGACCGGGTCGAACCGCAGCGGCTCACGGTCTCCGACGTTGTCGGAGATGACCCACACGATGAACCAGATGAGCGTCATCGGACCTCCCCGGGGCTCGCGTGGCCATCCTCGCAGGATCCGCCGGGGAGGGCTCGCGGGAGGGGCCGGTCCGACCGCCGGCGGCTATCCTCGGTCCATCGCCGGACCTCCGCCTCCGGCACCGAACGAGGGAGCGTATGACCCGCGATTCCGACCCGACCGAGCGACGCAACGAAACGCGCGAGGAGCTGATCGCGCGCGTGACGCAGGAGCAGGCGGGCCTTCACCCCACCCCGGTCTACAGCGCGAAGTCCAAGCGGCGCCTGCTGCACTTCCTCTACGCGATCGTCCCCCTCAGCTTCCTGCTGGGGGCGCTGGCCGGCTGGGCGTTCGGCTGGCACCCGGTGGAGTGGATCGGTGCCGCGGTGGGCCTCATCCTGGCCCTCGCATACATCGGCTACGTGACGCTCACCGAACGCGACGACGGTCGCGTGGCCCGCGAGACGATGCGGATGATGGAGGAGCGCCGCGCACGCGAGGACGGACCGGCCGACCCCTCCTGACCGGGACCGCACGGACGGGGAGACGCCGGGGCGCCATACTGCGCCGGTGCCGAACGACTACCTGCGCCGCATCCTCACCGCCCGCGTGTATGACGTCGCGCGCGAGACGCCGCTGGACCGTGCCCGCGAACTGTCGGCGCGCCTGGCCCGGCCGGTGTTCCTCAAACGAGAGGACAGCCAGCCGGTGTTCTCGTTCAAGGTGCGTGGCGCCTATAACCACATGGCGCTGCTCGACCCAGAGGTGCGCTCCCGCGGCGTGATCGCGGCGTCGGCCGGGAACCACGCCCAGGGCGTCGCGCTGGCGGCCGCGCAGCTCGACTGCCCGGCGACGATCGTGATGCCCATCACCACCCCGCAGGTGAAGGTGGATGCGGTGCGGGCCTTCGGCGGGCGGCGCGTCGAGGTGGTCCTGGTGGGCGACTCGTACTCGGACGCCCAGGCCCGTGCCGACCAGATCGTGGCCGAACGCGGGCTGGCGTTCGTGCATCCGTTCGACGATCCGGATGTCATCGCG
>JBIQJW010000275.1:0-2283 GCA_044507145.1 Actinomycetota bacterium
AATGCCGCGCGCGCGGTACCGGGCGGGCCGTTGGGTGCCGACGCCGTCGACGAACTGGGACAGGCCGTGCTGGTGCAGGCCTACGTGCGCCAGTTGGCCACGGGGCTGTGCGCGGTGCTGGACGAGGAGGACGCCCCCGAGGGGTGACCCGGGAGCCCGTGCTTACTGGGCGCCCTCGGTGCGGGCGGCCAACCGTTCGTCCGGATACGGGCGCCACCCCGGTGCCAGGCGCTGGGCCACGTCGTACGGGTACACGCGTACCACGGCGGTGCCGAAGCGGCGGGTGACGGCGGGCCGGCCGAAGCTTCCGCGCCAGCCTCCCGCCATGATCGCGTCACCGGGTCGGGCCACGTCCACCAGAACGAAGCTGCCGATCTCGGCGGCCGGCATATACCAGTCGCGTCGTCCGTTCAGTGCCACCGGGCAGAGTGTCTCGCGGGCACCCTGCAGGCACGGCCGCACCGCCAGGACCCGAAGGCCGGTGTGGTAGCTCAGCGGGCCGGCGCTCCAGTAGCCGGCGTAACCACGGTCGACGCCCTGCTCGTCCAGCCATGCGGCGATCGCGTCGGCGCGGGTGGTGATCTCGGACTGCTGCGCGCGCACCAGGTCGCCGTTGGCCACCGCCAGCGCACCGCAGGCGGCGAGCGCCAGCGAGGCGGCGCCCGCGCCGACCCGACGCCCGCGCGCCACTCCCGGCCCGTGGAGGATCACCGGCAGCACGGCCACCGCGGCGAGCATCACCGGCACCAGGTACCTGTTCCCCGGGACGGCGAGCGTCACCGACGCTCCGGGGATGTCGCTGACCAGATACCCCAGCGCGACACCCGCCGCCCCCAGGCCCCAGAAGGTCATGTAGATGCGCCGCGCGAGCGCGAGCGGCGCCGGCGGCCCCGGGGAGGCCGTGGCGGGCTCGGCGGTGGCGTCGGCCCGGCGCCGCGACCAGACCGCGACGGCGATGCCGGCCACTGCGACCAGCGCCAGCGGCCAGCGCAGCGCGGCGAGGCCCTGCGCCTGGCCTCCGAGATCGGGCGCGCCGGCAAGCGCCAGCACGCCCTTGCCCAGCAACGGAACATGCTCCAGCAGGTCGCGGGCGTCGGCGACGCGCAGGTACCCGCCGCCGAACTCCTGGCGCCGCGTCACGTATCCGCTCACGCCCATCAGAACGTGGGCGCCGGCCCCGACGACGGCCACGCCGGCGGCCGTCCCGAGGGCCAGGTACATCACCCGGCGGGCGTCCGCGCCGCGCGTGCGCCACCACGCGATGGCCGGCGCCGCCACCAGCGGACCGGCGCCGGCCAGCGCGAGCAACGGATCCGACGCGAGGTTGACGCCCACGATCACGGCGGCCACCGCCCCGAGGGCGATGGACGGCCCGAGCGGCCGGTCTGTCCGCAGGCACCAGGCGACCAGGAGCGCGGCCAGCAACGCTGCGGAGAACCATGTGGGCCCGCGGAACGCCGGCGCAAGGAACGTGAGGAGGACGTCGGGCCCGGTGGCGAGCACCAGCGCGGCGCCCAAGATCCCCGCCCAGCGGCCGGCCAGCCGCAGGCAGGCCCAGCCCACGAGCAGTGCGGTGCACAGCGCCAGCACGGCGGGCGCGTATTCCCAGATGGCACGGTGGCCGGGGATGCCCGACGTGAGGAAGCTGAACCAGAGTGTGCTGGCGGAGGAGATATCGCCCAGCACCGTGGTCCCGCCGCCGGGAACCGCCGCGACGTCGCCGGCACGCTCGGCGATGAGCCCGGGGGCCAGGGCATCGGCGTTCCACGTGATCGCCTCGACCATCCGCGGCAGGTGCGCGGCGGCATACGCCACCGCGGCCAACGCCACCAGCGCCGGCAGGCGCCGCAGCCAGACCCACGGATCGCTGCGGCGGCCCGGCGGGATCACGGTCCCCGCGCCGGGATCGGTATCGGTCCGAAGGCTCGCCACCGGCGAAGTATGGCGCACGGCCCCACCGGAGCCGTTGGGAACCCCGTTCTGAGCGGCTCAGGCGCGGGCCCGGTGGCGGCGCACCTTGGCCCGGTTGCCGCACCCGGCCATGGTGCACCAGCGCCTCCTCCCGGCGGGGGATGTGTCCAGGAAACGGGCCGAGCAATCCCCGGCCGCGCAGATCCTCAGCCGCGCCCGGCGCGGTCCGCCCAGGATCGCCGCGGCGTCGAGCGCCAGTGTGCCCAGCGCCGCGTCGACGCCGTCCAGCGGCCCGCGCGATGTCAGCACCGGGGCGCCGGCGTCGTCCAGACGCACCGCCGGACGCGGCGCCCACCGCTCCAGCGCCCGGTC
>JBIQJW010000042.1:0-15134 GCA_044507145.1 Actinomycetota bacterium
CGCGGCGTCCGGATGCCGGCCACCACATCCTCACCCTGGGCGTTGATGAGGAAGTCGCCGAACGGCTCCCCGGCCTCGCCGGTGACGTTGCTGCGGGTGAAGGCCACGCCGGTGCCCGACCGCGGCCCGGTGTTGCCGAAGACCATCTGCTGCACGTTCACGGCGGTGCCGAGCTCGTACGGGATCTTGTGCATGCGCCGGTAGTCACGGGCGCGCTTGTTGTCCCACGACTCGAACACCGCGCAGATCGCCGCGTCCAACTGCTCCCGCGGGTCCTGGGGAAACGGGGAGCCCTTCTGCGCGGCGTAGATCGCCTTGTACGTCTCCACCAGTTCGCCGAGGTCCTCGGCGCTGAGGTCCACGTCCTCGGTGACGCCCCGGGCGGACTTCAGGGCGTCCAACGCCCCGTCGAAGTGGTGCTTCTCCACGCCGGCGACCACGTCGCCGAACATCTGGATGAACCGGCGGTAGGAGTCGCGAGCGAACCGGGGGTTCCCGGTGCGCTCGGTCAGCCCCTCGACGCTGCGGTCGTTGAGGCCGAGGTTGAGGACCGTGTCCATCATCCCCGGCATCGAGAACTTGGCCCCGCTGCGCACCGATACCAGCAGCGGGTTGGCGGAGTCGCCCAGGCGCTTGCCGCAGGCGTCCTCCAACGTGCGCAGGTGCGCGGTGATCTCGTCGGCGAGGCCGGCGGGCAGGACGTGGCCGCCCTCCAGGTACTCGATGCACGTGGGCGTCGTGATCGTGAAGCCCTTCGGCACCGGCAGCCCCAGGCGGGTCATCTCCGCCACGTTCGCGCCCTTACCGCCGAGGAGGTCACGCATGTCGCGCGACCCCTCCGAGAAGTCATAGACCCGCTTCTCGGGTACTGCAGTCACCGCGTCTCCCCTCCGTCGGTCACCCGATCGAAATCCGCCACCGTGCCCAGCAGGGCGGCGGCCTCTCCCACAAGCGCGTACCTGCGCGCACGCACGCCCGGATCCTCCGCGTTCACCAGGACGTCCACGAAGAACCGGTCCACCGCTGCGGCCACGCCGGCCGCGGCCGACAGGGCGCCGGCGAAGTCGCCCGCATCACGCGCCGCGGCGATGGGGCCCGATGCGGCCCCCAGGGCGTCGCGCAGTGCGGCCTCGCCGGGATCGTCCCCGGCGGCCGGGGCCGCGTCGACCCCGCTGCCCTTGCGCGCCAGGCGCGAGAGCCGGGTGGATGCCGTCCACACCGCGCGGAACTCGTCGTCGGCGCGCGACCGGTCGATGGCGCGTGCCCAGTCGGCGATGGCGGCGGCCCCGCCCACGCCGGCGCCCGCCGCCGCCGCCACGGCCTCCGCCCCCACGCCCTCGGCGCTCAGGATGTAGGCGAGCCGGTCGGACAGGAACGCATCCACGCGCGCCACGGCCTCGTCACGGTCCACCACCAGATCTGCGCCCTGAGCGGCGAACTCACCGTAGGCCGCGGTGAGCAGCGGCCGGTGGTCGCCGGTCCAGCGCCGGTCCAGGGCGATGCGCACGAATCCCATCGCCGCCCGACGCAGCCCGTAGGGATCCTTCGAGCCGGTCGGCGCCTCGTCCACGGCGAACGCGCCCACCAACGCGTCGAGCTTCTCCGCGGCGGCCACCAGCGACGCGGCATCGCCGGCCGGCAGCGGGGACTCGGCGCCCTCCGGCAGGTACTGCTGCTCCACCGCGGCGGCCACCGCCTCGTCCTCACCCTCCAGGCGCGCGTACTCCGCGGCCACATACCCCTGGAGGTCCGAGAACTCGTCCACCAGCACGGCGCCCTGGTCGGCCTTCGCCAGGTCGGCGGCCCGCGCCGCGGCGGCGGCCACCTGCGCCGGCGCCCCCACGGCCTCGGCCAGCGCCCGGACGCCGGCCACCAGCCGCTCCCGGCGCTGGGCCATGGTGCCGAGACGCTGGTGGAACACGATCGCGTCGAGGCGCCCGTTCAGAGCGGCCAGGCCCGCCTCACGGTCCTTGTCGAAGCTGAAGGTGGCGTCCTGCAGGCGGGCGTTGAGCACCCCTTCGTTGCCGCGTGTGATCACCGCGGCGTGCGCGGGATCCCCGTTGGATACGGCAAGGAACGCCGGCATCAGCGACCCATCGGGCGCGTGCAACGGGAAGTACCGCTGGTGACTCTGCATGGCCGTCACCAGCACGCGCTCGGGCAACCGCATCTGTGCGGCGTCGATCGCCCCGGTGATGACGCTGGGCGCCTCCACAAGGAAGACGACCTCGCGCAGCTTCCCCGCGGGGTCGGACCACGTGCCGCCGGCCTCCCGGGCCGCCCGGTCCAGTTCGGCCCGAATGCGCGCCTCGCGGGTGACGTGGCTGGCCACCACGGCCGACGCCTCCAGGGCCTCGTGGTACCGGGAGGCGGTGTCGATGGTGACCGGGCCGCCCAGGAACCGGTGGCCCTGGCTCACGTCCCCGGCGGTAAGCCCGTGCAGGTCGAACGTCACGGTGCGCTCGTCCACCTTGGCGACCAGCCAGCGGATCGGCCGCGAAAACCGCAGCCCGGTCCCATCCCCCCAGCGCATGTTCTTGCCGAACCGCAGCCCACCCACCACATGCCCGGCGATGTCGGGCACCAGCTCGTCGATGGCGCGACCGGGGCGGCGCTCGATGGCCCACACGAAGGCGCGCCCGCCGTCCTCCTCCACCACCAGGTCCTCCACGGACACGCCCTTGCCGCGGGCGAAACCCTGGGCGGCCTTGGTGGGCGCGCCGTCGGGCCCGAAGGCCGCGTCGGCCGCGGGACCGCGATGGCGCCGCTCGGAGGGCGCGATCCCGGCCGGCACCTGCGTGGTGAGGGCGATCCGCCGCGGCGACACCGAGACGTCCACGGGGTGCTCGCCCGGAACGTCGGCGGCGGCCAGCGCGGCGGCCACGAGGCCCGGGACCTGCGCGACGGCCTCGCGACATGCGGACGAGGGCAGCTCCTCGCAGCCGATCTCCAGCAGCAGGGTCGAACGGGGCTCAGTCATCGGCGGGCTCCTCGGCCGGGCTCACGAGCTCCAGGTACGCCCGCGCACAGCGCGCCGCGAGCGCCCGCACCCGCCAGATGTAGGCGCCGCGCTCGGTCACGCTGATGACGCCGCGCGCATCCAGCAGGTTGAACGAGTGGCTGCACTTGAGCACCTGGTCGTACGCCGGCAGCACCAGCCCGGCCTCCAGGCAGCGGCCGCACTCGGCCTCGTGCGCGTCGAACGCCTGGAACAGCCGCGCGGTGTCGGCCACCTCGAAGTTGTAGCGGCTCCACTGCGCCTCGTTGCGGTGGTAGATGTCGCCGTAGGTGACGCCGTGTCCCCACTCCAGGTCGTACACGGAGCGCACGTCCTGCAGGTACATCGCGATGCGCTCCAGCCCGTAGGTGAGCTCCACGGAGATGGGCGTGAGATCGATGCCGCCGGCCTGCTGGAAGTAGGTGAACTGGGTGATCTCCATCCCGTCCATCCACACCTCCCAGCCGAGCCCCCACGCGCCGAGGGTCGGCCCCTCCCAGTCATCCTCCACGAACCGGATGTCGTGCTCCTCCGGCCGGATGCCCAGGGCGCGCAGCGATTCCAGGTAGAGATCCTGCACATCGTCGGGAGACGGCTTCAGGATCACCTGGTACTGGAAGTAGTGCTGCAGACGGAAGGGGTTCTCGCCGTAGCGCCCGTCGGTGGGCCGGATGGACGGCTCCACGTAGGCCACGCGCCACGGATCCGGGCCCAGGCTGCGCAGGAGGGTCGCCGGGTTGAAGGTTCCCGCGCCGACCTCGGTGTGGTAGGGGGTCGTCACCAGGCATCCCTGCTCGGCCCAGTAGCCGGACAGTCGTGCGATGACCTCCTGAAAGCTGGGTCCCGTGGTCAACCCCTTCCCCGTGATCGGCAGTGCCTGCGACGCCGGGAGCATACCGGCGCGCCCCGTCGGGCCGGTTCGGGTGACCCCGCCCGTTCGAGCAGGTTCAATACGTCCAGTGATCGAGCGCGCCGCATCCCCGCTCCTGCGCACCAAGCTGTCACCGCCGCCGCGACGACCGGGCCACATCGCACGCGATGCGCTCATCGGCCGCCTGGCGGGTGGCGCCCCTGCGCGGGTGACCCTGGTGAGCGCCCCGGCCGGCTGGGGCAAGACGACGGCCCTGCGCGAGTGGGCGTCCGCCGCCCCCGCCTCGGGTTGGCTGTCGCTGGACGAGGCCGACAACGACCCGGTGCGGTTCTGGAGTTATGTCGTGGAGGCACTGCGGTCCGCGGGAGCCGCGGTGGACACCGCCCCGGCCCTCATCGCCACGGACCGGGACGGGATGGCGGCTCTGATCAACGACCTGCACGGACTCGACGCCCCGATCGCCCTGGCCCTTGACGACCTGCACACGATCACCTCCCCGCAGGTGCGCGAGGGCCTCGGTTTCCTGGTGGAGCACCTGCCGGACACCGTCCGCCTGGGTCTCGCCACCCGCGTCGACCCCCCGATGGGTCTCGCCCGCCTGCGCGCACGCGGAGAGCTGGTCGAGATCCGCGTCGACGACCTGCGGTTCACGCACACCGAGGCCGGCGCGCTGCTGCGCGCTGCGGCCGGCGACGTGCTCGACGAGGAGGCGGTGGCGAGGCTGCGCACGCGGACCGAGGGCTGGGCCGCCGGCCTGTACCTGGCGGGACTTTCGCTCCGGAACCGCGACGACACGGCGTCATTCGTGGACGATTTCGCCGGCGACGACCGGCTGGTGGTCGACTACCTCGCCGAGGAGGTGCTGGCGACACTTCCGGCCGACCGGCGGCGGTTCCTGCTCGACGCGTCCGTCCTCACCCGCCTCTCGGCGCCGCTCTGCGACGCGGTGACAGGACGCGACGACGCCGCCGCGATGCTGGCCGAGCTGGAGGAGTCCAACCTCTTCCTGGTGCCGCTCGACACGCGCCGGCGGTGGTACCGGTTCCACCACCTCTTCGGGGAACTGCTGCGCAACGAGCTGACCGCGGGCACGCCCGAGCGGGTCCCCGACCTGCACCGCCGGGCGGCGGCCTGGCTCACCGCGAACGGGGCGCCGGACGAGGCGATCCCGCATCTGGCCAGTGCGGGCGACCTCGCCGCCGCGGCGGATCTGATCGCCGAGCACTGGAGCACCTACCACGACCGCGGGTGGGTGGCGTCGATCCTGGACTGGATGCGACTGCTGCCCACGCAGACGGTGCGCGCCGATCCCCGCCTGTGCCTGGCGAACGCATGGGCGGCGATCACCCTGGGACGGCAGGAGGAGGTCTCCGGCTGGGTCGACGCGGCGCAGACCGCACTGGGGACGTCCGCCCCACCGGACCTCGAGGCGAAGCTGGCGATGGCCAGGTCGCTGGACCACCTCTTCCACGGGCGCAGCGCGCCGGCGCTCGCGGACGGCCGGCGCGCGCTCGCGCTGGAGACCGACCCGTCCTCGCAGTGGCGCGCGATCGCCTGCATGACGGTCGCGATGGCCCACTTCCAGGCCGACGACACCGCGCCGGCCTACGCGATGTTCACCGAGGCCGCACAGGCGGGTGAGCGCAGCGCCATGGCGATCGTGCCGCTGCTCTCCTTCGGCCACATGGCCGACATGGACGTCCAGGCCGGGGACATCGAACGCGCCGCGGCCAACGCCGCCCGGTCGCTGGCCCTGGCCGACGCCGAGGACCATGCGCACTTCCCCCACGCCGCCTGTGCGCACACCGCCGCCGCCCAGGTCGCCGCCGCGCGCGGCCGCCCGGATGAGGCGATCGCCGAGGCGCACCGCGCCGTCGCCCTGGCCACCCGCGGCAGGGCCGGGATCGAGATCGCGCACACCCTGCTGGTGCGGGCCGACATCCGGGCGGCCGCCGGTGACCGCGCCGGGGCGCGGGCCGACGTGGAGCTGGCGCGGACCCACATGACCGCTCCCGGTTCCACGGTCCCCGCGCGGCTGGGAGGTCACCTCGAGCGCCTGGATGAACGCCTGCGCGCCCACGCCGCGGCGCCGTCGTCCGGCGAGGAACTGACCGGCCGCGAACTGGTGGTCCTCCGGTTGCTGGCCGGGCCCGCGTCCCTGAGGGAGATCGCCGGCGAACTGGTGGTCTCGCCCAACACCGTCAAGTCGCAGGTCCGGGCCATCTACCGCAAGCTGGGCGTCGATGGCCGTTCGCGGGCGGTCACCGCCGCCCGCGAACGTGGACTGCTGAGCCGCTGAGCGCTCCTACGAGGCCGCCGGCGCCGGGTCGGACTCGCTGAACCCGATGCGCCGGTGCAGCCGCCGCAGCGGACGCGGCGCCCACCAGTTCCAGCGCCCGAACAACCCCATCAGCGACGGGACCAAGAGCGCACGGATGATCGTGGCGTCGATCAGGACCGCCAGGGCGGTGCCCAGGCCCAGCTGCTTGATCATCAGGATGTCCGAGCTGACGAAGGCGCCGATCGCCACGGCGAACAGCAGGGCCGCCGCGGTGACGATGCGGCCGGTGCGCTGCAGCCCCACCGCAACGGCGTCGGGCGTGTCACGCCCCGCGTCGTGCTCCTCCTTGATCCGCGCCAGGAGGAAGACCGCGTAGTCGGTGGACAGGCCGAAGGCCATCGCGCCCAGCAGCAGCGGGCTGGTGATGTCGAGCGCCCCCACGCTCTGGTACCCCAGAAGCCCCTCCAGGCGCCCGTCCTGGAAGATCCACACCAGGATGCCCAACGTCGCGCCGAGGGTCAGCAGATTCATGATCACGGCCTTGATGGGCAGCACCACCGAGCCGGTCATGAGGAAGAGCGCGATGATCGTGGTGAGGCTGATCACCAGCACCGCCCACGGCAGGTGCGCGGCGATGCTCTCCTGCTGGTCCACGAAGCTCGCGGTCAGGCCGCCCACCAGCACCGGGAACGGCGCGTCGCCGGCGCGCACCGCCTCCACCAGCGCCTGCGCGTCGCCCGACAGCGGGTCGGCGTCGGTGTAGAGGTCGATGCGCCAGACGTCGCCGCCCACCGCCACCGGCGGCGCCACGATCGCCGCGCCCGGGAGGTCCGAGAGCGTCGCGGCGTACCGCGCGAGGGCCGTCTGCGTCGCGGGGTCATCGGCGGGGGCCTCGACGGTGAGGAAGATCGGATTGGCCCGGTTCTCGGGGAAGTCCACCGCGATGGTGTCGTCGACCACCCGGGCATCCACCTGGGTGGGCAGCGAGCGGGCGTCGATCGATGTGAACTGGATGCCGAACGCGGGGAGGGCGACCACCACCAGCGCCACGGCGGTCACGGCCGCCACGATCGCCGGCCGGCGCATCACCGCGCGCGACAGCACCACCCAGAATCCGGAGGTCAGCTCGCGGTCCGCCGCCGCCGTCTGGGCACGCCAGCGGCGCGGCGCCAGCGCGTTCACCCGGGTGCCCAGCAGCGCCAGCACCGCCGGCAGCACCACGACCGCGGCGATCGCGGCGATCAGCGCCACCATGACGCCGCCGAGGCCCATCGAGAACAGGAAGGGCTGGGGGAAGATCATCAGGCCGGCGAGCGCCGCCGCCACGGTGACCGCCGAGAACACGACGCTGCGCCCGGCGGTGCGCAGCGTGCGCGTGAGGGCCTCCACCCCCGGGCCGGAGGCCGCGATCTCCTCGCGGTAGCGCGACACGATGAGCAGGCTGTAGTCGATCGCGAGGCCGAGGCTCAGGCCGATCACGAGGTTGAGGGCGTAGACCGACAGCGGGGTCACGGCGTTCATCGCCCCCACGGCGAAGAACCCACCCAGGATCACCAGCACGCCCATCAGCGAGGGCAGCAGCGCGGCGACCACCCCGCGGAAGACCCACAACGACAGCAGGAAGATGATCGGGAACGCGATGAGCTCGGCGCGGGCGAGGTCGGCGCTCACGATGTCGCCGATCTGGTGGCCCACGGCCGCCGGGCCGCCCAGCAGCACGCCCTCCTCGCCGTCCAGCGCGCCGGAGAGGCGCTCCACCGCATCCGCCGCGGCCGTCTCGCCCACCGGGCGCAGGTACACGGCCATGTAGCTGCGCGTGCCGTCGGTGGAGACGAGCATCTCCCCGCCCCCGTTGAAGGCGGTGGTCACGTGGGCCACGTCCGGGTCGGCGGCGATGGTCGTCGCCACGCGCTCCACGGCGTCGCGCCCGCCCGGCGATGCGATCGCCCGGCCGGGATCGACCAAGGCGATCACCGCGGGGGCCGGTCCCGCGCCCCCGGCGTCCTCCAGGCGTTCACGCGCCTGCACGAACTCCTTGCCCGGGTCCTCGAACCCCCCGGGGGCGAGCGACCCGGTGAGCGAGCCGCCCACGACCGCGGCGACGGCCATGAAGAGCACCGCCACGATGACCACCCGCCATGGGCGCCGCGATGCGAAACGTGCCAGTACCGCCATCATTCCCCCGCTCCCTCCGTGTGCGTGTCGGGTACCGCGCGTCCCTGACGGGCCTCGGCCGCGACCACCATGATCCCAAGGTCGTCCAGACGGCAGAGGACCTCATCCACCCCGGCCCAGCGGGCCGTCCGTCCCACCAGCGTCCTGCGCCCCTCCCCCGCCGGCCCGGCCACGGCCGCCCCGAATCCGCGCGCGAACCGGTCGCTCAACGGCGCGGCGAGCGTGATGCGGTAGACGACGTCGGTGACGCCCGCGGGCGGATCGCATCCGGACATGCCGCGACGATGTCGCCCGGCGGGGTGATTCGTCATCACCCGCCGCAAGATTTCACCCCGGGTGAGGGCGCGACCGGTCATGATGCGCGCATGGCGCCCACGCCGACCAGCGTCGCGAGGCTTCCGGAGCGCATCCCGGCGCGCCCGCGCCGGATCATCGCGTTGTCGCTGGTGGTCCTGGCGGGGGTTCTGGCCTTCCTGTCGGTGTACGCCGTGTGGGCCGACCGGCAGGTCACCGACAACGGGGCGTGGCGCGACACCGCCGAGGCGCTCATCCAGGACCCCGCCGTGCGCGAGGCGCTGGCCGCCCAGCTCACCGACGAGCTGTACGGCCAGGTGGACGTCGCCGCCCAGATCCGCCGGGCGCTTCCCGACCGCCTCGCCCCGCTGGCCGGCCCCGCCGCCGGTGCCCTGCGCGACGAGATCGAGCAGGGTGTGGACGATGCGCTGCAACGCCCGGCGGTGCAGCGCGCGTTCGTGGTCGCGGTGGGACGCGCCCACTCCACCGCCATGGCGATCCTGGACGGTGAGGATCCCGTCTCGGTCGATGCGTCGGGCACGGTCACGCTCGATCTGCAGCGGGTCCTCACGGACATCGCCGACCGCGTCGGCTTCGGTGGCCTGATCGCGGCGAACCTCCCGCCGGACCTGGCGCGCATCGAGCTGATCCGCTCGGACCAGTTGGCCGGCGCCCAGACCGGGCTGCGCATCCTGCGCGAGCTCGCGGTGGTGCTGCCGATCCTCACGCTGCTGGTGGTGGTGGCGGCCATCTGGCTCGCGGTGGGCCGCCGGCGCGAGATGCTGCGGCTGCTGGGGATCGTGCTGCTGCTCGCGGCGATCCTGGTGCCGGTGGTGCGCGGCATCGCCGGCGACATCACCATGGGCGCGATCGATCCCGCCCCCGCCGCCGAGGACGCGGCGTGGCGCGTGTGGGAGATCGCCACGTCGCTGCTGGATGTGGGGGCGCGCAGCCTGGCCGTGTACGCGATCGCCCTGCTGCTGGGGGCCTTCCTGGCCGGTCCGTCGCGCCTTGCGGTGGCGATCCGGCTGCGCCTGCGGTCGCTCACCGACCCGCACTGGGCCTACCCGATCGGCGCGCTGATCGTCGTCGCGATCCTGTGGTGGGGTCCCACCACGGCGCTCCGCCGGTGGCTGCCCGCGCTGATCCTGGTGGTGTTGCTGGCCGTGGGCATGGAGGCCCTCCGGCGCCAGATCATGCGCGAGGCGCTGGCCGACGGGGTGCGGCCGGGCACGCCGGACATGCGCGCCGCGGTCGCCGGGATCGGCGAGCGGATCGGTCGCCTTCGCGGACGCGGGGCGTCCGACCGGGCCGAGCAGCTCGAGCGCCTGGCGCGGCTGCGCGCCGACGGCGCCCTGAGTGCCGAGGAGTTCGAGGCCGAGAAGCGCCGCATCCTGGGCGACGACCCCGGTACGTAGCGCTCACAACGGCGCAGCGGACCGAAGGCGCACGCCCAGGTGGTCGCGCAGCACCAGTCCGACGATGCGCTCCACACCGTCGCCCGCTCCCGCGGGGACCAGCTCCGGCGCGCGCGCCAGCGGGTTGCCCACCAGGGCGACGACCGCGGCGATGACCTGCGGCTCCACCGGCTCCGACCCCCGGGCGCATCCCTCGCAGAGTGTGCCGCCGGCCATCGCGGCGAACCCGGTCAGCGGTCCGGGGGCGCCGCAGCGCACGCAGGCATTCAGCACCGGCAGCAGCCCGCTCACCACCATCAGCTTCACCTGCACGCCGAGCACCAGCGGATGCAGCCGGGCCGGGCCGGGCACCGGCGCGCAGTGCGCCAGCTCATCCAGGGCGCGGCGCAGGAGGTTCCAGGTCTCGTCGGCGGGCTCGGCCTCCGGCGTCACGCGCAGCACGGCCTCGAGGATGCACCCGGCGGCCTGGAGGCGCTGGCCGTCCACCCACAGGCCGGCGTGGGCGTCCAGGATGGACGCCCCCCGCACGGTCATCATGTCGCCGCGGCCCTCGTACAGACTCACCTGAGCGCGGACCCCCGGCTGCAGGCGGCCGCCGAGCTTCGACGTGGTTCGATGCGCGCCCTTCACGATGGCCGACACCCGACCCCGGTCACGGGTGAGCAGCGACAGCACCGCGTCGGCCTCGGAGTAGCGCAGCGTCCGCAGCACGATGGCCTCGGTGTCGAAGGTCGCCATGGGCGGAGTGTGGCACCCCGGGCGGGCGCCGCGCGGGCGCCCTACAATCCCTGCATGAGCGCACCCGAGATCGTCATGTACACCAGCGACGCGTGTCCGTACTGCACGCGCGCGAAGCGTCTGCTCTCCGCCAAGGGCGTCGACTTCGAGGAGATCCACATGGGTCTGGGCGACGTCGACGCGCGCATGCGTCTGGCGGAACTCACCGGCCGGATGACGGTGCCGCAGATCCTCGTGGACGGCACCCCGCTGGGCGGCTACGACGACATCAAGGCACTCGACGACCGCGGCGAGCTCGACACCGCCTTGGGGCTCACCACCGGCTGACCCCGGTGCGGCACGGCCGCGCCGTCGTCATCCCGGCGTCGGGATGACCCCGAGCTGCTGCAGCATCCCGAGGTCGTCGCGCACCGCCCAATGCTCGGACGAGCGCCCGTCGCGCATCCGCAGCATGTGCATGTGACGGGCCGAGAACCGGCGGCCGGTGGGTGCGATGCCCAGCAGCGGCCCGGTGTGCACCCCGTGCAGCGTGGCCCGGTAGGCGACCAGGTCGCCGCCCGCCACCACCTCGTGGAGCTCGAGACGCAGCTCGCTGATGGCCTCGTGCAGCCGCCGCATGCGCAGGCGGAAGCCGTCGAAGCCGGGATCCTCACCGGGCCAGGCCTCGTGGTTGATGAAGTCCGGCGTGACGAACTCCTCGATGCGGTCGATCTCGCCGCGGTCGAACAGGGCGGCCGCACGGTCGCGGGCGAAGCGTTCCATCTCCTGGGGGTCCACGCGCCACCTCCGGTCGGGTCGGTCACCGTCTACGATGCCGCGCCATGATCTCCCACATCGCCCCCCTGGTCGACATCGCGTGGCTGTCGGCCAACCGCGACGCCGTGGTGGTGGCCGACTGCCGCTGGTACCTCGACGGCCGCTCCGGCGCCGACGCCTTCCACGCCGGCCACATCCCCGGCGCGGTCCGGGTGGATGTGGACACCGACCTGGCGGCGCCGGCATCGCCGGAGGGCGGGCGCCATCCCCTCCCGTCGCCCGCCGATTTCGCCGCCGCGATGTCGCGCGCCGGCATCGGCGATGACGCGGTGGTGGTGGCCTACGACGACGCCGGCGGATCGATCGCCGCGCGTCTGTGGTGGATGCTGCGCAGCCTCGACGTGCGCGCCGCGGTGCTGGACGGGGGCATCGCCGAGTGGACCGGTCCCCTGCAGGCCGGCCCGGCCGCGCCCCGGCCGGCCCGGTTCACGCCGCGCCCCTGGCCGGCCTCGGCATATGTCGACACGCCGGACGTGCATCCGGACGGCCGGGATGCCGGCACGCTGCTGCTCGACGCGCGAACGGCGGCCCGGTTCACCGGTGAGGACGCGAGCGTCGACCCCCGCCCGGGTCACATCCCCGGCGCACGCAGCGCGCCCTGGCCGGACAACCTCACCCCCGCCGGCGACCGGATGCGACCCATCCACGAGCTGCGCGCCCGCTTCGATGCACTGGGCGCCGGCGATGCCCGCCGGGTGGTGGTGTCGTGCGGATCCGGCGTCACCGCGTGCCACAACCTGCTGGCGTTGACACTCGCCGGCGTCGAGCACACGGCCCTCTATACCGGCTCGTGGTCGGCCTGGGCGTCCGACCCGGACCGGCCGGCCGAGACCGGGGACCCCGCCCGGGAGGCCTGACCCGCTCGTCGTCTCAGCCGGAGCGCCCACCGCCCGCGGTGAGGTGCTCCACGCGGGCGTCGGACCCCGGGTACAGCAGGCTCACCCGCCCGTCGGCCTGCCAGCGCACCAGGAACGGCGGGGTGCCGCCCTCCCCGCGCACCTCCAGGATCTCGGCGTCCCGGTCCGGCTCACCCAGGTGATGCCCACGGATCACCAGCCGGTCGCCGATGGATGCGACCAGGCGGCCGTCGTCCACCCGGTCCCCGGAGCCGGGCCCCGGCGCCGCCGGTTCCGGGGCGGGCGGGCCCACCAGTGCCCGGGCGATGTCCAGGGCGGAGATGATCCCCGCGGGCGGCCGGCCGCGCACCGCGACGAGCAGGTGGGTGCACTGGTATTCGGACATCAGGGTCGCCGCACGGTCCACGGGCGCGTCCGGTCCGA
Source organism: Actinomycetota bacterium (assembly GCA_044507145.1). Classification (GTDB taxonomy): domain Bacteria; phylum Actinomycetota; class Thermoleophilia; order Miltoncostaeales; family Miltoncostaeaceae; genus JAVJSF01. The sequence goes on from JBIQJW010000042.1 coordinate 12,872, forward strand.
TCGTGATGACCGGCCCCGCGGCGATCCTGCCCGCGGGCGCCGCGCGGTCGCCCGCACGTGCGGCGGCCACGAGATCGAACTCCGAGAGGACGGCCCAGCGATCGTCGCCGGTCTCCGGATGCCCGCGGTCGTCGCGCACCACCACCGCGTGGATGCGGTGCCCGGCCATCAGGGCCGCCACGTCGGCCACGGGCACGTCCGGCGCGCAGGTGACGATCGGTGAGGTCATCACGTCGCTGACGCGGATCTGTGCCGGGTCCTCGCCGGTCATCGTCCCTCCTCAGTGGTGGCCCGCCGGCGCGGGTATGCCCCGAGTCTCCCCCATCCACCGCCGCGCCGCATCCCCGCACCGCGCGACCGGTGCGTGGTCCATACTCTACGGGGTGATCACCGACGATCCGGCCGCCGGGCACCCCACCGCGATGCGCGACACGCTCACGCGGCTCGCATCCGGCCGCGAGATCGCGGTGCTGCTGTTGCCCCTCGTGACCCTGGCGGGCGTCGGGGTGGGCCTGCTGCTCTGGGCGCTCGGCGACGAACTGGCGGCCGATGCGGTCTGGGCCGTCACCGCCGCGGTCGTGCTGCTGCCCCTGGCGGTGGACGTGGGCCGCTCCCTGCTGCGCCGCGACCTGGGCGTCGATCTCATCGCGCTGGTGGCCATCGCGGCGGCGTTGGCGCTGGGTGAGTACCTCACCGCCGCGGTGGTGGCCCTGATGCTCTCGGGTGGTAACGCCCTGGAACAGGGCGCCACGCGGCGCTCCCGGCGCGAGCTCACCGCCCTGCTGGCACGGGCGCCCCGGACCACGTGGCTGCACGTGGGCGATCGCCTCGAGGAGGTGCCCATCGACCGCGTGGAACCGGGCGATCTGGTGCTGGTGCGGCCCGGTGAGGTCATCCCGGTGGACGGGACGCTGCACGGCGGCGACGCCGTGGTGGATGAGTCGGCCCTGACCGGTGAGCCGCTGCCGGTGACGGTGGGCGCCGGCGCCGCGGTGCGCTCGGGCGTCACGAACGCCGGCGGCCCGTTCGACATGCGCGCAAGCAGGCGCGCCGCCGACAGCGCCTACGCGGCGATCGTCCGGCTGGTGAGCGAGGCCGGCGCGCAGAAGGCGCCCCTCGTGCGCATGGCCGACCGCTATGCGGTGCGCTTCCTGGTTCTGACGCTGGTGCTGGCGGGGGCGGGCTGGGCGGTGTCGGGCGATCCGGTGCGGGCGCTGGCGGTGCTGGTGGTGGCCACGCCCTGCCCCCTCATCCTCGCGGCACCGGTCGCCCTGATCGCCGGGATGTCGCGCGCGGCGAAACGCGGGGTGATCGTGAAGGGTGCCGGCGTGATCGAGACGCTCGGGCGCGCCGGCACCGTGCTGCTGGACAAGACCGGCACGCTCACCACCGGACGGCCGGCGGTCGAGCGCATCAGTCCGGCGCCGGGCACCGGCGCCGACGAGGTCCTGGCGGTCGCCGCGTCCGCCGAGCAGATCTCCACCCACGTGCTCGCCGCCGCGCTGGTGTCGGCCGCCCACGACCGTGGCCTGACGCTCATGCCGCCCGAGGATGCGCTGGAGGACCCGGGTCGCGGGGTCGCCGGGACCGTGGACGGGCGCCGGGTGGCCGTCGGCTCCGCCGCATGGGTGCGCGAGAACGGTCACCTCGTGTCCGATGCGCCGCGCGCCGACGATGGACGTGCATCGGTGGTGGTGGGCGTCGACGGGCACGAGTACGGGCGCATCGAGATGGCCGATCACCCCCGGCCGGACGCTGCCGATCTGGTGGAACGCCTGCGCCGCGCGGGCGTGGGCCACGTGGCGATGGCGACCGGCGACGGCCCGGCGGTGGCCGGCGCCGTGGGACGTCGTCTGGGACTCGACGCCGTGCACGCCGACCAGGCTCCCGAGGGCAAGCTGGAGCTGGTGCGGGAGTTGCGGGCACGGCCGGGCGCGGTGGTGATGGTCGGCGACGGCATCAACGACGCGCCGGCGCTGGCCGTCGCCGACGTCGGCATCGCGATGGGCACATCCGGCGCCACCGCGTCGTCGGAGGCCGCCGACGCGGTGATCGCGGTGGACCGGGTGGGCCGGGTGGCCGACGCCGTGGAGATCGGCCGCCGTTCCATGCGGATCGCGCGCCAGAGCATCCTCGCGGGCATGGGCATGAGCGTCGCCGCCATGGGGTTCGCCGCGGCCGGGTACATCACCCCGCTGGCCGGCGCGCTGTTGCAGGAGGGCATCGACGTGGCGGTGATCCTGAACGCCCTGCGCGCCCTGGG
>JBIQJW010000276.1:0-2269 GCA_044507145.1 Actinomycetota bacterium
CCAGCGACCTCGTCGAGTTCTGGGTGGAGATGTGCAACCTCTACCCGATCATCTCGATCGAGGACGGGATGGCGGAGGAAGACTGGGACGGCTGGGTGGAGCTCACCGCGCGCCTCGGCGACAAGGTCCAGCTGGTGGGCGACGACCTGTTCGTCACCAACAGCGCGCGCCTGCAGAAGGGCATCGACCTCGCCGCCGGCAACGCCATCCTCATCAAGCTGAACCAGATCGGCACGCTCTCCGAGACGCTCGCCGCCATGGACCTGGCCGGCCGCGCCGGCTTCGCCTCCATGGTGTCGCACCGCTCCGGCGAGACGGAGGACACCTTCATCGCCGACCTCGCCGTGGCGACGGGCGCCGGGCAGATCAAGACGGGGGCCCCGTCGCGCAGCGAGCGCGTGGCGAAATACAACCGTCTCATCCGGATCGAGGAACAGCTCGGACCGGCCGCCACCTACCCGGGCCGGTCCGCGTTTCGCGCGTGAAATCCCCGAGGGCAGGATCGGGCCTCGGCGGGTCGTACCCCCAACACACGGGGGCACATCCGGCATCCGCCGAGTTCCCCCGGCCCGGCCTCGCCCACAGGGATTCCACCGATCCGACGCTCGCGGCGCTCAACCCTCCGGCTCGTCACCGCCGGTCTCATCACGGCACTCCTCCTGGCCTACGTCGGCCCGGTGAAGGGGTACTTCGACCAGCGGTCCGAGCTGCGCCGCGAGCAGGCGCACCTCACGGCGCTGGAGGCCGCACAGCGCAGCTACATCGAGCAGATCGCGACCGCCGAGAACGCCGCCGTGCTGGAGATGCGGGCGCGCCAGCAGGGGCTGGTGCGCCCCGGCGAGCGGGCGTTCGCGATCCGCGGCGACCTGGATCCGGCGCCGCCCGAGCCGGTGCGCGATGATGGGGGCGGTGGCATCTTCGGCTGGTTCCCCGACATCTTCTGATCGCGAGGCGGTGGTCGCGCTGCTCGGGCGCGAGCCGTTCACCGACTACCGCATCTCGGTGCGCGGTGCCGACGGGCGACCCGTCGTGTTGCGCAACGCCCCACGCGATCTGCGCGGTCGTCCGTTCCCCACGCGCGAGTGGTTGGTGGACCCGGTGATGGACGATGCCGTCAGCCGCCTGGAGGCGGCCGGCGGGGTGCGCATGTTGGAGGACGACGCCGAGATGGCTCCGCACATCGCGGCCGCCCACGAGCGCCACGCCGCTCTGCACGCCGGCTATCGCATCGCCGGTTCCGGCAACCCGGCGTACGTCAAGTGCCTGCACGCCCACCTGGCGTTCGCTCTGGGCGAGGGCGGCAACCCGGTGGGGGATTGGATCATGGCCCGCGCCGGCATCACCTGGCCGGATCCGCCCGCCGCCGACGGCACCGCCGATGGCTGACGCCGGCGTCGCCGCCGCGCGCCACGCGTGGGAGGACGGGCTCATCCGTCTGACGCCCCTGATCCCGGCCGGAGGGAACCGCATGCGTATCGTCACGGCGGTGCACGACGAGCTGCGCCGGCGCGTGGGCACCACGTTCCGGCTGGCCGACCTGGCGCGGGTATACGACGGGGCGTCCACCTGGTACCTCGAACTCGCCGCGCGCCTTGCGCCGCGCGAGCCTGAGGTGTGGGATTCGTCCGTGACCCTCGACGGCGCCTTCGGGCTCTACCAGCGATTCGCCACGGACGCGTGCGGATGAGCACCCGACCACAGGGCCGCGGTCGCCCCGCGCCCTCGCGCGGACGCCCGGGACGGCGCATCTCGGTGGGCCTGGCGGTGCTGTTCGTGCTGCTCGCGTTGGCGGTCGGCGTGCTGGTGGGCTACGTCGCCCACGGCGACGAGGCCAGCGGGCAGTTGCTCACCGAAACCCGGGAGGTGCCCGTGGTCACGGTGACCGTTCCGGCAACCCGGTAGGCGCCGGCGCGGTCCACAGCGCGTTGAGGGTGGGGGAGTCGCTCTCGCCACGCTCGATCAGCGCATGGATCTCGGGAAGCGCCTCGCGCCGCAGATAGACATGCCGCTGGCCGACGCTCGGCTTCTCGCCCAGCAGGCCCGCGCGCAGCAGCGCCTCGCCCACCTCCAGCGCCTGCTGGCGTTCGTTGGCCGGGGCGCCGCGGTACAGGTGGTCGAACTCGGTGTGGTAGCCGGCGCCGACCTTGCCCATGCGCAGCAGGCGTTGCAGCACCTTCCGTGCATGGCGCCGGCGCGGACAGGGATCGGCACCGATCTCCAGGTTCGGTTCGGCGGGCTCGACCTCGGGCGGTTCGCCCACACAGCCCCA
>JBIQJW010000277.1:0-2263 GCA_044507145.1 Actinomycetota bacterium
CCCCACCAGCAGCAGGGCGGCGACGACGATGGCGATATTCAGGGGCGACATGCGAACACTCCCGGCCGGTCGCGGCCCACCTCGGGCCGACTGACCTGCCTATCGGCGTGCGTGCCGCGGACCTGAGCCGATCAGCCGGCGGCTCCCTCCGCCGCCTCTGCGGGCGCGTCGCCGCCGGCCGCCCCGGCGGGAGCGTCGCCGCCCGCGCCGTCGCCGCCCATGCCGCCCTCAAGCAGGCTGATGCGGTGCTCCAGTTCGGCCAACCGGATCTCGAGGTCCTCGGTCTCGCTGCGCGTCGCAAGGCCCACCTCGTGCAGCACGCCCTTCACGCCGCTCTCCAGCTTGGACACGATGCCGCCGCCGGCACCCTCCGCACCGGAGCGCACGTTCTCCATCAGGCGGTCGACGACCCTCTTGCCCTCGTCCCCGCCGATCTGGCCCTTGCGCACGAGCTCGGCCACCGCCGCCTCGGCGCGTTCGCGCGTGAGCGCGGCGGCGCCGATCGACACCAGCACCGCCTGCTCGATCCCATCCCGGACGCTGGTCACCGACGCCTCCTCCTCTGAATCTGCTGGTGACGTCGCGGCCGGTTGGGGTCACCCCCCCTGCGCGGGCGGGGCATCGGCTTCGTGCCCTCGTCCTTCGGCGACTCCTCGTCCCCGTCAGCCACGGGCGCATCCGCCGTCGCTCCGTCCTCCGTCTGCGACGCCGGGCCATCTTCGTCCAGATCCGCGCCGCTGTCATCACCCGCGGGTGCGGGCAGCCCCTGCATGGCCGCGTCCTCGGCCGCGATGTCCGCGGCCAGACCCGCTTCGGCGCGCGCCAGCACGTCCAGGTCCACCACGTCGGCGTCGCCGCGCACGCGGGCCTGCGCCCGCCGCTGGGCCTTGGTGGTGCGCTTGCGCGACTCGGGATCGCGCTCTTTCCACAGCGCTGCGAGCGGTCCGGCGATGGCGATCGACGAGATACCGCCGGCCAGGATGCCCACGATCAACGCGAAGGCGAAGTCCTTGAGGGTCTCACCACCGAAGAAGAACAGGACCACCAGCGGGATCAGCGTGGTGAGCGAGGTGATGATCGACCGGTTCAGGGTCTCGTGGATGGACGTGTTGACCACCTGCCGGTAGGTCGCCCGGCGCATGATCGGCACGTTCTCGCGGATGCGGTCGAACACGATCACCACGTCGTACAGCGAGTACCCCAGGATGGTGAGGAGCGCCGCCACGGTTGCGCTCGTCACCTCCCGACCCGTGAAGGAGTAGATCGAGACCGCCAGCCACACGTCGTGGATCACCGAGAGCAACGCGGGCAGCGCGAGCTTGTACTCGAATCTGATCGTCAGGTAGATGACGATGACGGCGAAGCTCAGCAGGATGGCCCAGATCGCGTTCTCGATGATCTGGCGGCCGAACGTCGGGCCCACCGTCTCGACCTGGTAGGTCGCCTCCTGCACGCCGAAGGCCTCGTCCATTCGGTCCCGGAGCGCGGAGACCTCGGCCGGCTGCAGCGCCCGGGTCTGCACCTGGAAGCCCAGCACCTCCTCGCCGTCGATGTTCTCGGTGGTGGACTGCACCTTGGCGTCGGCGAAGCCCGCGTCGGCGAAGAGCTGACGCATCGCGTCCTCGCTGGGCTGCTGCTCGAAACTGCTGGTGATCCGCGTGCCGCTCTCGAAGTCGAGGCCCAGGTTGAGGCCCTTCACTCCGATCCAGCCCGCGCCGACGGCCAGCGGGATGAACGAGATCGCCATCCACAGCTTCCACCGGCCGACGAAGTCCATCTTCCAGTTGATCTCGCGCTGGTTGAGCGCCATGAAGCGGTCGTCGCGCAGGAAGCGCGTCTCGGCCAGCACGTTGAAGACCGCGCGGGTGGCCACCACGGCGGTGAACAGGGACAGCAGGGTGCCGATGAGGAGGGTGAACGCGAAGCCCTTGATGCCGGCGGTCGCGAACAGGAACAGGATCGCGGCGGTCGCCACGGTCACGACGTTGGCGTCGATGATCGCGGTGATGCCCTTCTTGTACCCGGCCAGGATGGCGGCACGGGGCGATTTGCCCGATCGTGCCTCCTCTCTGACGCGTTCGAAGATCACCACGTTGGCGTCGGACGCCACACCGATGGTGAGGATGATTCCGGCGATGCCCGGGAGCGTCAGCGTCACCGGGACCAGCAGGATCATCGCGTAGAGCAGGATCGCGTACACCACCAGGGCCATCGCGGCGATGACGCCCAGGAAGCGGTAGTACCCGATCATGAAGAGGATCAC
>JBIQJW010000043.1:0-14994 GCA_044507145.1 Actinomycetota bacterium
TCGAGACCGTGCGCGGGGTGGGCTACCGCTTCGTGGCCTGAGGCGCGCGGCGCCGAGGCCGCTCAGGCGCCGAAGCGCCGCGCGTCCACCGGCACCTCGGCCAGTTCCTCCAGGGTGCCCAGCACCTGGTCGACCGACGGGCGCGCCGCGGCGTCCATCGCCAGGCAGCGGTCGATCAGTTCCACCAGCGCCGCCGGCGTGCGCCGCCGGTGCCGGCGCACCGGTTCGGGCGGCCCGGCCAGCTGGGGGTACTCGTGCTCGGCATCGGTGGTGCTGTCGTACCCGTCGCCGCTGGTCCAGTCGTCGTCGGCACCGCCGTCGCCGCTGTCGCCGTCTCTCCCCGTCCCGGTCCCGGTGTCGTCGTCGGGGTCATCGAACGCGCGCTCGCCGGTGGTGGCCTCGTACAGCACCGCCCCCAGGCCCCACACGTCGGCCGCCGGGCCCAGATACTCCCCGCGCGCCTGCTCGGGCGCCAGGTACCACCACGTGCCGCGCCCCGGCTTCGTGCGCCCGGGCCGGTGGGCGATGCTCAGGTCGATCACCTTCGCCCGTCCGGCCTCGGCCACGATGTTGCTGGGCTTCAGATCCAGGTGCAGCCACCCCTGGGAGTGCAGGTACCGCATCGCCGAGGCCACGTGCATGCCCAGATGCGCGATCTCGGGCACCGACAGGCGCCGCGGCGTGGTGTGCAGCAGGTGCGAGAGCGTCGAGCCGGTGAGCGTCTCCATCACCGAGATCGGCTCGGTTGCGCCGGGGGCGCGGTAGCCGCGCACGATGTGCGGGTGCTCCAGCCGGCGCAGCAGACGCGCCTCGGCCTCAAGCCGCCGGGCGGCGGGGCGGTCCTCGGCCATGTCGGGGCGCAGCACCTTCACCACGCAGCGGGTGGCGCGCTCGGTGCTCCACGCGTCGTGCACGTCCAGGTGCTTGCCGCGGCTCAGGTGGTCGAGGATCACGTAGCCCGGTGCCACCTCGGTGCCCGGTGCGCGCGGCTCCGGGGCCTCGTCGACCGGCGATGCGCTCACGCCGTCACCTCCTCGTGGGTGTGGTTCACACGCTCGCGGAACAGCCGGGCGTATGCGCCGCCCGACGCCATCAGCGTGTCATGGTCGCCCTCCTCCACCAGCCGCCCGTCGTCGAGCAGCGCGATGCGGTCGGCGTCGCGCACCATCAGCAGGTCGTGGGAGATGATGACCGTCGTGCGGCCCGCCATCAGCCGGCGCAGCGGCTCGGCCAGCGCGCGGCGCGCCTCCTCGTCCAGGCCGGTGGACGGTTCGTCCAGGATCAGCAGCGGCGTGTCGCGCACCAGGGCGCGGGCGATGGCCACCCGCTGGCGCTGGCCGCCCGACAGGCGGCTGCCGCGCGCATCCAGCATCGTGTCGTAGCCGTCGGGCAGCGCCATGATGAAGTCGTGCGCGCCGGCGGCACGCGCCGCCGCCTCGATCTCCGCATCGGTCGCGTCGGGCTTGCCCACGGCGATGTTCTCGCGCGCCGTGGCGTGCAACACCAGCGCCTCTTGCAGCAGCACCGCGATGTTGTCGCGCAGCGAGTCGAGGGTGATGTCGCGCAGGTCGTGGCCGTCCAGGCGCACGGCGCCGCTGTCGGGATCGTGGAAGCGCAGGGCCATCCGCGCCAGGGTCGACTTGCCGGCGCCGCTCATGCCCACCAGCGCCAGGGTCTCGCCGGGCTCGGCGTGCAGCGTGACGTCGCGCAGCGCCGGGGTGTCGGTGCCCGGGTAGCTGAAGCTGACGCCGTCGAAGCTCAGGACGCCGCGCGCATCGGTGAGCGGCCGGGCGTCGTCGCGGTCGGTGATGCGCGGCTCCTCGTCCAGCAGCTCGATCACGCGCTCGGCACCCGCCGCCGCGGCGAACACCGAATTGGAGAGGGAGCTGAGCTCGCGCACCGGGCTCATCAGCTGCGTGAGGTAGGCCAGGAACACCATCAGGCCACCGATGCTGAGGCGGCCCTCCGCGACGGCCCACGTGCCCAGGCCGATCACGGCCAGCACGGCCATCAGTTCCAGCATGTCGATGAGCGGCGTGAACAGCGCACGCACGCGGGTGGCGGCCAGCTCGGCCTCCATGATGCCCTCGCCCTCGCGACGGAAGCTCGCCACCTGGGCGTCCTGGCGGTTGTAGGCCTGCACCAGCGGGGCGTTGGAGAGCCCCTCCTCGGTCACCGCGCTGAGCGAACCGTTGCGCCGGCGCTTCTCGCGCGCGGTCGCCTTGACCAGACGCGAGAACCGTTGCGCGGTGAGCCAGAACATGGGCGCCATCACCAGCGCCACCAGCGCCAGCGACCAGTCCAGGTAGATCAGCGCGCCGGCGAAGAACAGGATGCGGAAGATCGCCGACACGGCCTCGGTGAGGCCGGCCAGCGTCAGGGTCTCGATGGCTGCGACGTCGCCGGTCATGCGGGTGACGAGGTCGCCGGTGCGCCGGCGGTCCAGGTCGCCGGCCGACAGGCGCTGCACATGCGCGAACGCGCGCGTGCGCAGGCTCAGTACGAAGCGCTCGCCCACCCACGCGGCGAGGTAGTCGTCGGCGAATGCCAGCAGCGCGCCGCCCAGCAGCAGACCCAGGTAGGCCAGCGCGATCCAGGGCAGCGGACCGAGGTCGCCGGGCACCATCACGTCGTCCACCACGATCTTGAACAGCCAGATCTCGATGGTGGCGATCGCCGGCATGATGATGCTGAGCAGGATGCTGAGCGCCACCCAGCGCCGGTACGGGCGCAGGTCGGGCCAGAAGCGGCGCACGATGTCGCGGATGCGGACGGTCGGCGCGGCGGCGACCAGCTGCGGGCCGTCGACGGTGGGGATGAGCTTGCTGCGGAGATATGTGCGGAACCGGTTCACGACCACCTCGACGGACGCCGATGGCCCCGCCGGCTGGCGGGGCCATCACACAGTGCGGTGACGCTCAGACTCAGGTGGTGGTGTTACGACGCCGCGCGCGACGGCGACGGCGACGGCGGCGCTTGCGCCGGCGCTTGGGGGCGCTGTCGGAGCTGACGCTGCTGCGGCTGTGCGAACCGTTGGTCCGCGAGGCCGGGACGAGTGCGCTGAACTTCATGGCCATCGTGCCTCTCCCTCTGTCGTTGTTGACGATGGAAAGAGGCTATGAAGCCGAAATGAGCCGTCCGTGAGTTGCGGATGAGACCTTTCTCACGCGCCGATCAGCCGGTCGCCACCCGTGCCGTGCGGAAGATGTCGGCCGGCAGCGCGTGCTCCAGAGCCAGATGATTCGCATGGGTCGCGACCGCTCGGAACTGGGGCGCGTGGAGAGCGCTCCACCCCGAACCGCCCCCGACGGACGGGCCAGGCTGTCCTGAGTGTCCGGGGTTGTCGGTACGGTCGATTTGTCCGTACGGAAAGCGAGGGATCAACATGTTCGACAGGCGACGCAGAGGGCCCAAAGCCGTAGAACTGGAGGCCGACCTCGCGAGGCTTGACGGTGCGGACGAGAGCGCGTTGGTCGAGGCGGAAAGCGCCTTCCAGGAGGCCATCGAGGCCCTTCGTATGCACGGAGCGCTTGGTCGCGACGGCAAGGAACGCCGAGAGCGCTGGCGTCAGACTCGAGTCGACCTGGACAACGTGCGGCTGCGTTTTGCGAAGCGCAAACGTCTGGAGAGAGCGATTCCGCTTGCGCAAGCCGCGGAACTCGAACGTCGCGAGATTCTGATGGCCGCAGGCATCGACCCTGATGCACGCGACGCGGACGAGAGGCTTCGACTTCATCTGGAGCGGGAGCAGAGGCGCATGAGCCGGACGCTCGGTCCCGAGACTTCGCTCGCCGCATCGTCAGGCGGCGGCATCATCAGTGTTCGAACGCGGGCCACGACCAAGCGGCTGCCGCGTCACGTCGGTCCGGCAGTGCCAGGGAAGGTCCGACCGGGCACCGGGCGCCGGTAGGCGAGTGCGAGGCGTCGTGCCGAACACGCTCGCCACCAAGCGATCGCGCGAGTGCCACGCGAGCCGGTCGAGTGGCGACTTTCGTTGACAAGGGAGGAGTTCAGAATGGCGGCGATTGAAATGGCGCCAGGCCGCGTCTACTCCTGGGATGAGCTTGGAGCGGTGTTCGGCTTCAAGGGGAACTACTTGGGGTCGGCCGGGGGCATGCCCATCAGCGCGAAGACAGACTCGGTTCTCCTGATCACCCATCCCGAGGGCGGGAAGACCTTCGACTACGGCGACCATTGGGATGGGCGCGATCTGATCTACACGGGCAAGGGGCAGAGGGGAGACCAGCAGCGATCGGGCGCCAACCTGGACGTGGCCGAGAACCGGCGGGCGCTCTATGCGTTCGAGGCCGCCGGCCCGAAGATGCTGCGCTATCTCGGATCACCCCGTTGTGTGGAGGAGCGCGTCGAGCGCGCACCGGACTCTGGGGGGACCCTTCGAGATGTCCTGCGGTTCCGGCTGCGCTTCCCGCGAGACCAGGGTCGGAGCCACGTCGCGGACGCAAGTGAAGCGCCCGCACGACGTCGCGGACACCGGACGGTTACCGAGCGACAAGCCCGGCGTTTTGATCCGGGTGCGCCGCCATCGGCACCAGTTCCGTCGGCTACCAGGCTCGACCCAGCGGAGATTGCGGCCCTGCAGGAGAAGGCCGTTGACGCCCACTTTCAGGCGCTTTGCGGCTTGAACGACTGGCTCGAAAGAAGTGGGTGGCACGGCATCGAGGAGATACCGGCTGCCATCGACCTCCGAGCGACCGCGCCAGATGGGAGCAGAGTGATCTTCGAGGTCAAGTCGATCACCGACTCGAACGAGACCAGCCAGATGCGCGGCGCGCTCGCCCAACTCCTGGAGTACCGCTTGGAGTATGGGGCCCCGGACGATCAGACGTGCGCGGTGGTGAATCGCCAGCTGAGTGCCCGTCGCCTCCGACTCCTCGAGGGGTTGGGCGTGCCCGTCCTGGTCGTGTCTGAGGGCGGTGTCAAAGCAGGGAACGACCTCGGATGGCGCATGGTCGCGGGACCCGATCCGGATGAGGCGGAGGGCGCCTGAAAGCTCCGCCCGTCCAGCGCGTGCCCTGGAGGCGCCGGTGTGTGACTCTTGCTGCAGGCCCATATAACCATGAACCTGAGCGTCAGAATCTACTCGCAAAAAGCGAGATAATGCGGTGATTATGTCGTAGAGATCGGACTGCCACCCGACCAGTGCGTTCCCGCTCATCGCCCTCGGATGAACCCCCAGCGGGCGCTGGACTACCCGGTGTTGGTCGTCGATAAGCGACCCTCGCTGCCCGTAGACGGATCCTCGGTCTCAGTCGGCCGTGCTCGCCCCGTCGAGCTCGAAGCTCACGCGCCGTTGCTCCCGGTCGGCCTCCGCCAGCCGCACCCGCACGCCGACCCCCAGGGGAAGCTCCGGCTCGCCGGTCACCCGTGCCTCGATGGCGGGTTCGTCGACCATCACCGATCCCCGCGTGGGCCGGTCGTCGTCGCGCGCCACCACCACGCCCGCGAAGTGCTCGCCAACATGCGGCTCCAACATCGCCGCCTCCACCAGGTTCACCACCGCGTTCTCGTACCGGTTCGCCAGGTCGCCCGATCGCCGCAGGATGTCGGGCACATCCACCATCCCCTCGCGCACCCACGCGGGGACGGGCTCGCCGGCCGACAGCGCGGCGCAGATCTCCAGGGCGTAGCGGTCGCCCAGCCGGCGCAGCGGCGCGGTGACATGCGCGTACACCGTCGCCAGGCCGGCGTGCGCCGGCTGCTCCGGCGCCGCACCGTCGAAGGCCACGTATCCCGACCCGCGCAGCAGCCGTCCGCACGCGGCCGCCATGGCGGCATGCGCCGGCACCGCCGTGTCCAGCGTGCGGATGAACTCCGGGTGCGGCATGTCGGCGGGCCAGGGGATCGCCAGGGCACGGGCCGTGCGGCGCAGACGGGTCACCTCGTCCGCCGGCGCCGGGGGCAGGGTGCGCAGCAGGCCGATCCCGCCCGCCAGCATCATCCGGCCCCCGGCGATGCCTGCCAGCAGGGAGATCTGCGCGTTCCAGTCCTCCGCCGGCAGCCGGCGCCGGAACTGCAGCGACCACCGGTCTCCGTCCACCACGATCTCCTGGTCGGGCAGGGGCAGCGAGATCCCGCCGCGGGCCGCCTCGCGTGCGGCGCGTAGTTCGCCCACCCGGCGCAGTAACGCCGCCTGTCCACTGCCGCGGTCGGCATCGGCCCGACGCTGGGCCTCGACGTAGTCGATGCGCTCGCGGCTGCGGACCAGCGCACGCTCGAGCGCCACGGACACGATCGCGCCGTCGGCGTCCAGATCGATGGTCCAGAGGAGCGCAGGCCGGGTTGCGTCGGGAAGCAGCGAGGCCGCATCCTCGGCGATGACCGGGGGATGCAGGGGCACGCGTGTGTCGGCCGCGTAGAGCGTCTCTCCGCGGCGGCGCGCCTCCACATCCACCGGGTCGCCGGGGCGGACGAAGGCCGCGACGTCGGCGATGGCGTAGTGCACCCGCAGGCCCGCATCGGCGGGCTCGATGTGCAGGGCCTGATCCAGATCGAGCGAGCCCGCAGGATCGATGGTGTACAGCGGGATGTCGGTGCGATCGAGGGCCGGCAGGCGTGGCGCACGCACGGCGCGGTCGGCCGCCGCCGGCACCTCGGCGGGAAACGCATCGGTGATACCCAGTTCGGTACGGATGGCGGCCACCCCGGCGCGCAGACCATCGCCGTCGACCTCCTGCACCCGCACATGCTGTCGTGGCATCCGCACCCCGATCGTCTGACCGCCACAGGGTAGAGATGGGGCTGGCGCGGGTCGCCCGGATCGACATACGCTCGCGCCCCCGCGGACATCCCGCCCGCACACAGCGGAGGTGGACATGGTCACGACCGAAACCGTCGATCCATTCGCGGCGCTGCGCGCCGCCAGACCCGGCTTCATCGTCCAGGACGGCGACGGGGAATGGGAGGCCGCCAGGCGGCCGTTCAATCTCAGGCTCGACCAGTGCCCGTTCTGCGTCGCCCGTCCGCGCGACGCGCAGGAGGTCGCCGCCGTTGTGCGCGCCGCCAGGGATGCCGGGCTTCGCGTGGCCGCGCAGGCCACCGGCCACGGTGCGGCGGCCCTGGGCGACCTCAGCGGCAGCGTGCTGCTGCGCACCGACGAACTGCGCGACCTGCACATCGACCCGACTGCCCGGCGCGCGCGTGTGGGCGCCGGGGTGCAGTGGGGAGCGGTGTCGGACGCCGCTGGCGAACACGGGCTGGCGGCCCTGGCCGGATCGGCCCGCGACGTCGGCGTGGTCGGCTACAGCATCAACGGTGGCCTCAGCTTCCTGGCCCGCAGCCGCGGGCTGGCGTGCAACGCGATCCTCGCCGCCGACCTGGTCACCGCCACCGGCGATCTGCTGCATGTGGACGCCGGGAACCGTCCGGACATCCTCTGGGCGCTCCGCGGGGGCGGCGGGAGCTTCGGCGTCATCACGAGCCTCGAGTTCGCGCTGTATCCGCTGGCCCAGGTGTACGCCGGCCTGCTGTTCTTCCCGATCGAGCGCGCCTCGGACGTGCTGCACGCCTGGCGGGACCTCACCGACACGGCGCCGGACGAGCTGGCGACCATCGCGCGGATCCTGCGCATCCCCGACATGCCCGGCGTCCCGCCGCCGCTCGCCGGACGCGGCTTCGTGGTGATCGATGTGGTCCACGCCGGCGACGAGGCCACCGGCGCGGAGCTGATCGCGCCGCTGCGGGCGCTCGGTCCCGAGATCGACGGCGTCGTCACCATGCCCGCCGCCGAGCTGGGCCGGATCCACCTGGATCCCGAGGACCCGCTGCCCTACGTGGGCGACGGCTCGCTGATCGGGCCGCTGGACGGCGACGTGATCGACGGGCTGATCGCCGCGGCCGGGCCCGATGCCGAGACGACGCTGCTGATGGTCGAACTGCGCCACCTGGGCGGTGCCCTCACCCGGCCGGCCGACGGGGCACTCGCGACCCTGCCCGGGGATTTCGTGTCGTACTCCCTCGGTGTCGCTCCCACGCCGGAGGCCGCGACCGCGGTGGGGCACGACATCGCCCGCGTGAACGACGTGCTGGCACCGCACGTGGTGGGGCGGTTCCCCAACTTCTCCGAGCACGACCACGACCCGGGAGAGACGTTTCCCGCCGAGGTGGTGGCACGCCTGCGCGCGCTGCGCGACGAGCTGGACCCCGCCGAGGTCTTCCACGCCAACCACGGTTTGGGCGCGGTCTGATCCACGCGGGCCACGGCGGGCGCCCTTCGCGGGGCCCGCCGTGGTCCGCCGCACGCGCTCCGGGTGATCGGGTGGCGATTGCGCGAGGAACGGTCGCACGTCGTCCGCGCGCGGTCGTACGATCGCCGCCCCCACTCGGCCACGGAGGCCCCATGTCGTTCACCGCGTTCTGCGCCGCACTCGACCGCTCCGGGGTAACTCGGCCCGGTCTGCTGACCGCGCCGGCGGATCCCGGATGGGACGAGGCGCGCCGCGCCTTCAACCTGGTGCTCGACCAGCGTCCGGCGGTCGTGGCGCACCCCGCTGATGTCGCGGAGGTGCAGGGGGTGGTCCGCGCGGCGCGCGAGGCCGGTCTGCGCGTGGCGCCGCAGCGCACCGGGCATGGCGCGACGCCGCTCGGCGCCCTGGACGATGTGGTGCTGCTGCGTACCGACGCCCTGGACGAGGTGAGCATCGACCCGGAGACGCGCATCGCACGCATCGGCGCAGGCGCGCTGTGGCGGGAGGTCGCCGGCGCCGCGGAGCCACATGGACTGTGGCCGCTGTCGGGCTCGTCGCCCACCGTCGGGGCCGCGGGCTTCCTGCTGGGCGGCGGGCTGCCCCTGCTGGGTCGCGAGTTCGGCGTGGGCGCGAACCGGGTGCGCGCCGTCGAACTGGTGACGGCGGCCGGAGAGATCGTGCGTGCCGACACCACCCACGAGGCCGAGCTGTTCTGGGCGGTCCGCGGCGCCGGCGCGAACGTCGGTGTGGTGACGGCGGTCGAGGTGGAGCTGCTGCCGCTCACCGGTGTGCACGCGGGGTGCCTCTTCTTCCCGATGGAGCGGGCGCCGGAGGTGCTCCCGGCCTGGCTGGAGCTGGTCCGCGACGCCCCCGACCGCTTCACGGCCATCGGCCGGCTCCTGCGCGTGCCGGACATGCCAGGCGTGCCTCCGCCGCTGGCCGGACGCGCCTTCGTGGTCGTCGAGGTGATCGCAACGGGCGACGAGGACGTGGTGGCTCGCCTCGAGCCGCTGCGTGCGCTGGGCCCCGAGATCGACATGGTGCAGAGTGCCCCGGCCGCCGTCCTCGGCCGGGTCCACATGGATCCCGAAGATCCGGTGCCCGCGGCCACCGACCACATCAGCACGGGGGCGCTGCCCCCGGACGCCGTCGATGCCCTCATCGCGGCGGCCGGGGCCGAGTCGGGCTCGTCGCTCGTCTCGGTTGAGTTGCGTCCGCTTGGTGGGGCGCTTGCCGTGGCGCCGGCCGATGGCGGGGCCGTGGCGTCGCTGCCCGGTGACTTCGCGTTGTTCGCGGTGGGCGTCGCCGCAGGCCCCGGCGCCGAGGCCGTCGTCGCCGACCTCGCCGCGGTGCGCGCCGCGCTGGAGCCGTGGGCGGTGGGCCGCGTTCCCACCTTCACGGACACGCCGATGGCGGCGGACGACGTGTTCGGCGCCGAGACGGCGGCCCGGCTGCGGGCGGCGCGTGAGCGATGGGACCCCGACGCGCTCCTGGTGGCGAACCACCCCGTGTAGACACGTCCCGTCGGCTCCCGGGGGCGCGCCGCAGGGCGCGATACGGGGGCAGGCCCCACCCCCGGACGGACGTCACTCCCAATGGATCGGCGCGCCCCCCGCCGGAGACTCATCGGCGTGAGCGGACCGCCGGTCCGCGGGAGGAAAGGGGACTCGCGTGACACGCCGACAGGACACCGTGCCGGACGGGCTGCTGGCCCGCCACGGGCGCAGGATGGCGCGCTGGCGCTGGGCGGTCATCCCGCTCTGGCTGGTGGTGCTGGTGGCCGCGGTGATGCTGGGCGGACGCCTGGGGGACGTGCTGAGCGACGAGTTCACCCAGCCCGGGTCCGAGGCGGAGCGCGGCATCCACCTGATCCAGGAGAACTTCGCCGGCGGTGGTGAGTTCGCCGAGGTGATGCCCGTGTTCCGCAACCCGACGCTCACCGTGGACGACCCGGCGTACCGCGCCGCGGTGACCGAGCGCCTCGACCGCGCCGCAGCCCTGGTGCCGGGCACCGAGGTGGTGAGCTACTTCGGCACCGGGGCACGGGACATGGTGGGCGACGACGGCCACCTGACCGTGGCGACGCTGCGCATGCCCATCGACGAGGATGCCGCCGCCGAGCTGGTGCCGCAGCTGCGCGAGACGCTGGGCACGCCGCCCGGCTTCGCGCCGACCCTGGTGGGAGGCGACGCGGCCGAATGGCACGACATGGAGCCGGTGCTCTCCGACGACCTGGCCCGCGCCGAGCTGATCGTGCTGCCCGTGGCGCTGCTGGTGCTGCTGATCTTCTTCGGCGGGCTCACCAGCGCGCTGCTGCCGCTGTTCGTCTCCGTCTTCACCGTCATGCTCGCCATGGCGGGCACGTGGACCGCCGCGACCCTGCTGGATCTCTCGGTCGCATCGGTGACGCTGAACGTCATCGTGCTGGTGGGCATCGGGATCGGGATCGACTACGCGCTGCTCGTGGTGTCGCGCTTCCGGCGCGAGATCACCTCCGGCGCCGACCGCACCGAGGCGACCGCCCGGACCATGGCGACCGCCGGCCGCGCAGTGATCCTGTCCGGGGCAACCGTGGCCATCGGCCTGGCCGCACTGCTGGCCCTGCCGGTGCCGTTCATCCGCTCCATCGGCCTGGGTGGCCTGATGGTGCCCCTGTTCGCGGTGGTCACCGCCCTCACCGTGCTGCCGGCGACGCTGGCCGTGCTGGGGCCGCGCATCGACTCGCTGCGCGTCTACCCGCGCCGCTGGAACCGGCGCCCCGGCGCCGTGTTCGGTGCCCTCGGGCGCATCGCCACGCGCGGTGCGGTGCCCGTCGCCGCCATCGTGGTGGTGGCCCTGGGATTCCTGGCGGTGCAGTCCACCGGCCTCAGCATCAACCAGGACTCCCTGGCGGACGGTGTGGACACGGAGGCGAACCGCGCCGGCCTGGTGGTGCGCGACGAGCTGGGCGGCGCCGCCAGCCCCAACATCTACGTGGTCGACAGCGGACGGGCCGGCGGCATCTACAGCGCCGAGAGCGTGGCCGTGCTGCACGACGCGGCCGCCGAGTTCCGCGCGCGCACCGACATCGTCGCCGGCGTGCAGTGGCCGGACGCGGACACGCCCGAGGCGCTGCGCCGGGCGGGCGCCGGCGTCATCGACCCCAGCGGCCGCTATGCGCTGATGAACGTGGCGGCTCACGGCGACCCGTTGTCCGCCGAGGCGCGCGGCCTGAACGACCTGATGCGCGACCGGGCCGACGCGATCGAGCAGCGGCTCCCCGGCGCCGACGTGGTCCTCACCGGCGCGCCCGCGGCGAACATCGAGTTCAACGACGCCCTCTACACGCCGTTCCCCTACCTGGTGATCGGGGTGCTGCTGGTGACCTTCCTGGCGCTGGCGATCGCCTTCCGTGGGTGGGTGATCCCGCTGATCTCGGTGGCCGTCACGGCGCTGTCGCTGCTGGCGGTGTACGGGATCCTGCACCTGGTGTTCCAGGAGGGTGTGGGCGCCGGCCTGATCGGCCTTGACGACGAGGTGCGCGGCATCGCGCCATGGGTACCGCTGTTCGTGTTCGCCTTCCTCTTCGGGATCTCCATGGACTACCAGGTGTTCCTGCTGGAGCGGATGCGCGAGCTGCGCATGTCGGGCGAGCGCAGCGTCGACGCCATCGCCCACGGGGTGCGCGACACCGGGCGCATCATCCTCACCGCGGCGGCGATCATGGCCGTGGCGTTCGGGGGCTTCGCCGCCGGCCGAATGGTGGACATGAAGCAGTTCGGCGTGGCCCTGGCGACGGCGGTGATCATCGACGCCCTGGTGGTGCGACCGCTGCTGGTGCCCGCGCTGATGCGCCTGGCCGGCACGCGTTGCTGGCCCCGGCGCATGCGCCGCCCCGCACTGACGCCCGTCCGCCCGGTGCGCGGGTCCTGAACCGGGCCCGCGCGGCCCGCCCGGCGCGCGTCATGCTCGCCGGGCGGCCGTCGGCGGCGTAGGGTGCGCGGCATGTGGCGACCCACCCGCGAGACGTTCACCATCGTCGATGAGACCGGCGAGCGGTATCCGCCGGGCCGGCTGGTGTGGAAGACCGTCGACACCATCGGCCGCACGCTGGTGGTGTTGGCGCTCCTGGCCGCCGTGGGCTTCGGCTGGGAGTTCTTCGCCTGATCCACCCGCCGGGGGCGCACCGGCGGCGGGTCAGTCGAGCGGCGCCCCGGTGGAGCGGCGGTGCAGCCGCAGATGGTCGATGCGCAGCGCCACATCGACGGCGTCGGCCTTCAGCTCCCCGTGGGAGCGGTCCGCCACGTGCCACGCCTCGCCGCGCAGGTACGCCAGGCGCTCGTCCGTGTCGGGGAGCGTGAGCGAGCGCTCGGCCTCGGCCACGATGTAGGCGAGGATCTCCCGGGTCTCCTCGGCGCTCCACTTCGGCCGCTGGAACGGCCACTCCTTGTTGCGGATGATGAACCACCACAGCAGGGCGATGAGCGGGAACTTCAGCAGGAAGACCGAGAACAGCACCCACAGCGTCTGGATGTGCTCGTGGCCGGCGAAGACCGGGGTGACCACCAGACCGAAGCTGCCGAAGAGCGCGACGGCCACGCATCCGATCACCGTGCCCACCATGCGATTGCGGCGGACGCGTCCCTCGGGCGTGAAGAGGAAACGTTGCAGCACCGTTGCATGGTGGCGCGGGGCGGACACGGGCACAACCCCGCCCGCGCGAGTGGCTAGAATCCCCGCCCGATGACGGTCTACCTTCCCGACGGCACCGCACTCGACCTGCCGGACGGGGCGACCGGCCGCGACGCCGCGGCCGCGATCGGGCCCGGTCTGGCCCGCGCCGCGCTGGCCGTGCGTGTGGGCGACGAGATCCGCGATCTGGCGCGCCCCCTCGCCGACGGCGAGCACATCAGCATCATCACGTCCAAGAGCGGTGACGACCACCTGTACGTGATGCGCCACTCGGCCGCGCACGTGCTGGCCGAGGCCGTCCAGACGATCGTGCCCGGCGCGAAGCTCGGCTTCGGCCCGCCCATCCGCGACGGCTTCTATTACGACTTCGACCTGCCGCGTCCGCTCACCGAGGAGGATTTCCCCGCGATCGAGGCCGAGATCCGGCGGATCGTCAAGTCGAAGGCCCCGTTCGAGCGCACGGTGATGGGCATCCCGGAGGCCGAGCGGTACTTCGCCGAGCGCGACGACACCTACAAGGTGGACCAGGTGCAGGAGCTCGCCCGCCAGGGCGAGACCGAGGTGTCGATCTACCGGCAGAACGACTTCGTCGACCTGTGCCGCGGACCGCACCTGCACGACACCGGCAAGGTCGGCGCGGTGAAGGTCCTGTCGGTGGCCGGCGCGTACTGGCGCGGCAGCGAGGAGAACCCCCAGCTCACCCGGCTGTACGCCACCGCGTTCCCCACGTCCAAGGAACTGGACGCGCACCTCGAGCGCCTGGAGCAGGCCCGGGCGCGCGACCACCGGCGCGTCGGGCGCGACCTGGAGCTGTTCCACTTCGACGACGCCGGCCCCGGGTTCCCGTTCTTCCTGCCGCGCGGCATGGTGATCGTGAACGGCATCAAGGGCGCCGTGCGCGACGAGCTCGAGCGGATGGACTACGACGAGATCCAGACGCCCACGATGTTGTCCGACGAGCTGTGGCGGCGCAGCGGCCACTACAGCCACTACAAGGACAACATGTACTTCACGGAGGTGGACGGACAGTCGTTCGCCGTGAAGCCCATGAACTGCCCCGGTGCGTGCCTGGTGTTCCGCAGCCGGCGCCGCAGCTACCGCGAGCTGCCCCTGCGCCTGGCCGAGTTCGGCCACGTCCACCGGCACGAGCTCTCGGGCGCCCTGCACGGCCTCTTCCGCGTGCGCGCATTCACGCAGGACGACGCCCACGTGTTCTGCCGCCTGGACCAGGTGCAGGACGAGGTGCGCGGCGTCCTGGAGATGGTGGAGCGTTTCTACGCGCGCTTCGGCTTCACGGATGTGGTGCTCAACCTCTCGACGCGCCCGGAGAAGGCCGCCGGCGCGCCCGAGATGTGGGACGCCGCCGAGGAGGCGCTGCGGCTGGCCCTGGGCGACCGTGAGTACGGCATCAAGGAGGGCGACGGCGCCTTCTACGGCCCCAAGATCGACTTCCACGTCACCGACACCATGGGCCGCTCGTGGCAGCTCGGAACGTGCCAGCTCGACTTCTACATGCCCGAGCAGTTCGACCTGAGCTACACCTCGGCCCAGGACACCGACGAGCGTCCCGTGATGATCCACCGGGCCATCACCGGGTCGATCGAGCGATTCCTCGGCATCCTCATCGAGGACACCGGCGGCGACTTCCCGTTCTGGCTGGCGCCCGAGCAGATGCGCGTGCTGCCCATCTCCGACCGGCACCACGCCTACGCCGAGGATGTCCGGGCGCGACTGCACGCCGCGGGCCTTCGGTCCACCGTGGACGCCCGCTCGGAGTCCGTGGGCCGGCGCATCCGCGACGGTGAGCTGGCGAAGGTGCCCTACCTGCTGGTGGCCGGGGACCGCGAGGTCGAGTCGGGGGTGGTCTCGGTCCGGGCGCGCCGCGGGGGTGACGAGGGGTCCGCCACGGTCGACGCGCTCATCGCGCGGCTCGGCCCCGGAGCGGACTGAGCGGGAGCGGCCGGGACGTGCGCATCAACTGGGTCGGCGTCCGCAACTTCCTCATCATCGCCGGGCTCGCCGGTCTGGTGCTGGTGTCGCAGGAGGGCTTCGGGGAGCTGGCGGTCTCCGCCGAGCTGATCCTCACGATCCTGTTCGTCCTGGCGATCGCCGCCTGGGG
>JBIQJW010000044.1:0-4653 GCA_044507145.1 Actinomycetota bacterium
GGCACGTAGATCTCGGAGAAGGTGGGGAAGGGCTGGATGGTGTCGCGCAGCACCTCCAGCGGGATGCGCGCGCGGATGGCCAGGGTTGCCTGCTGCAGCCACTCGCCCGCCTCGGGACCGAGAGCGTAGGCGCCGGTGAGGCGCTCGCCGTCGCTCAGCAGGGTGAGGAACCCCTCCTCCTCGCGGTAGTTGCGCGAGTGCGTCGCGGCGCGCGGCACCCCGGAGACCGGGGCCGTCCCCGAGTGGGGCGCCTCGGTGGCGCCCACCGAGGCGCCCTGCGGGTCGGTGAACACCACCTGCGGCACCGCGTCGTAGTTCGCGACGCGGTCCTGGCCCAGGATGTTCGCCGCCGCCACATCCCCCTGGTACTTGCCCACATGGGTGACCGGCGCCACGCCGGTCACATCGCCCACGGCCCAGAGTCCCTCGCCGGCACGCAGGCGCTCGTCCACCGGCACCGGGCCGCCGTCCGGGTCGATGCCGACGCTCTCCAGCCCGACCCCCCGCACCCGCGGCCGGCGCCCGGTCGCCAGCAAGAGGCGCTCGCCCCGCAGGCGGCGACCGCTCTCCAGGTCCAGCACGAAGTCGCGCCCGTCGCGCCCGGCCGATGCCACCTGCGCCCCGAGGACGATGTCGATGCCGTCGCGCTCCAGGGCGGCGGCGAGCGCCCGGCCGAGCGGCTCGGGCTCGGAGGAGAGCAGATGCGCGCCGCGTTCCACCAGCGTCACTTCGCCGCCCAGGCGCCGCACGGCCTGCGCCATCTCGACGCCCACCGGCCCGCCGCCCAGCACCAGCAGCCGCGCCGGCACCGCGGACATCGCCGTGACCTCGCGACTGGTCCACACGCCGTCCAGGGCGGCGAGCCCCGGCACCGGCGGGACGACCGGCTCGGATCCTGTCGCGATCACCACGTCAGCGGCCGTGTACCGTACGTCCCCGACCTCGACCGCGCCGGGGCCGACCAGGCGGCCGCGCCCGCGCAGCAGCGTGATGCCGGCGTCGGCGAGCCACCTCACCTGCCCCTCGTCGGAGTGGCCGGACACCATGAAATCGCGCCACTCCAGTGCCGCCGCCACATCCACGTGCGCCA
This sequence comes from Actinomycetota bacterium, assembly GCA_044507145.1. GTDB lineage: Bacteria > Actinomycetota > Thermoleophilia > Miltoncostaeales > Miltoncostaeaceae > JAVJSF01. The sequence goes on from JBIQJW010000044.1 coordinate 1,091, forward strand.
CACCGCCGGCGGCTCGCGCGGCGGCCACGGCCTCGCCGGGGCGCAGCAACGTCTTGGAGGGCATGCAGGCCCAGTACGAGCACTCGCCACCCACCAGTTCGCGTTCCACCACCGCGACGCGCAGGCCGCCCTCGGCCAGAGCCCCGGCGCAGTGCTCGCCGGCGGCTCCGCCGCCGAGCACGATCACATCGAACGACGTGCTCACGTCCGCCATCCCCGGTCGCCTGCTGCACGAACGTACACCGGGCCCCGCGGTCCCGGCCAGGCACCCGGTCCGGCGCCGCACCGATGAGAAACGTCCTCCCGGCCCGTCTACCGGGTGACGGCAACGGGTGAGGAGGGTGGACATGCGGGTGATGGTGATCGTGAAGGCCAACGCGGACTCCGAAGCCGGCGCCGCGCCGGGCGAGGCCGACCTTCTTGCGATGAACGCGTTCAACGAGGAGCTCGCCGCAGCCGGCGTCCTCCTCACCGGCGAGGGACTGCTCCCCAGCTCGCGGGGCGCCCGGGTGCATTTCAACGGCGCCGAGCGCACCGTCGTGCCCGGTCCGTTCGCGTCCACCACCGAACTGGTCGCCGGGTTCTGGATCCTGCGGGTGGCATCGCTGGACGAGGCGGTGTCGTGGATGCGGCGCGCGCCGATGCCCGGCCCCGGCGAGGTGGTCCTTGAGATCCGGCCGCTGGCCGAAGCCGAGGACTTCGGCGACGCGTATACGGACGAGGTGCGCGCCGGTGAGGACCGCGTGCGCGAGCGGCTGGCCGGGGGCGACTGATCCCGCGCCCCGGCGCTCCCGGGAACGGGGCGCCGGGGCGGATGCGGGTCGCTAGAGGATGATGCCCAGCACCACCAGCACCACGCCGGCCACCGCCAGCACCGCCGCGCTCCCGGTGAACCAGCGGGCGCCCGTGCGGGCCCCCGCCGCCAACTCTGATGCCGAGCGGGTCGAGAGCACGAACATGCCCTCACGTGGTTTGCGGATGACGCCCTCGCCGCCCCGGGCGAAGGCGCCACCGAGGACGTAGAGCTCCTCATCCACGGCGATGATCTCCTCACGCCGGCGGATGCCCACCACGCCGTCGCCGCTGCCCAGATTCACCGTGAACTTTCCGATCGAGATGCTGGGCGTCCCGGCGGCGGGCGGATCATCCAGGCGGTCGATCGTCTCGGTGGCGCGGTCGATCTTGGCGTCGGCGGGCTCCACCAGCACGCTGCCGGTGTCGTCCACCAGCACGATCGCGTCGGGGGACCGCTCCTCGCTGATCACGCGCTCGGTCTCGCGCGTGGTGCGCTTGCCGTCAGAGTCGCGCCGGGTCTCGCGCACGCGCTCGCTGATGACCAGGCGATACCACACGCATTGGCGGTTGCTGGCCGGCGCGGTGAGTGGCCCCGCGGGGCCGGCCGTGGCGCGCCCCGAAACGGAGACACGCATGCCGGGCGCGAGGTCGCCGTGCTCGGCCACCTGGGCGCAGTCGTAGTCGGGCACCTCGGCGTACGTGCGCGCCTTGCGTGCCTGATGCCGGGCGAACAGCGGGAGGACGAGAGCGCCGATCGCGATCAGGACGGTGCCGATGATGATGAGGATCATGCCGCGCAGTATCTCAGCCACATCCGACGGTCCGTTCACGCGGCCCCGCTACCCTGGGTCCTCCGACCAGGAGGTGCGGTGCGAGGACGCCCGCGTGGACTGATCCGCTCGAAGATCCGCCTGCCCGCCGTCGCCGGCCAGGCGATCGCCCGCCCACGCGTGCTCGAGATCCTGCAACGCACCGCCGCCGGGCGCGGTGTGCTGCTGGTGGCCGCGCCCGCGGGGTCCGGGAAGACCACCGCGGTGGTGCAGCTGGTCGGATCCCGCCCGGGGCCCGCGGCGTGGCTGAGCCTGGGCGAGGGCGATGACAGCCCCGGCCGGTTCATGACCTACCTGGCCGCGGCCGTGGAGGCCATCGATCCGACCCTCACGGAGGGCGCGCTGCGGCTGCTGGCCGACGGCCTCAGCCCCGCGGACTGCGCGGCCACCCTGGGTGAGCAACTCCCGGCCGGGTCGACGCTGGTGATCGACGACCTGCACCAGGTCGACACGCGGGCACCGGTCCTGCGGGTGCTGCGCGCGCTGATCGACGCGCTGGCCCCCGATGTGCTCCTGGTGCTCGTCTCACGCCGCAGCGCCCACCTGGACCTCGCGCGCGATCTCCTGGCGGGGCGCGTGGGTGTGGTTCCTGCCGCGGATCTGGCCTTCCACCCCGATGAGATCGATGAGCTGCTGGCGGTCCGGGGCCTCGCCGGCGACGCCCGCCGCCTCGCCGAACGCTCGGGCGGATGGGCGGCCGGCGTCGTCTTCGATGCGTTGCGCGACGATCCCCGGCCCGTCGAATCCGACGACGATCCGTTCTTCGCCTACCTGGGGTCGGAGGTGCTCAGCATGCTCGACCCCGGGCTGCGTGCGGTGGTGCTGCGCAGTTCGCTGCTGACCCTCGTCTCACCCCAGCGCCTGGATGCGCTGCTCGGCAGCGGCGACGGCACCGCCCGGTTCGCGGAGCTCTCCGCCGCCGAGCTCCCGAGCGTGCATGAACCCGACGGGCTGCGGTATCACCCGCGTTTTCGCGAGTACCTGCTGGAGCGATTGCGCCGTGAGCACGCCGAGGAGGTCCCGGTGCTGCTGGGCCGGTACGGCCGGGCGCTGGCGGCCGACGGCCTGCATGAGGAGGCGGTGCAGCGCCTGCTGGACGCCGGCGCGCCCGACGAGGCGGCCGACGCCGTGGTGGCCGCGGCGCCCGGGCTGATGGCCCGCGGCGACTGGGACCGCCTGCTGGCCTGGTGCGCCGGGCTGGGCGACTCGGTCCTGGCCGGACGCAGCGCCCTGCGCGGGCTCCAGATCCGGGCGCTCCTGATGAGCCGGCGCCAGGAGGACGTCGCCATCGTGGTCGATGCCATTCGTGCCACCGGCGAGTTCGACCGGCTTGTGCAGGATGCGCCCGACATCGCCGCGTGGGCGGCGTGGGCGCTGCACGGATCGGGCGACCTCCAACTGCCGCTGGCGCTGGCGCCCGCCGCGAGCGTGAGCCGGCGCGCGCACGCGGTGCGCTACATCCTGGAGGTCTGCGCCGGCGAGGCCCCTCCGCCCCCGTGGCCGGCGGGTGAGTTCGACCGTCCCCAGCCGCTGCACGTCGCCCTGCAGTCGGCGGTCTACTACCGCGGGCGCCTCGCCGAGGTGGAGCGCCTCGCGTGGGCGGCGGCCGAGCGCGGCCCGGTCACCGCGACGCTGGCCGATATCTACCGCGTCGCCGCGCTCACCACCCGGGGCGACCTGGCGGAGGCGCGCGGGGTGCTGGCGGCCACCGCGCCGCGCGTGCGCGCATCGCGGTTCGTGGAGTTCTGGCAGCAGGTGGAGGCCGAGCTGGCCTTCGCCGAGGGCGACCATGAGGGCGGGTTGCGCATGATCCGGGCCGCCCGGGAGACGTCGCGCCACCACGGCTATCTTCTCGCCGACCGGGCCGTCTTCGCCGCGATCGAGGGGAAGATGCTGGTGCGCATGGGGCGGATCCCCCAGGCGCTCGAGCTGCTGGAG
>JBIQJW010000044.1:4753-14670 GCA_044507145.1 Actinomycetota bacterium
CCGTCCGACGACGACATGTGGCGCTCCATCGCGCGGGCCGTGCACGCGCCGGCGGACCCCGAGTGGCGGGCCACCCCGGACGTCCTCGTCGCCACGATGGGGCGCTGCGCCCTGGTCGTGGACGGGACCGAGATCGCGGTCTCACCGCCCAAGGCGGTGGAGCTGGCCGCCGCGGTCGCGCGCGCACCGGCCGAGGGCGTCGCCCGCGCCACGCTCATCGACGACCTTGTGGACACCAGCGCCGACGGGGCCAACTACATCCGCCAGATGCTCTATCGCCTGCGGCGCGCGATGCCGGACAGCGTGTCGGTCCAATCGTCGGGCGGTCGCCTGGCGTGGCGGCCGACCGGCACCGTGGTGGCGGAGGACAGCATCGTCGAAGGGCTCGTGGTGCGCGCGCGGCGCGAGATCGGGGCCGCGCGCGAGGCGTCGCTCGCCCGGGCGCTGGAGATCGCCGGACGCGGTCCGTATCTGCCCGGGGTGGACGGCCCGGCGGCCCGCCGGCGACGTGACGAGCTCGCCCCACTGCTGGCCGAGGCGCGCCGGGAGCGCGCGCTGGGGCAACTGCGCGCCGGGCGCGCGGCGGACGCCGTGCTCACGGCCAGGGAGGCGGTGGAGGCCGACCCCTACCGCGAGGACGCGTGGGGCCTGCTGATGCGCGCCCACGCGGCGGCCGACGGCCCCGCGGCGGCGGTGCCCGTGTTCCTCGAATGCTCCGAGCACCTCGCTGCGCTGGGGTTGGAGCCGTCGGCGCGTACGCGTGACCTCCTGGACCGGTTGCGCGCATGACCGGCGGGATGACGGGCCGTTAACGACGGAGTTCCTAGCGTGAACACCAGCGGTTCCCCCCGCGATCGGTCCCCACGAGAGGAGTCCCCCGATGCCCGGAGTCCCCGGACGTTTCAGCCCCAATCAGTTCGGCTTCTCGATGCCGCCCGGCGACCCGCCGTTCGACGCGCCGCCCTATTACTACCGCGGCATCGAGATGATGGCGTTCGCGTACGAGACCGATGACGATGCCGCCGCGGCGATCGTGCCGGAGGGGCTCACCATCGCGCACTCGCCGGCCATCGCGCAGCTCATCTTCACCAACTTCCACTTCTCCACATTGGGCGCGTACACCGAGGCGATCCTCGGCGTCAGTTGCCTGTGGGAGGGCGAGCCGGTGACCTACTGCTCCAACCTGCTGGTCACCAACGAGGTGGGGCTCATCGGCGGCCGCGAGCCGTACGGCTTCCCGAAGCTCTTCGGTGAGGTGGAGTGGGTGAAGGAGCACGAGATGATCTCCGCCTACGCCGAGCGCCCGAAGGGCAAGCGACTGGCCACCGGCGTGATGCGCCCGCGCGACATCCTGGCGCCCGAGGACGTCGTGACGCCGCCGCTTGTCACCCTCAAGATCATCCCGAGCCCCGAGGAGGGCGCACCGCCAGAGGTGTGCGAGCTGGTGCGCACGCCGCTGCAGTTCGAGCTGATCGTGGGCTCGGACGGCCGAGGTGAGGGCTTCTCGGGGCCGGGCAACGTCACGTTCGACTCCCCGTCGGCGGTGGACCCGTGGCACCGCATGCCGGTGCGGCGGATGGTCGCCTCGAGCTGGGGTCGGTACAACTTCGTGCTGCCGTACGGCGAGGTGATCAAGCGCTACGACGTCAACCAGACGGCCGTGCCGGTGGAGCCGGCGCCCCTGACGGCCGGCGCATAGGCGCCCGGGTGTGGGGCGCCGTACCTGGTGCCCCACACCGATCCGGCGAGGGCCGTGAGCGAGCGTCGCCCCGTCTCACGGGAGGGACGATGGGCGCCGACGGCACCGCGTGCGACCAGGACGGCCCGCTGTCGGTCCACGACCGCTCCTTCATGGAAGCGCCGGACGTCCGGGCCGCGTACGCGGGCGGGGTGGAGGCCGCCGGGCAGGACGACGGTTGGCGCCGGTGCGTCCACATCTGACCGTGGGCCGCGCGCACCGCCGCCCGCCTGCCGGGCGACTTCGTGGAGTGTTGCGTGAACCGCGGCGTTCTGGCCGGCGGACACCGAGCGGCGGCTCATCGACACCGGTTTCCCGTTGGACGACGCCCACAGCGGCCACCGCTCTCAGAAGGACATGGTGGGCGCACGTCCCGGCGTCGGCGTCCCCCGCGGCCACGGGGCGCCGGGGAGGCAGACCGGACGATTGCGGAGTATGATCATCTGACGTTTTCGTCATGTCATCAGTGAATGGGGGTTGCCGCAATGGCCCGGCCCGAACCCGCCGACGTGCGTCCGCTCAACGAGATCAAGTCCGACCTCTTCCGCGCGCTTGCGCACCCGGCGCGGATCCGTGCGCTGGAACTGCTGGCGGACGGTGAGCGCTCGGTGAGCGAACTGCAGCCGCTGGTTGGCATCGAGTCGTCGCATCTGTCGCAGCAGCTCGGGGTGCTGCGCCGGGCCGGCCTGGTGACCACGCGCAAGGAGGGGGCCTCGGTGATCTACTCGATCCGGGACCCCCAGCTCGTCGAGCTCCTGGCAGTCGCCAAGCGGCTGCTCATCGCATCCCTCACGCAGACCCAGGAGCTCCTCGAGGGGTTGCGCGCGGAGGGCGTCCGCGCGTGAGGCTGAGGCCGGCGGCCATCCTCGCGCTGCTTCCGCGGCGCGACGACTACGCGGGCCTGCGCCGGTCGTGGCGCGGGGACCTGCTCGCCGGGCTCACCGTCGCGGTGGTGGCGTTGCCGCTTGCGCTCGGGTTCGGCATCTCCAGCGGTCTCAGCGCCGAGGCTGGACTGGCCACGGCGATCGTCGCCGGTCTCGCGGCGGCGATCTTCGGCGGCTCGTCGGTGCAGGTCTCGGGTCCCACCGGGGCGATGGCCGTGGTCCTGCTGCCGATCGTGGCCACGCAGGGTGCGGGCGCCGTGGCACTGGTGGGGATGATGGCCGGCGTCATCATCGTCGCCGCCGCATTCCTGCGCCTGGGGCGTGCGCTCGACTACATCCCCTGGCCCGTGATCGAGGGCTTCACGCTGGGCATCGCCGTGATCATCTTCCTGCAACAGGTGCCCGCCGCCCTCGGGGTGGAGCGCCCCGACGGGGAGAACACCGCCGCGGTGGCCGTCCGCGCCGCCCTGGAGATGGGGGCCGACGTTTGGGCGCCGTTGCTGCTGGTGGCGCTGGTGGTGGCGATCATGGTGGTGGGGGCGCGTCTGCATCGCGCGCTCCCGGCTGCACTCATCGCGGTGGCGGCGGCCACGGCGCTGGCCGAGATGGCCGGGTTCGGCGTCGCGCGCATCGGTGCGCTTCCCGGGTCGCTTCCGGCACCGTCGTTGCCGTCGGCATCGGCCGGAGAGATGAGCGGTCTGCTGAGCGCCGCGGTCGCCGTGGCGGCGCTGGCGGCGATCGAGAGCCTGCTGTCGGCCAAGGTGGCCGACGGGATGCGCGACGGCCGGCCGCACGACCCCGACCGCGAGCTTCTCGGACAGGGCATCGCCAACCTGGCCTCGCCGATGTTCGGCGGGATGCCCGCAACCGGCGCCATCGCGCGCACCGCCGTGAACGTGCGCGCCGGGGCGCAGACGCGCGTCGCGTCGATCGTCCACGCGCTGGTACTGCTGGCGGTGGTGCTGGTGGCATCCGGCATCGTCGGGCGGATCCCGCTGGCCGCACTGGCCGGTGTCCTGATGGTCACGGCGGTGCGCATGGTCGACGCGCGCGGGGTGCGCTCGGTGCTGCGCGCCACCCGCGCCGACGCTCTCGTCCTCGTGGTCACCGCGGTCGCGACCGTGGCCTTCGACCTGGTGGTCGCAATCCAGGTGGGCATCGCGGTGGCCGCCATCCTGGCGTTGCGTGCGCTGGCGCGCGCCAGCCGTGTGGAGGCGACCCCGCTCGAAGAGTTGGCCCCGGAGGTGGACGGCGAGCGCGAGATGGAGCTGCTGCGCGAGCACATCGTGGTGTACCGGCTGGCGGGGGCGTTGTTCTTCGGTGCAGCCCAGCGTTTCCTCACGACGCTGTCGGCGATCGATGACGTGCGCGTGGCCATCCTGCGGCTGCCGGGGCTGCGGATGCTGGATGCCACGGGCGCGCAGGCGCTGGGGCGGATCGTCGAGGATCTGGAGTCCCGCGGGATCACCGTGCTCCTGAAGGGCCCGCGGCCCGAGCACATGCGGGCCCTTCGTGCCGTTGGTGTCCTCGATCGGCTGGCGCATGAGCGCCACGTGTTCCACGACCTGGACGCGGCGGTGGCCCACGCGCGTGCGCATGTCGCGCGCGCGGGCTCGCCCGCCGCGGCCTAGAGCTGGCGTCATCGGCCCGGCGGGGGCCGGTGACGCCGGACCATCCTCAGACGGGTTCTAGTACAGGCGGATCCTGCTCTTCGACAGGAAGAAGCCGTGACCGGCCGTGTTGCGGCACGTCAGTCCGGTGCGCCGGGATGTGCACACGATGCGCGCGTTCACCCGAATCGAACGGCCGTACTTGAGCGTGCGCACACCGGTCTGGCCGGGGTAGGGCAGCGTGGTGTCGCTGACGCACAGGCCGCGGCCGCGCCCGGTCCGGGTGAGGCCGAACGCCGTCCCCCAGTCGAAGCGGCAGGTGCGCGGCTTGGGCGGCCGCGTCCCGGTCGACCTGCGGATGTCGCAGCGCACGTCCGTGGACGTGCCGTAGCAGCCGATGTTGGCGCTGGGTGTCTTGAACTGCACGGCGGCGCTCCCGCCGGCCGCGGTGGCGGCCAGCGCCCCGCCGGCGATCGCGGCGACCAGCAGGATGCGGATGGGTGATGCCATGGGTGGCCTTCCAGTGTCGCGGCCGTCAGGCGAGCGCGCCGTCACGTGTCCCGCTGTCGCCCAGTCGCCGCGCCAGCCAGGTGGCGAGGGCGTCCACTTCGGCGACGATGTCGGGGTCGGTGACGGTGATCTCGCCGGCAGTCTCGCCGCGCGGCAGCGTCGTGTCGAGGGCGAACACGGCCGGATGTGACGATCGGGCACCGAGCGCCTCCACCAGCGCCGCCAGCGATGCGGTGGCCGCGCGGCCGTGCGCCGGGTCGCCGCCGCTCAGCACGGCCGCCACCGGAGCGGCGGCGAGCACATCCGGCCGCGCCAGGTCCAGCAGAGCCTTCAGGATCCCGGTGTACGAGGCCTTGTAGACGGGACTCGCGATCAGGACCGCGTCGGCCCGCGCGATGGCGTCAAGGGCCTCGGCCACGCGCGTATCGGCGGCGTCCGCGCGCAGGAGCGCCTCCGCGGGCAGGTCGCGCACCGCGATCCGGTCGGTGCGCACGTCGGTCGCGGAGCGCACCGCGCCTTCCACCAGGAGGGCGAGGCCCTCGGTGCGCGACGACGGGAACGGGCTGCCGGAGATGGTCAGAAGTGTGGGCATCGGCGGGTCCTCTACAGGGCGGAGTGACGGGGTGGGTGGGTGCCGTGCACCGCGTGGCGCCCGATGTGCTGCAGCTTCCAGCGCGCCGGGTCGTGCAGCGTGTGGGTGCGCGCGTTGCGCCAATGCCGGTGCAGGTTGGTCTCGCGTCCGGCCGCGCGGGTGCCGCACAGATCGAAGATCGCACCGGTCACCTCCACCGCGACGTCGCATGCCAGCGCCTTCGCACCCGCCACCTCGATCGACGCCTCGGCGGCCGCGTGGGCGCCGGGGCGAACGCGGGCGCGCTCCACCGCACGGGCGGCGCGTTCCAACAGGGCCTGCGCCGCCCGCAGGCGTACGGTCAGCTCGCCCACGCGCTGGAGGGTGAGCGGATCCTCGTCCGCGCGGTCCACGCCCGCGTCGACCCACGGGCGGCTGTGGCTGCGCAGGAATGCGATGCCCTCGGCCAGCGCGCCGCCGGCGATGCCCACGTCGATGGCGGTGTGCAGAAGCTGGGCCAGCGCGCCGTAGGGGTGGTGCCCCGCGAAGATCGGATCCAGGGCGATCACCCACTCCTCGGGCACGAGGGCGCCGTCGATCACCACCGTGCCGCTGGCCGTGGTGCGCTGGCCCATCCCGTCCCAGTCGTCGACGACCGTGATGCCCGGATGGCCGGCGGGGATGTAGGCCACCCGCCGGCGCCCGGCCGGGTCCACCGCCGTCACCGGGATGCGATCGGCGAACAGGGCCCCCGTGGAGTACTGCTTGCGCCCGTCCACCCGCAGTCCGCCCCCTGGCGCGGGGACGATGGTGGTGGTGATCCCGCCGGGCACCGGCGTGGCCTCGGCCTGGGCGTTGCCCAGCAGGGCGCCATCGAGCACCTCCGCGAACAGGAGGCGCCGCTGGCGCTCGGTGCCCTCCTGCTCGATCAGTCGCAGGAAGACCGTGTGGCTCTGCGGGATCTGCGCCAGGTTGGGGTCGCCCTCGGCCAGCAGCCGGTAGACCTCGGCCAGCGCGGGCTCACCGATGCCCGCGCCGCCGTACGCCGCCGGCACCGGTGCCCCCAGCAGGCCCGAGGCCGCCAGTTCGCGCACCTGGTCGTGGGGGAGGGTGCGGTCGCGATCGCGCTCGGCGGCGCCCTCGGCGAAGCGCTCGCCCAGCAGACCTGCGGTGCGCACGGCCTCGTCCTCGCCCGAGATGCGGCGTGCCCGCGTGTCGCGCCGGGCGCCGGCGGCCAGCGTCATGCGGCCACCGCGGTCTCGAGCGCCTCCAGTTCGCGCACGCGCCGCAGGATCTCCCGGCCGAAGTGGTCCACCTCCTCCTGGAAGTGGAGGAAGCCCAGCAGCAGCAGGTTCACGCCCCGGCGCTTGAACTCGAGGATCCGCTCGGCGATCTGGTCGGGGGTGCCGATCAGCCCGGTCCGGAAGCCGTCGTTGTACTGCACCAGATCCGCGAAGTCCGAGTCCTGCCACATCCCGGTGCGGTCGGACGTGGAGCGTCCGGCCTGGGTCACGGCGTCGCCGAACCCGCGCACCGCGTCCGGGTTGGCCTTGGCGATGATCTCCTCCAGCACCTCGTGCGCCTCGCGCTCGGTGTCGCGGGCCAACAGGAACGCGTTCAGCCCGAACCGGACATCCCGGCCAAGTGCGGACGCCTGGCCGGACACATCGCGCACCTGCTCCTCCACGCCGTCGGGCGTGTTGCCGTTCATGAAGTACCAGTCCGACACCCGGGCGGCCATCGCGCGGGCGCGCTTCGAGTTGCCGCCCTGGAAGATCTCCGGGTGCGGGCGCTCGGCGGTGTTCAAGGGGCGCGGCTTCAGCGTGAAGTCCCGGATGCGGTAGAAGTCGCCCACCTGCTCCACCCGGTCCTCGGTCCAGATCGCACGCAGCGCACGGATGAACTCCTCGGACCGCTCGTAGCGCTCGTCGTGCTCCAGCCACGGCTCACCCAGGGCTTTGAACTCGCCCTTGAACCAGCCGCTCACGACGTTGACCGCGAATCGGCCCCCGGACAGGTGGTCGGCCGTGGCGCCGAACTTCGCGAGCACCCCCGGGTGCCAGAGCCCGGGGTGGATGGCGGCGATGACGCGCAGACGCTCGGTGGCCAGCAGCAACGCCAGACTGAATCCGGTCGACTCGTGCTGGTACTCGGCGCCGTAGCTGGCCATGTACCGCACCTGGGTGAGGGCGTAGTCGAAGCCCGACCGCTCGGCGATCCGGGCGAGTTCACGGTTGTACTCGAATCCCCAGTCGGTGCGCTGCTCGATATCGCTGATCACGAGCCCGCCGCTGACGTTCGGGACCCAGTAGGCGAACCGCAGCGGCTCCTGCGGGGTGAGGCCGGCCATCGTGCGCTCCTTGTTTGCGGGTATTGAAGTGATAGAAACGATAACGATAGCTTATGATGCATGCGCGGGCGCCGGTCCGGCCCGCCGCCACCACGAAGGGAGTCAGGATGGGTCAGCACGACTACGAGGCGCTGCGGCAGGAGATCCGCGAGCTGGTCGAGGAGACGATCGCCCCCAACGCCGAGCGCACCGACGGGAACGGCACCGGGCAGGGCAACTTCCCGCGCGAGAACCTCCTGGCGCTCTCCCGGGCCGGCTGGAACGGTGTCCTCACGGCGCCCGAGTACGGGGGACGCGGCCTCGACCACGTCGCGTTCGCCATCGCCGCGGAGGAGATCGGCCGTGCCGACGCCTCCACGGGGCTGATCTATGTGATGCACGTCGGTGCCGCCCAGACGCTCAACCTCTTCGGCACCGACGACCAGCGCCGGCGCTGGCTCGGCACTCCGGACCTCATCGGCACCTACTCCACCAGCGAGCGGGCCACGGGAGGCCACTGGTGGTTCAATCTGTCCGAGGCGTCGCGCGACGGTGACGACTACATCGTGAACGCCGACAAGTCGTTCACCACCAGCTCCGGCGAGGCCGACTTCTACGTGGTGCAGACCCGGACCCCGGGGGCCGCCGGGCCCAAGGACATCACCTTCTTCATCGTCGACGGCACATCGGAGGGCATCAGCTCCGGGCCGTGGTCGGCGCTGGGCGTGCGCGGCAACAGCAGCGGGCCGATCAGCTACAGCGACGTCAAGGTGCCGGCGCGCGACCGGCTGGGCGCCGAGAACGACGGCAAGGACATCGTCTACCACGGCGTGTCACCGGTGTATCTCATCGGGCTCGGGGCGGTGTGGCACGGCGTCGCCCGCGGAGCGCTGGAGCGCTCGGCCTCGTGGCTCACCGGCACCATCCACCGCGACTACGACCGGCGCCTGTCCGACTACCAGGTGCTGCGTCAGTCGCTGGGGCGCGCCCGGGTGCTCACCGCGAGCCTCGCACCGTGGCAGGACGCGTTGGCGCGGCGACTGGACGAGCTCTGGCAGGCCGGCGAGCCACAGGGACAGATCCTCCTGGCGCTCACCGAGTTCAAGGTGCACGCCGCCGAGGTGGCCGCCGAGGTCACCACGGCCAGCCTGGAGACGTCGGGCGGATACGGCTACCGCCAGGGCGCGATCGAGCGGGCCTTCCGCGACGCCCGCGCCGGCATCGTGATGGGGCCCTCGAACAACATCGCCCGGGAGTGGCTGGGGAAGGAACTGGTGGGCCTGCCGCTGGAGCTCTTCGAGCAGGGCGGCGAATGAGCGCCGACGCGACGGCGCGGGCGGCGAGGCGGGTGCGCGACGCCCGCCGGCGCCTGCGTGCCCGCCGGCCGGTGCTCCTGCACGGGCCGGACGGGCCGGTCGGCGTCCTCGCCGCCCAGTTCGTGGCCGCCGCCCCGGCACCGGTCCCGGCGTTGGGGTCCGGCGGCCCGGTGGGGCTCGCGCTGGACTCCGAGCGCTGGGAGCAGCTGGGGGTGACCGCCGGTGAGCGCCATCCGCGTGCCCTGGGTCTCGCGGCCATCACCGGGCCCGGCGGGCGCAACACCCGCGTGGTGGGCACCGTCGCCGCCGCCCTGGACTCCGGGACCGCGGCCGGAGAACTGGTGGCGGGCGACGCCGTCCGCCCGGAGCCCGTCGTGCCCGGCGGCGTGCGGGTGCGCCCGAACACGGCGGCGGCTCTCGACCTGGTGCGCGGCGCCGGGTTGCTGGCCGCCGCGCTCCTGGTCCCGGCGGCCGATCTGGGCCGGGCCGAGGGGGATCCACTCAGCGTCGAGGATGTCGCCGAGGCGGCATGGGCGCAGGACGGCGCGGTGCAGGTACGATCGCGCGTGCTGCTGCCGACGGTGCACGGCCCGTTCTCGGTGGCCGGCGCCGAGACGCCCGACGACGGGGGCGAGCACGTGGCGATGTGGTCGCCGCGGCTCCCGGCGCCGCCGGCGCGCGTGGTGGCGCTGGCTCCGTGCTGGGCGGGGCACGCCCTGGGCGGCGCCGCGTGCGGCTGCGGGGAGCGGCTTCGCCTGGCGATGCGTCAGGCGGCCGCCGGAGACGCCGTGCTCGTGCACGTGGGACGCCCGCGGCGACGTGACGCCCACGGGCCCGTCGGCCCGATCCCCACCGGCTGCGGCGCGCCGGACGCGCGCACCCGCGGCATCGCGGGTGCGCTCGCCGGGGTGCTCAGGCCGGGTGGGGGAGCGTCGACGCCCGCTCCGGCGCCGGCGACA
>JBIQJW010000278.1:0-2194 GCA_044507145.1 Actinomycetota bacterium
TCGCCCGTGGTGTCCGTGTCGGAGCCGGTCCCCGTCCCCGTTCCGGTCTGGTGGGGCGAGTTGGGGTCGTCGCCGTCTCCGTCCCCGTCGTCGTCGACCAGCACGAGTTCGAGATCGTCGTCGTTCTTGCGCACGTCCACCGGGCGCAGCGACGGAGTCGCCGGCGCCGACGGCCTCCTGGGCCAGCGCGCCCGTGCCGCCGCCGAGGAGCAACACCGCCGCCCCCAAGCCCGTCACCGAAGCTTTGCCGGGCATCGTCGATCTCCTCTCCCTGCGGCCGGAACGGCCCCGGATGGAGCCGGTGCGTCGCCGTAGGCGTAACACAGGCCCGCGCCCCGGTCACGCCCGCCGGCCCGCTCAGCCCCTGCGCCGCCCCCCGGGACGGAACAGGCCGAGCCGGGGCCGCGGCAGGCCGGCGACCAGCGGTTCCAGCAGATCCGCCACGTCCGCCGCTGACGGCCGCTCGTCGGGGGCAGGCTCGACGCACCATTCGATCGCCTCGGCCAGCGCCGGCGGCACCCGTAGCCCGCGCGCGAACGGCACGGTTCTGGCCGGCTGCCCGTCCAGCCGTTCCGACGTGACGGCCTCGTAGAGCGTGGCGCCGAGGCCGAAGATGTCGCTCGCCGGTCCGATCTCGGCCGTGCGACCCGGCTCGTGTTGCTCGGGGGGCATGTAGCCCGCGGTGCCGATGGGACCGACGATGCGCTCCACGTCGCCGGCGGGCCTGGCGATGCTGAGATCGATGAGGCGCGGTGGGCCCGCCATGATGATGTTGCGCGGCTTCACGTCGAGATGCACCACACCGCGCCGGTGCATGTAGTGCAGGGCCGAGCAGAGCTGCAGACCGAGGCTCAGCACCTGCTCGATGGCGAGGCCGTACCGGCGGACGAGGGTGGAGAGCCGGGGCCCGTCGAGGAACTCCAGGACGATGTGCGGCCGCTGGGCGTCGGGCGCCGAGTCGAAGGCGCGCACGATCGCCGGATGGTTCAGCCGGTCGAGCATCGCGGCCTCGCCCGTCAGGCCTCGGCGTGAGGCGGCGTTCACGACATGACCGGGGCGCAGGACCTTCACCACCACCAGGGCGCGCAGGTCGTCGTCCCAGGCCAGATAGGCCTCGTAGCGACGCCCGCCGCCCAGCAACCGGACCGCGCGCCGGCCGGGGGCGATCTCGTCGCCCTCCTCGAACCCCCACGCATCGCGTCGCGCCACATCCAACCTCCGCGTCGGCGTGAGGCTATCTGCGCCCGCAGCGCGGGAGAGGGCCGGGCCGACGGCGCCCGCGCGTGTCAGCGACCCTCGGTTCGCTCCCAGTCGGCAACCGGACCCGGGCTCACCGTGAAGATGGGGTGCGCCTCGGGGGTGGCCTCGCGCCAGCGCACCGCATCGTCGGGGCTGCGCCCTGCCAGCTTCGCCCCCAGATGCGCCCACTCATAGGCCAACTGCCCCACCGTGACGTCCAGCCGCGGCACCGGCGCGCCGCCCTCCAGGATGCGGGTGCGGTCGAAGCGGTAACCCCGTGCCGTCGCCTCGTCGGCGATACCGGTGAGGTAGGCGCCCACCAGCCCGAGCGGATCGTCGCCCATACGGAACCGCACAAGCTGCGGATGGCGCGTGTAGCCGCGGGTCCGACCGGCCAGCACGGCCTGGGCGAGCAAGGTTTCGCGCCAGCAGGCGACGAGGCCCTGTCGGTCGAGGAAGCGCGGATGGACCGACCAGATCCTCATATCGCCATCGTGACGTTGCGCGCCGGCGCCGGTCGGCGGACATGTCGGGGTGCGGTCCGGCCGCCGGGGTTTGACCACGGACCGATGGGGGAGCAGAGTGCGGAACGCCGGCCCGCGATCCCGATGCGCGGGGACCGGAGACCGAGGAGAGGCATGAGCCCGCGAGCGACGCAGATCGGCCTGCACATGGCGCGCGTCCTTCCGGCACCGCGGCGCGCGGTGTTCGAGGCGATGACCGACCCGGACGCGCTCGCGCGGTGGCTTGTCCCCCACGGGTCCGGGCCGCTGGCCATCGACATCGACCCGCACGTGGGCGGGGCGTACCTCATCACGATGCACCCGCAGGACGGCGAGACCGTGCACATCGCCGGCGAGTTCCGCGAGGTGGATCCTCCCGCTCGCCTCGCGTACACATTCCGCCGCGACGATGGCGGCCCCGATGAACGCCAGACCGTGGTGACCCTGTCGCT
>JBIQJW010000045.1:0-7572 GCA_044507145.1 Actinomycetota bacterium
CCCAGGTAGATCACCTCCATGCCGGCGTCGCGCAGCATCCGCGCCACCACGCGCAGGCCGCGGTCGTGCCCGTCCAGGCCGAGCTTGGCCAGCACGACGCGCGGCACGGGGTCGTCCATCACGCCACCGCCGGCTCGCGGTAGGTGCCGAACCGCTCCGCCAGCACGCCCACCATCTCCCCCTCGGTCGCATGTGCCAGCGCCGCGTCGATCAGCGCCGGCATGATGTTCCGCGCCGGATCCGCCGCGCACTCGCCGACGGCGCGGAGCGCGCGCCGGACCGCACCGGCGTCGCGCCCGGCACGCACGCGGGCGAGGCGCTCGAGCTGGTGCGTCTCCACCGCGGGGTCGACGCGCAGCAGCTCCACCGCCGGTCCGTCGTCCCCCTCGGTGAAGGCGTTCACCCCCACCACGATCCGCCGGCCGGCGTTCACCTCGCGCTCGAAACGGTAGGCCGAGTCGGCGATCTCGCCGGTGAACCAGCCGCCCTCGATCCCGTCGTGGACACCCTCCAGGATGGACCCGCCGCCGCGCTCCATCAGATGCGCGAACACCTCCTCGGCGCGGCGTTCCATCTCGTCTGTCATCCACTCCACGTAGTCCGATCCGCCCAGAGGGTCGGCCACCGATGCCGCCCCGGTCTCGTGGGCCACCACCTGCTGGGTGCGCAGTGCGATGCGGGCCGCGCGGTCGCTGGGCAAGGCCAGCGCCTCGTCGTACGCGTCGGTGTGCAGGCTCTGGGTGCCCCCCAGCACGGCGGCCAGCGCCTGCAGCGCCACGCGGGCGATGTTCACCTCCGGCTGCTGTGCCGTGAGCGAGACTCCGGCGGTCTGCGTGTGGAATCGGCACAGCAGGCTGCGCCGGTCGCGCGCGCCGTAGTGGTCGCGCAGCCACCTCGCCCAGATGCGCCGGGCCGCCCGCAGCTTGCCGATCTCCTCGAACAGGTCGATGTGGCAGTTGAAGAAGAACGAGATGCGGGGCGCCACGTCGTCCACCGCCAGACCGGCATCGCGGGCCGCCTCGACGTAGGCGAAGCCGTTGGCCAGGGTGAACGCCAGTTCCTGGGCCGCCGTGCTCCCCGCTTCGCGGATGTGGTACCCCGACACCGACACCGGGTTCCAGCGGGGCATCTGCGCCGCGGTGAACGCCATGACGTCGGTGACCAGGCGCACGGACGGCCGCGGCGGGAAGATGTACTCCTTCTGCGCCTGGTACTCCTTGAGGATGTCGTTCTGGATCGTGCCCGCCAGATCGGCGCGCGCCACGCCGGCGCGCTCGGCGGCCGCCACGAACATGGCCAGGGTGATCGCCGCGGGCCCGTTCACGGTCATCGACGTGGACACCGCCGACAGGTCGATGCCGGCGAACAGGTCCTCCATGTCGGACAGGCTGTCCACCGCCACCCCCGCCCGGCCCACCTCACCGCGGGCGAGTTCGTGGTCGGAGTCCACCCCCATCAGCGTGGGCATGTCGAACGCCGTCGAGAGCCCGGTGCCGCCGGCGGCCAGCAGATCCTTGAACCGCGCGTTGGTGTCGTGCGCGGTGCCGAAGCCGGCGAACATGCGCATGGTCCACAGACGCGAGCGGTACATCGACGCGTGGATCCCGCGGGTGTACGGATAGTCCCCAGGATGCGGATCGCCGCCGTACACCGGTGCCAGCGGGATGCCGGACATCGTCTCGAACGGGACCTCGCGCTCCGGTGCTCCCCCAGGATCGTTCTCCCACGCCGCCGCAGCGGATCTGGTCCGAGACACCCGCCCTCCCAAATAGTTTGATGTCAAACTATCATGGTGGCACATAGGATCGCGAGCCATGTCGCACGACTTCGATCCCATCGCCGAGGCGCGCCGCAACTGGGACCGGCATGCGTGGGGAGCGCCGGACGCCATGGTGGCGGCCACCTCCATCGCGCGGGCCCACCAGATCATGCTGGCCGCCGTCGACGCGGTCCTTGCACCGCTGGGGCTGACATTCTCGCGGTTCGAGGCGCTGGCGCTGCTGTCGTTCACCCGGCGCGGCTCCCTGCCCATGGGAAAGGTGGGCGACCGCCTGCAGGTGCATCCGGCCAGCGTGACCAACACCATCACTCGGTTGGAGCGCGACGGCCTGGTGCGCCGGGTGCGCTCGGAGACCGACCGGCGCACGGTGCTCGCCGAGATCACCGATCGCGGCCGCGAGGTGGCGCGGGAGGCGGCGGCGGCCCTCGCATCGATCGAGTTCGGCCTGGGTGGTCTCCCCGCCGGTGAACTGGCGGGGATACACGCCGCGCTCACGCCGATGCGCAGGGCCGCGGGCGACAACACCGACGACCGGCCCCGCCCCGCCTGACCGCGACGGGTGGCGCCGGCAGCCGCCGCTCGTGAAAAGATCGGCAGCGCGGCCACCGGCCGCCCAGGTTCCCGTCACAAGGGGGGTCATCCGATGTCGCTCGAGCGCCCGCTCGCCCCGGATCCGTACGACCTGCTGCCCTCGGTGCCGTCGTTCACACTGGAGAGCGACGACGTCGTGGACGGCGAGCAACTGGACATGACGTTCGTGCACGACAGCGCGGGCGGCGGAAACACCTCGCCGCACCTGCGATGGTCCGGCGCGCCGGACGAGACCAGGGGCTACCTCATCACCTGCTACGACCCGGACGCACCCACCGGCAGCGGGTTCTGGCACTGGCAGATGGTGAACGTGCCGGCATCGGTCACCGAGCTGCCGCGGGGCGCCGGCGCCCCGGACGGCTCGGCCCTCCCCGACGGCGCCTTCCAGACGCGCAACGACTGGGGCGGCGTGGGCTATGGCGGTTCCGGCCCGCCGCCAGGCGACCGGCCGCACCGCTACGTGTTCGCGGTGCACGCCCTCGACACGGACGCGCTGGGTCCCGATGCCTCGGCGTCATGCGCGGCGGTGGGGTTCTACGCCACCTTCCACGTCCTCGCCCGCGCCACGCTGCGACCGGTGTTCAGCCACTGATCAACGGGGTGGGGGCCGCCGGGCGGCCCCCACCAGGGAGAGGAAGCGAGATCCCGATGACGCAGGCACTCACCCGACGTCAGATGATCGGCGCACTGGCGGTCGCAGGACCGCTCACGGCCTTCGGCCTGTCGGCGTGCAGCGGGGGCGGCGGCGACAGCGCCCAGGCCACCACCGGTCACGAGGCACACGCCGGCGCCGTGGCATCGACCGTGGACCCGGGGCCCGCGGTGGCCCCCCGCGATCCGCACACGGTGTTCCCCGCGAAGGCGCCGCCGCGCTCAACACAGAAGGTGCACAAGATCGAGTTCGAGGTCGACGAGTTCGTGCGCGAGATCGCCCCCGGGCGCACGATGACGGCCTGGACATTCAACATCCCCGGGCAGAAGGGCCGCGTCCCGGGCCCGGTGCTGCGCGTGACCGAGGGCGATCGCGTGGACTTCACGCTGCGCAACACGGGGTCACTGCCACATTCGATGGACTTCCACGCCGCGAAGATCTCGTGGTCGGAGCACTATCAGCCGGTCGCCGTGGGGGAGTCCACCAGCTTCTCGTGGACCGCCAAGGTGCCGGGTGTGTTCATGTGGCACTGCGGCGTGGAACCGGTGCTGCTGCACGTGGCCCAGGGCCAGCACGGAATGCTGATCGTCGATCCCGCCGACCGGTCGCTCCTGCCGCCGGCGCGCGAGTTCGCGCTGTGCCAGACCGACCTGTATCCGGGGGCCAACGGCGGGATCTCCGACATGGCCCAGCTGGCCGCCGCCAACCCGGAGTTCGTGGTGTTCAACGGGTACGCCAACCAGTACACCGGTGAACACGCGCTGCGGATCAAACGCGGCGAGCGCGTGCGCGTCTTCATCCAGAACGCGGGGCCCAGCCGCTGGTCGGCGTTCCACGTGATCGGCGCCCTGTTCGACCGGGTCTTCGTGGAGGGCATCTACAAGGAGAACCTCACGCGTGGCAGCCAGACGCTGAACCTGGCGCCCAGCCAGGGCGCGGTGGTGGAGTTCACCGTGGAGGAGGAGGGCAGCTACCCGTTCGTCACCCACGACTTCCACGACCACGCCAAGGGCGCGTTCGGGCTGTTCACCACCAACGGCGACAAGACCGGCTGAGGTGCCGGAGGCCGGCCGGCGCGCGGGCGCCGGCCGGCGACGATCCGGTTAGCCGACGCCGATCAGGTCGACCACGAACACCAGCGTCTCGTCGGGCTTGATGACGTTGCCGGCGCCGCGCTTGCCGTAGCCCAGGCGCGGGGGGATGGTGATGCGCCGGCGGCCGCCGACGCGCATCCCGGCGACGCCCTCGTCCCAGCCCTGGATGACCTGGCCCTTGCCGAGGCCGAACTTGAACGTGTCGCCGCGATCCCACGACGCGTCGAACTGCCGCTTGGTGGACCAGGAGTGACCGACGTAGTGGACCTCGACGACCTGGCCGGCCACGGCCTCGTCGCCGTCGCCCACCACGATGTCCTCCAGCTCCAGCTCGTAGGAGGGTTCCCCGTCGGGGATCTCCACCTGAGGCTTCTCGTTGTGTGTCATGGCCGGGAGCCTACCGAGCCGTCGCGGGGCCGCGCGCTCAGCCCTCCAGCGCCTCGGACGCCTCGAGCCAGGCCTCCTCCAGGCGCTCCCGCTCGGTGCCCAGGGCGGTGAGCTCCTCTGTGAGCTCCCGCAGCCGCGCGCGGTCGGTGGCGTGCTCGGCCATCCGCTCATGCAGCGCCCCCTCGCGCTCTGTCAGCTTGTCGAGGGCACGCTCCAGGCGCTGCACCTCCTTGCGCGTCGCATGTGCCGTGGCACCCGACGATGCCGGGCGCTCCCGCGCGGCCGCCGGCGCCGGCGGCGCCTGGGCGGCGGCACGCAGCGCGACGTACTGGTCGATCCCACCGGGCAGGTGACGCAGCCGGCCGTCGCCCATGAGGGCGTGGACGTTGTCGCACACGCGCTCCACGAAGTAGCGGTCGTGGCTCACCACCACCAGCGTCCCGGGCCAGCCGTCCAGGAGGTCCTCCAGCGCGGTGAGCGTGTCGATGTCGAGGTCGTTGGTGGGTTCGTCCAGCAGGAGGACGTTCGGTTCGTCCATCAGCAGGCGCATGAGCTGCAGGCGGCGACGCTCGCCGCCGGAGAGGTCGCGCACCAGCGTCCGGCCCCGTGGGCCGCGGAACCCGAAGCGCTCGCACATCGTCCCCGCGGTGATCTCGGTGCCGTCGCCCAGGCGCGTGCGCAGTCGCACCTGCTCCACGGCCTCCAGCACGCGCAGGTCCGGATCGATCTCGGCCGTGTCCTGCGAAAGGTGGGCGAGGCGCACGGTCTGGCCGGTCTTCATCGCACCGGAGTCCGGGGCGAGCTCCCCGGCCAGCATCCGCACCAGCGTGGACTTGCCGGAGCCGTTCACGCCCACCAGGGCCACACGGTCCCCCGGCCCCAGGCGCCAGGTGACATCGCGCAGGATCGTCGTGTCGCCGTACGCGAGCGATGCGCCCTCCACGTCCAGCACGTTCTTGCCCAGCCGCGCGCTGGCGAAGCGCAGGAGCTCGGCCCGGTCGCGAGGCTCGGGTTCGTCGGCGATCAGCGCGTTGGCGGCGTCGATGCGGAACTGCGGCTTGCTGGTGCGCGCGGGCGGCCCCCGGCGCAGCCAGGCCAGTTCCTTGCGCAGCAGCCCGCGCCGGCGCGCATCGCGGGCGGCCTCCTGGCGGTCGCGTTCGGCACGCGCCAGCACGTATGCGGCGTAGCCGCCCTCGTACCGGTGCACGGTGCGGTCCACCACCTCCCACGTGGCGGTGCACACCGCATCCAGGAACCACCGGTCGTGGGTGATCACCACCAGCGCGCCACGGCGCCCGGCCAGGTGGCGGGCCAGCCAGTCCACGCCCTCCACGTCCAGGTGGTTGGTGGGCTCGTCCAGGAGGAGCAGTTCGGGTGAGTCGAGCAGCATCCGCGCCAGCGCGATCCGCCGCCGCTCACCGCCCGACAGCGGCGCGATCGGCGTGTCCATGCCCTGTGGGAAGCGGTCGAGCGTGACGCCCCCGAGCAGGCCGTCCAGCACGGAACGGAACCGCGCGTCGGCGGCCCATTCGTGGTCGGCGCGATCGCCCACCAGTTCCTGGCGGATCGTGCGCTCGGGACGCAGGTCGTCGCCCTGTGCGATCAGACCCATGTCCAGCCCGTTCACCCGGGTGACGCGTCCGGTGTCCGGCTCGTCCTGGCCCGCGATGAGGCGCAGCAGCGTCGACTTGCCGTCGCCGTTACGGCCCACCACCCCGATGCGGTCGCCGGCCGCGACCCCCAGGGAGATGTCCTCCAGGATGGTGCGCGACGCGTAGGTGCGGCCGACGCCGTCGAGGTTCACCAGGTTGCGCACGGAGGTCCCCATCGCGGCGGATTGTGCCGAATCCGGCCGCACGCGTGACAGGTCACCGACGTGGGCGGACCGCGGCGAGGACCGTTCTTGAGAAAGGCTCCCATCCGGGCGGATCGCGGCGCCGGCCGTATTGCGTGGGCGCGACGTCCCGCCATAGCGTTGCCGTGCACGTTCGGCCGTGATCATTCCGCGCGATGAGGATGGCGACCATGGGACGAACCGCGAAGCTCGGCGGCATCACCGCCCTGGCCTGTGCGGTCGCCTGCGGTGCGGGGGCCGCCGCGGCGTCCGCCGCGACCGGCCCGGTGCCGGGCCTCGATCCGGCGGCGCTGGAGGTGATGAACCAGCCGGCGTACGCACGGGGCGAGTGGTACATCTCGGTGCGCGACCTGGATACCGGCGAGCAGCTCGTGGCCCACAACGCCGATCGCCTCGTGCAGCCCGGGTCGGTGACCAAGACCTACAGCATCGGGGCCGGCTGGCAGCACTTCGGGCCCGAGTACCGCGTCACCACCCCGATCAAGCGCAGAGGCGCGGTGGTGCGGGGAACGCTGCGGGGCGACCTGGTGCTCGTCGCCAAGGGCGACATGACGATGGACGGGCGCACCAAGCCCAACGGAGATGTGGCGTTCACCAACCTGGACCACAACGACGCGAACGCCCTGCCGGGCGCGACGCTGACGCCACAGAACCCGCTCACCGGCATCAACAAGCTCGCGCAGCAGGTGCGCCGGTCCGGCATCCGCGCCGTGTCGGGTGACGTGATCATCGACGATCGGCTGTTCGCGACCTTCCCGCTCGCGGACGGCCCGGTCACCCCGATCATCGTCAACAACAACCTGATCGACCTCACCACGACGCCGACGCGCCCCGGGCGGATCGCCCGGGTGGCGATGCGCCCCCGGGTGGCGCCCTGGCAGGTGACGACCCGGGTGCGTACGGTGGAGCGGGACGGCCCCACGCAGATCACCGTGTCGTCGCCGCGACATGGCCGCATCGTGCTGTCGGGGACCGTGGCCGCGGCAAGCGCTCCGGTGCTGAATGTGTACGCATTCGACGACCCGGCACGGTTCGCACGCACGGCGCTGATCCAGGCCCTGCGCCGCGCCGGCGTACGGGTGTCGGCGGACCCGGTCGCGAGGAACCCGGTCGGCGCGCTCCCCTCGAAGCGAGCGGTGAACGCGCTCCCCACGGTGGCACGTCTGCGCTCGCTCCCGCTCAAGCAGGAGGCGACCTATGTGCTCAAGGTCAG
>JBIQJW010000045.1:7672-12506 GCA_044507145.1 Actinomycetota bacterium
CTCTTCAACGGGCGGATCCTCTTCCCGGCCAAGGCCCTGGGCGGCTACATGGACGCGAAGAGCGGCCGGCGACTGGCGTTCGCCATCGTGGCCGAGAACGCCGTGTTCGCCGATATTCGCGGAGCCTTCGCCGCCAACGACGACGTGGGGAAGGTGGCCGCGATCATCCAGCAGACGCACTGACCGGCCCGTGCCGCCGCGCCGTACCGCTCGTCCGGCGGCGCCGGCGAGGACCCCTCAGTCGGGCGGTCGGCCGCCCCCCAGGCGCCCGTCGCGGCCGATGGAACCGAAGCGGGCCGTCGCCCCGCGGAAATGGACCTCGCGCACCACGCCCACCACGAAGGCCTGGCGCTCTTCGCGGCCCATCTCCTCGAGCTGGCGCACCTGCTCGGCGCTGGCGGTGACGTTGCCGGCCTCGGCCAGCGCGCGCAGCGGATCGTCGATCAGCGCCTCCCGAAAGGCCTGATCGGCGACGGTGCGCGCCCACAGCGGGCTGACGGCGTCGGACGCCATGGGGCGGATCATCGCACGCGCGGGGCCGGTGGGACCCGCACGCCCGTTCGCCCCCACCGTCAGTCGGCCGGTGGTGGCTCGGTGCGGTCGACACCGGTGATGAGCGCCCGGCACCCGGCCTCCACCGGCCCCTTGATCTCGAAGTCGGCCAGCTCGGCATCCGGCGCCGTCCGGCCCAGGGTGCCACGCACCAGGCCGCGGTGCAGGGCGCAGATCAGCTCGCCGCCCTCGGCCAGGACGGCGTCCTTGAAGGGGCACGACCGCAGGCGCACGTCCATCCGGCCCGCACGCCGTCCGGCGGTGCTCGTGACCTCCTCGGGCGCGAACCCCAGCCCGGCGAGCGTCGCCGTGAGACCTTCGAACCCCGGTTGTGCCGTGCTGCCCAGCGCGTTGTAGCCCTGCTCCTCGCCGAAGCGCTCGATGGCCTCGGCGTCCATCCCGGAGCTGCGCACCAGCTCGAGGAGCAGGCGCACCAACTCGCGATGCCCGGCTGCCGCCACCCCGTGCGGCGCCGCCAGGGCGTACCGGGCGCTGGGCCGGCCACGCCGGCCGGTGGGCGCCGACGGCGCCGACACCACCACGCCGGCGCCCGCCAGCACGTTCAGGTGCTGGCGCACGGCGTTGGGGTGCAGTTCCACGGCCTCGGCAAGCTGCGAAACGGTGAGGCCGCCCGGCGTTCTGGTGAGCGCCTCGGCGATGCGCCGCCTCGAGGGGTGCGCGAGCGCCTTCGCCTCGTCGAGGGAGAGACCGGCTTGACGTTCGGCCCCTTCGGCCGGGACGTTCGGCGTTTTATTCCGTTCTGGGGTGTGAAAATTACTGGTCACGTGATTTATTACATCACAACACAGAGAAAACATCACCGGGTCGCCCCGGGCGGCCCGCCGGAAGGAACGAAACGATGCCCCCCCTCGCGCGTAGGTCCCGACGGTTCCCCGGTCTTGTCGCCATCGCCGCCGGCGCATTCATCCTGACGGCCGCCGGCCTCACGGTGGGTTTGCGGGCCGTGGATGGACACACCGCCGAAGCGGCGCCCGACCACGCCACCCCCGCCGCCGTACACGACCACTCGCAGCACTCGGACGGAGCGGTTTCCGCCGCCACCGACACCGAGGTGGCCAACGCCCCCAAGAACACGCAGAGTGCCGACGCTCCGGCCTACCGGCCCGCGCGCGTGCAGAGCGTGAACCTGGACATGACCGAGAAGACCGTCGAGATCGCCCCCGGCAAGATCGTGAAGGTCTGGACCTTCGGCGACCAGGTGCCCGGTCCGGTGGTGCGGGTTCGCGTGGGCGACACCGTGCGCGTGACCATCAACAACAAGACCAAGATGCCGCACTCGATCGACCTGCACGCCGCGCGCATCGCCCCCGACCGCGCCTTCCGCAACGTCGACCCCGGCAAGTCGCTCACCTTCGAGTTCGAGGCCACCAGCCCCGGCGTCTTCATGTACCACTGCGGCACGGCCCCGGTGCTGCACCACATCGCCAACGGCATGTACGGGATGATCATCGTCGAGCCCGAGGGTGGCCTGCCCGCCGTCGACCGCGAGCTGGCCTTCGTCCAGTCCGACTTCTACGTGCCGGACACGCCCGGCGGCCTGGCCGACAACACGAAGCTGATGACCGGTATCCCCGACGTCGTCGCCTTCAACGGCTACGCCGGCCAGTACCAGACCGACCCGATCACCGTGAAGCGCGGTGAGCGCATCAGGGCCTTCGTACTGGCGGCCGGACCGAACACCTGGAGCGCCTTCCACGTGGTCGGGACGATCTTCGACCGGGCCTGGCAGGACGGCAACCCGCTGAACGAGCAGGTCGGACTGCAGACGCTGAACCTCTCGGCATCCCAGGGATCCATCGCTGAGTTCCGCCTGGACGAGGAGGGGGTCTACCCCTTCGTCACCCACGACTTCACCAACGCGACCAAGGGTGCGGTGGGGATCCTCCGCACCGAGCACGCCACCGGGACCATGAGCCACTGAATCCCGCCGCCCCGTCCACCCGATCCGCGCCCCGGCCACCGCCGGGGTGCGGTCCGTTCCGGAGCCCGATATGACCGACGCCACCCACATCGACCGCCACCTGCGCCTCCCGGACGCCCCGTCCGAGCCCGGCATCACGTCCCGGACGCTTCACGCCGACGACGCCACAAAGGTGGTGCACTTCGCATTCTCCACCGGCGAGGAGCTTTCCGAGCACACCTCGTCGCGTCCGGCGATCATCCACATCCTCACCGGGGCGATGGACCTGTCGGTCGCCGGCGAGGACATCGACGGCCTGCCGGGCACCTGGGTGCACATGGAGGCCGGCACCGTGCACGCGCTCCGGGCGCGCACCCCGTCCACGATGATCCTGACCCTGCTCCCGCGCGCCGTGGCGGGCGCGTCATGACCCCCGGCGCCGGCGCCCCGGCCCTTCGGCACAACCTCGGCCTGATGCTGGCCGAGCGCCGGGCCGAGGACGCCGGCGACCGGGTCGCCCTGCGCGCCGGCGATGTCGAATGGACCTACGCCGAGTTGGCGCGCCGCACACGGGCCGCGGCGGCGTGGTGGGCCGAGCGCGGCCTGCGGCGTGGCTCCACCGCCCTGCTGGTGCTCCCCGACGGCCCCGAGTGGGTGGCCATGTTCCTGGGCGCCCAGCGCGCCGGCATCGTGTGCGCCCTCGCCAGTCCGGCGCTTCCCGCCGAACGCCTGCGCGATGCCACCGCCCGCCTGCGTCCGGCGGCGATCCTGGCCGGCGATGCCGGCGCCCAGCAGGCGCGGACGGCCACCGATGGCGACGCGGCCGCACCGACCCCGGCGCCGGTGCGCGCCGACGACATCGCATACCTGCTTCTCACCTCCGGATCCACGGGGCCGGCGAAATGGGCGCCGCATCGCGCCGGCGACATCGCGGCCTGCATCGCCACCTACGGGCGGCGCGTGCTGCGCCTGCGGCCGGGCGACACCACGTGGTCGGCCGCCGCTCTGCCCACCAGCTACGGGCTCGGGAACTCGTGCTACTTCCCGCTCGGTGCCGGCGCGACGGCCTCGCTGGCCGGAGCCGACCGCTCCCCCTCCGCCACCGCCGACGCATGCCGGCAGCACGGGGCGAACGTGCTGCTGGGCGTCCCCACCTCATGGGCGCGATTGGCCCGCCATGTGGCCGAGGGCCGGGTGGACGGCTCGCTGTTCGCCCGCGTGCGCCTGGCCGTCTCGGCGGGGGAGCACCTGCCCGCGTCGGTGTGGCGGGAGGTGCGCCGCACCACCGGGCTGCGGCTGGTGAACGGCCTGGGCTCGTCGGAACTCACCAACCTCTACCTGTCGGACCGTCCGGGGAATCCACGGCCGGGCACCGTCGGGTGGCCCGTGCCCGGGTACCGGGTGCGCGTGGCTTCGGGCGATGAGGGCGAGCTGCTGGTGCGCGGGCCCACGCTGATGGCCGGCGACGGCGTCACGGATGCCGACGGCTGGTTCCACACCGGTGATGTCGTGCGGCGGGAGGCCGACGGCAGCCACACCTACATCCGCCGCATGGGCGACCGCTTCAAGTCGGGCGGGCTGTGGGTGGACGCCGCCCAGGTGGAGGAGGCGCTGCGCGCGGACCGAACCGTGACGCGGGCGGTGGTGCTCCCGGTGCGAGACCGCGAGGGGCTCCAGCGCGTCGGCGCGATGGTGGAGGTTCCCACCGGCAACCGCGAGATGGCACAGCGGCGTCTGGAGACGCTCGCGCGCCGGGGCCTGCGCCCGTCCGAGGTGCCGCGCGCGCTGGTGGTGGTGCCCGCCCTGCCGTCCACCGCCTCCGGGAAGGCCGACCGCGCCGCCATCCGCCGGCGCCTCGCACAGGAACTCGACCACCCCGACCGGCAGATGGAGACCGCCCGATGAGCACCTCCACGCACCTGCGCGACACCTGGAACGGCTGCCCCTACTACCGCCTCATGGGCATGACCGTGGAACACGTGGACGCGGCATCAAGCACGCTGCGCCTCACGGTCACCGAGGATCATCTGCAGGCATACGGCACCGCCCACGGCGGCGCGATCGCCGGCCTGATCGACGCCGCGATGGGCCTCGCCATCCTCGGCGTCACGCCGCCCGGTGAGGGGTGCGCGACGATCGAGATGAAGCTCAACTTCACCGGCCCCGCCCGTCCCGGCGCCGTGACGGCGACCGGACGGGTGCTGCACCTCGGCCGGCGCATCGTCACCGCCGCGGCCGAGGCGCACGACGGCGAGGGTGTCCTGGTGGCGGCCGGCCAGGGCACGTTCATGCGCTTCGTCCAGGAAGGCGACCGATGAGCGACCTCATCCGCCTGGACGGTCGCGTGGCCGTGGTGACCGG
>JBIQJW010000045.1:12606-14531 GCA_044507145.1 Actinomycetota bacterium
CCGATCATCGACGTGAACTACGTCGGCGTGCTGAACGGGTGCCACGCTGCGCTGGAGGCGCTGGGCCGCGCCCCCACCGGCGGGGCGATCGTGTCCATCGCGTCCGACACGGCGCGGGTGGGCGGCTGGGGGGAGGCGGTGTACGCGGGCGCGAAGGCGGCGGTGGTCGCGTTCTCCAAGTCGCTGGCACGCGAGGTGGCGCGCGACGGCATCCGCGTCAACTGCGTCTCCCCCGCCGTCACCGCCACCGGTTTCGAGCGCCGCCTGCGCGATGACCCGGTGGGCAGCCGCATCGTGGAGGGCGCCATCCGCGCCGCGCCGATGCGCCGCGCCGCCGATCCCATGGAGATCGCCCAGGCGGTCGCGTTCCTGTGCTCGCCGGCCGCCGGCTTCATCACCGGCCAGGTTCTCTCGGTCAACGGCGGGGTGGTGATGTGACCCGCCGGCCACTCCCTGAAGGAGGTTTCGAAATGACCCCCGATGGACACCCGGGCCCGCCCACGTCGGCGCCGCGCCGGGAACTCGACGTGCGTCCCCTGCTCGCCCAGGGCCGCGAGCCGTTCTCGCTCATCATGGAGGAGATCGACGCGCTGGACGCCGGCGAGGTGCTGCTGTTGCGCAGCCCGTTCGAGCCCGAGCCCCTGCACCGCGTGCTGGGCAAGCGCGGCTTCGAGCACCAGTCGCTGGAGGTGGCTCCGGGCGACTGGGAGACCGCGTACTGGCGCGAGGGCACCGACGTGCCCGCCGGCGCGGTCGCGGACAACCCGCGGGGCGCCGAGGCCGCACGGCCGGCCGACGACCCGCGGGTGCTGGACGTCCGCGGGCTGACGCCCCCCGAGCCCATGGAGCGGACGCTGGCCGTGCTGGCCGATCTGCCCGACGGCGAGCGGCTGCTGCAGATCAACGACCGCGTGCCGGTGTTCCTCCTGCCGCTGCTGGACGAGCGCGGCTACCGCTACGGAGTGGAGGAGGACGACCGCGGCACGCTGGTCACGATCTGGCGGGAGGGGGCGCCGGCATGACCGAGGACGAGGTGTGGGACGCGCTGGCCGGTGTGATCGACCCCGAGCTGGGCATCGACATCGTCGAGCTGGGGCTCATCTACGCCGTGCAGGTGGACCCGCACGAGATCGCGATCCGGATGACGCTCACCACGGCCGGATGCCCCCTGCACGACGTCATCGTGGGCGGGGTGGAGCGTGCCCTGGAGCGCCCCGGCGGCCCGCGCGTGGATGTGACGGTGGTGTTCGACCCGCCGTGGAGCCCCGACCGGATCGGGCTGAGTGGCCGGGAGGAGTTGGGCGCGCCGGGTCGCCCGTGACCGGCGGACCGGGTGCGCGCACGCCGTGAGAGCATTGCGGGATGCCGCCCCCGCGCCGCGGGCGCCGGCCGGGCGACGGCCTGGGCGGGGCCGCCTATGCCCTCCTGCTCGCGAGCGCGTTCGTGGTGTACGCCACGGCCGGTGCGCCGGTGCCGATCGCCGACGAGCTGCGCGCCGGCCTGGGTCTGCACGGCAGCGACGCCAGCCTGTTCATGGGCCCGTTCGCCGGTGGCTTCGCCGTGGGCTGCCTGCTGTGGTTCGCACTGGGCCGTCACGCCGCCGCGCGGCTGCTGCTGCCGCTCGCGCTCACCCTGGTGGCCGGGGCCGGTGCGATCTTGGTGGTGGCCACCTCGCCCGTGGTGGCGGGCGGGGCGCGGGCCCTCGTGGGCGTCGCCTGCGCCGGTTTCCCCGCCGCGGCGCAGGCCCTCATCGCGCAGCGGGTTGCGCCCTCCGCGCGCGGACGCATGATCGGCGGGTTCGCCGCGGCAGTGGTGACCGGCGGCGTGGCGGGCCCGGCGCTGGTGGGCGTGGCGGCCGGTCTCACGTCGGCGCGCGCCGCGCTCGCCGGCGTCTGCGGGGCCGGGCCGCTCCTGGCGGCCGCGGC
>JBIQJW010000046.1:0-14421 GCA_044507145.1 Actinomycetota bacterium
AGGGGGCGCGATCAGCGCCCCCGAAGCGACCTCCCGGAGGATCGGGACTGTCGCGGCCGCCCCCTAATCCTCCTGAAGGGCGGGCGTGGTGGTGCTGTTGGCCGCTGCGGGCGTGCCGACGTCCTCGTGACCATCGAGGGAGATATTCGGCAGCACGCGGTCGAGCCAGCGCGGCATCCACCACGCCCGGTCACCCAGCAGGGTGACCACCGCCGGCACCACCAGCAACCGCACGACCACGACGTCGATGAGGATGGCGAGGCCGAGGCCGAGGCCCATCATCTTGGCGGTGACGTCCGGCATGGCCGCGAAGGCGAGGAACACCGAGGCCATGATGAGCCCGGCGAACAGGACGATCTTGCCGATGCGCGCCACGCCGTGCACCACCGCGTCGCGCGGCGAGTCGCCGCCCTGGTACGCCTCGCGGATCCGAGAGAGCAGGAACACGTTGTAGTCCATGCTCAGCCCGAACAGGATCGCGAAGAGCATCACCGGGATGAACGAGACCACCGGCACGCCGGAGTCGACGCCCAGCAGACCGGCGCCCCAACCCTCCTGGAACACCAGCGTCACCAGGCCGTAGGCGGCCAGGATCGACAGGACGTTGAGCACCGCCGAGACCAGGGGGATCCACAGCGAGCGGAACGCCGCCATCAGCAGCAGCACCGACAGGCACACCACGATCGCGATGAACACCGGCAGGCGCGATGCGACCTTGTCGGAGAAGTCGAGGAACGACGCGGTGGCGCCGCCCACGTAGGCCTGCAGCCCGCTCTCGGCGGTGGCGGCCGGGATCACCTCGTCGCGCAGCCGGTGCACCAGATCGCCGGTCGCCTCGTCCTGCGGGGCGGTGGACGGGATGAGCTGGATGGCGGCCATGGCGCCGTCGGGGCTGGGTGCGGCGGGCAGGACCGCGGCGACGCCCTCGGCATCGCGCAGCGCCGTCACCAGTGCGTCGACGCCGGCCTGGTCGTCCGCGCCGCCGGGGGTGGCGACGGCGATGAGGAACGGCCCGTTGGATCCGGGGCCGAACGCGGCGCTCACCGTGTCGTAGGCCTGGCGCTGCGTCTTCGCGGCCGGCTGGTTGCCGTCGTCGGGCTGACCGAGGTGCATCGTGGAGACCGGCACGGCCAGGGCGATCATGATCGCGCCACCCACGGCGATCGCCGTCCAGGGTCGGCGGGTGATCCCCTGCGCCCAACGCCCGAACCAGGGGGAGGGCTGGACGTGCTCGGGGCGCTTGGGCGCCAGCCAGCGCGCCAGGGCGCCGATCATGATCGGGAGGATCGTGAGCGACGAGACGACCACGGCGGCGATGCCGATCGCGGCGCCGATGCCCATCTTGCCGATCATCGGGATGCCCACCGACAGGAGGCCGGCGATCGCGACCATCACGATCAGCCCGGCGGCCACGACGGATGCGCCGGAGGTCGCCGCCGCCTTGGCGGACGCCTCGGCCGGACTGTCGCCGGCGGCCACCTGCTCGCGGTACCGGGCGATCACCAGCAGTGCGTAGTCGATGCCCGCGCCGAGCCCCAGCATCACCGCGATGGTCGTCGCGAACTCGGGCAGGCCCAGGGGCTTCGCCAGCACCTGCAGCAGGATCTGTCCCACCATCACGCCGATCAGGGCACCCACCAGCGTGGCGGCCATGGCCGCGAGCGACCGGAACAGCAGCGTCAGCAGCACGATCGCCAGCGCCACACCCAGCAGCTCGCCCACCGGGACGTCCTGCTCGGAGGCCATGTCGATGACCATGCCGCGCATCTCGATGTCCACCGGCGTGCCGGCCAGCGACTCGCGCAGCGTCGATTCGAGCGTCCGGCCCTCGGCGGCCTCGATGTCGAAGATCTCGCCCTCGTAGCGCACGTCGGCCAGCGCCACGCGGCCGTTCGGCGCCACCTGCGTGAACGGGTCGCCCACCTGCACGACCTTGGGCAGGGTCTCCACCTCGGCCAGCGCGGCGGTGATCGCGGCGCGGTTCTCCGGATCGGTGATGGACCCACTTCTGGTGCTGAACACCAGATTGGCCTCGGCGCCGGCGAGCGCGGGCATGTGGTCGCGGAACAGGTCGGTGGCCTGCTGCGACTCGGTGCCCGGGATCTCGAAGTCATCGGCCGGCATCCCGCCGAAGACCCCGGCGAACACCGACAGGCCCACCAGCACCGCGAGGGCCGCGAGGAGGCTGCGCTTCCAGTGGTGGGTCAACGCGCGCGCCATGCGCGCGAGGAAGGCCGACATGCGAAATCTCCTCGGCAGGGGAAGGGTGCGTCGGGACGATGCCACAGCCGGCGCAAGAATGCAGTGACTGCAAAACGTGCTTTGTTGAATCTTTGCCGTTGATGCAGAAATGCAGTGACTGCAGTAGGCGCGCTATGGTGGCTCCATGTCCATCGGCACCGGTGAGCGCGCGGGTGAGGGGCTCCGCGAACGCAAGAAGCGTCAGCGGCGGGCCGCGATCGGCCGCGCGGCGCTGCGGTTGTTCGCCGCCCGTGGCTTCCACGCCACCACCGTCGCCGACGTCGCGGCGGCGGCGGACGTGTCGCCGCGGACGGTCTTCGCCTACTTCCCCACCAAGGAGGACCTGCTCTTCGCCGACTCGGCCGAGATGCTGGAGGGCCTGGCGACACGCCTGGACCGGCGGCCGGCCGGCGAGTCGGCCGGGCAGGCGCTGCGCGCGTGGGTGGGCGAGCTGGTGGAACGCGAGGAGACCGAGGAGGCGCGGTGCCGGCGCGGGATCATCGACGCCGAGGTCGACCTCCGCGCCCACGAACGCCTGCTGCTGGACGAGGTCGCCGGCATCCTCACGGTCGCGCTGGCGCGCGACCTCGAGACCGCGCCCGACGACGTCGCCGCGCAGATGGCCGGCGCGGCCGCGGTGGGCGCGCTGGCGGCCATCGGCCGCAGCGCCGACGCGCATGACGGCACCATCGAGGAGCGCCGGCGCGACGCGCTGGCGCTGGTGGATCAGGCGATGGCGTTCGTGGACGGCGGCGTGAGGGAGCTGCGCCGGCGCGCCGGACGGGGCCCGGAGGGCTCGCGCGTCAGCCGGTGACGGGCGGGCCGACCACCCGCTGGCGCAGCACCGACGCCGCGGACAGGTCGTCCTCGCGTCCCGCTGCGACCGCCTCGGCCACCCACTCGGGCGAGCCGGCCTCCGAGTCGTAGACGATCACGATCGACTCGTCGCCCGGGCGCAGATACGTGGATTCGCCCAGGTCGGTGTAGCGCGTCGCCCCGATGCCCACCAGCGCGGTCTGCGGCCGGCCGCAGGTACCCAGCAGCGCACCCACATCCTCCAGCGGCGTGTCGGGGGACCCGGCCTGGCCGCGCAGCCGGTCCGCCATCCAGTCCAGGAGCGTGCGTCCGTAGTAGGAGTATCCCGGCAACGGTGAGTCGATGCCGTAGGCGTGCGCGACGCCCTCGCGGCGCAGGAAGCTGGCGAGGCGGTACCCGGCCGTGGGCCCGTCGGCCGCCAGATCGTCCACGGGGAAGAGTTCGGGGGCGATGCCCTTGGAGGCGGGGCCCCAGTTCTTCTTGTGGCTGATCTTCGTGGCGCCCGGACGGCGGATGGAACAGTCGTTGAAGGCGCCGATGGCCGTGGGGCGCAACGCGCGCACCGTGCCGGAGTCGTCGTAGTCGATCTCCACCAGCACACCGACCTCGGGCTCGATCTGCAGGTTGGCGGGGTGATCGGCCACGGGCAGTTCGATGCGGTCGGTGCTGAGGGGGAACCTCCCCAGGAAGGTCCCGTCACCGGGCGCGTACCAGGGGAAGATGCCCTTGGGCGCCTCGGCGGCGGCCGCGACGTTCACGAAGTCGGCGGCCTCCCCGGCCTGCTCCAGATGGCCGGCGAAGTTCCCGGCGACGCCGAAGCCGAAGGCGCTGCGCAGCAGGTCGATGGGCGGCGTGATCACGTGCGGTCCTCGGTCGTCGTGGGATGCGGGTCGGGATCTGCGTTGGCGCGGCGCCCGGCGCGGGGGAGGCCGGCCACCCATCGGGGCAGCTCGCGCCGGCTGTGGCGCACGGCGTGGTGCAGGTCGCCCGCGACATCGCCGTCGCTGAGCGGTGCGCCGTGGCCGA
Source organism: Actinomycetota bacterium (assembly GCA_044507145.1). Taxonomy (GTDB): domain Bacteria; phylum Actinomycetota; class Thermoleophilia; order Miltoncostaeales; family Miltoncostaeaceae; genus JAVJSF01. The sequence continues at coordinate 4,084 of JBIQJW010000046.1, forward strand.
CCAGCAGGACGGCCGGCGCCAGATGGGTGAGGACCCGAGGTGGCGTGAGACGCAGGGCCGGGTGCACGCCCACGCGGCGCCCCGGGGCGCGCACGTGGGCGGACGTGCCCACCGCCTCGGCGACCACCAGCGCGCGGTGCCCGGGCCACCACAGCGCCACCTCACGCCACCAGCGCCGCTGGGTGAGGGCGATGGGGATGAACGGTGCGCCGGGCACACCGCGCAGCGGATTCTCGTGGTGTGGCACGTCGTGCCGCGCCGCCAGCGCGGCGCAGTCGCGCCCGTGGCGGTCGAGGAGTTGCACCACACCCGCGACCCGGCCGAGCCCGGCCAGGTGCTCGTCCAGGCCGTCCCCGTCCACCGGGTCGATCAGCCACACCCGTCCGTCGGCCACCAGCGCATGGCTCGCGCGTCGCATCGCGCGCGGCGTCGACGCGATCCAGGTGGAACCCCAGGGGTGCGCGGGCCCGAAGCTCAGCGCCGGTGCGTCCGGCTCACCCATCCTGTCCCCGCAGGTACCGCACGAGGCGATCGAGCGCGGTGGGCACCACGTCCTCGGGAACCGGCCCCACCGAGCGCACGTAGATGCTGTTCGGGCCCACCGCGTAGGCCACCCGGGTCTCCTCGTGCTCTGGCGTCGACACGCGCGCTCCACGGCTGCCGTTCACCACGTCGGGTGTCCAGGCCCGCGCACCGGGCGTCTTCAGGAGCAGTTCGGCGGCGCTCCCACCGATGCCGGTCGCGATCAGGTGCGACTCCCAGACGGTCACCACGGTCACGAGTTCCTGCCCGCCGGGGCCGGTCCACGTCCGCACCGCCGCGTCCTTCATGCCGCGGCCCGCGATGCGGTCGGTCAGCTCGTCGTCCGCCTCACCCGTGAACGCACGCTGGACGGCCGGCACGTCGGCCGGGGCCGCCGGATCCCCGCGCAGGTCGCCGGGGCTGGGCAGGATCGCCAGTGCCGCCATCGGGTCGGCGGCGTCACCGCCCGCCTCGGTGGGGCCCTCGGGTCCACAGCCCGCCAGGGCGAGGACGCATGCCGTCAACAGCGCGACGGCCGAGAGGATGCTGATGCGACGGTGGCGCAACGCCCGACAGGCTAGCGGCGCCGGCGACACACCGCCTCCGGACGGCGCTCTTAACCGTCAACCAACGGCCCCACGAACGCTCGTTCCTATAATCGGGACCAGCATCACTCAACGGAGAGGACCACCTGTGAACCTCGCCTCATATAAGGCGGGCAACCAGTTCAAGACCTTCATCCTGGTCGCAGCGCTCACGGGCCTGATGCTCCTGATCGGATTCCTGGTCGGGGGCGCGGCGGGCCTGCTCGTCTTCGCGGCCATCGCGGTCGTGTTCAACTTCGCGATGTACTGGTTCAGCGGCTCGATGGCCCTGAAGATGAGCAAGGCCGTGGAGGTGAGCGAGGCCGAGGAGCCCGAGCTGCACCGCATGATCGAGACGCTCGCGCAGCGGGCGGGCGTCCCCAAGCCGGGCGTCTACGTCACGCCGGCCGATCAGCCGAACGCCTTCGCGACCGGCCGCAACCCGGCGCACGCCTCCATCGCGGTGACCCAGGGCATCCAGCGTGCGCTGCCGCCGCGGGAGCTGGAGGGCGTCATCGCGCACGAGATGGCACACATCAAGAACCGCGACATCCTCATCGCGAGCATCGCGGCGATGATCGCCGGTGCCATCTCGGCCGTCGCGAACTTCCTGCAGTTCTCGCTGATCTTCGGCAACGATGATGAGAACCCCCTGGGGCTCATCGGCACCATCGCCATGGCGATGCTGGCGCCGATCGCCGCGGCCATCATCCAGATGTCGATCTCGCGCCAGCGCGAGTACGTGGCCGACGCCACCGGCGCCGAACTGCTGGGCGACCCGCTGCCCCTGGCCGATGCGCTCGGCACGCTGCAGCGCGGTGCCGACGCGATCCCCATGAAGGTGAACCAGTCGGCTGCGCCGCTCTATATCGTCAACCCGCTGTCGGCCAACGCTCGCGCGCAGGCCCACGGTGGCGGTCTCACCCGCCTGTTCTCGACCCACCCCCCGATGGAGGAGCGCATCGAGCGGCTCCGGCGCATGGCCGGTCAGCCCAGCCTCCGTCTGGGGACGTTCTAGGCACCAGGTCCCCGGACCGCGACGAAGGAGCAACAGGTTGGGCATCCAGGAGGAGATCCGCAAGATGGTGGGCGACGGCTCGGCGGCCCACAAGCGGCTGATCGAGTACGTCGTGCGTCAGCTCCACGCGGGTCGCGATCTCGACGCCGTGCTCGAGGACCCGTATGTCACCAACCGCATCTCGACCATCGAGCGCCGGGCCCTCCTGGAGGAGCCCGAGGTGATCGAGGCCGCGGGCTCCGAACTGCTGCAGCGCATGCGCGCCCGGCTGGAGGAACTGGCCGCCGGACAGGGCTGACCCACCGGCCGGCTCCGTCCCATGAGGGGCGGAGCCGGCCGTGGCCCGTTCAGGGGGCGGTCGCCGGCAGGGTCTGCGTGGGCGTGGCCGTCGTGGTCCCGCCGCCGGTCGCGACGGCGCTGATCGGGCGGCGCACCTGCGCCTCGCTGTTGCCGGTCGAGTCGGCGACCAGCGTGAACCGGTGGCGGTCACCGTCGCACGGGACCGGCAGGGCGCCCGTGCCGTTCGCCGGCAGCGGGGCCGGTGTGCCCACCGGCTGCCCGTCGAGCATGAACCGCACGCCCGTGGCGTTGCGGGTGCGCCATGCCACGCGCACCTGCGCCTCGTCGGCGCCGGCGGCACAGCCCACGCGCGTGGGCATCGTCAGGCGCACGATGGCCGGGCGGGTCACCGGAGGTGCGTCGGGAACCGCGTGCACGATGAGGCTGTGGCTCACGTCGTCGCCGTCGCGCGCCGCGCCGGTGAGCGTGATGCGGTGATCGGAGCCGTCGCAGGGCACCGGTACGTCGCCGTCGCCGGACACCGGCTCGCCGGCGTTCGCCGGCACCGGCTCGTCGTCCACCGCGAAGCTCACGGCCTGGACGTTCTCGGTGGCCCAGCGCACGGGCACCATGGCCTGCGCACCGGTGCAGCCCACCTCGGCCGGTGCCTGCATCGTGGTGATGGCCGGCGTCCCGGCCGGGGGCTCGCGCACGGTGCGCACATCCACGGCGTGGGTGGCGGCGGCGGTGCCCGCGCCGAAGGCGGTCAGGACGATGCGGTGGACGGCGTCGTCACAGGGCACCGGCACCGCCGCGCTGCCGGAGAGCGCCCGGCCGGCGTCGTCGCTGACGGTGCCGCCGTCCACCGCGATCGACACCGTGTCGGCGCCGGTGGTGACCCACAGCACGGTGACATCGGCGGAATCGCCGGTGCAGGCCTGGGTGGCGGGCGCGGAGAGCCGGGTGATCGCCGGGCGCGGGCGCGCGACGGGCCGCACGACGGTCCCGACCTCGGCGGCCTCGCTCACGTTGCCGCCAGCACCCCGCGCGGTCAGGACGATCTCGTGACGCGCGTCGTCACACGGCACCGGGACCGTGGTGGCACCGCTCGCGGCGTCGACGCCCGGCTCCGGCACCGAGGCGCCGTCCACCGAGAACGTCACGTCGTCCGCCCCTTCGGCCGTCCAGGCCACCCGCACCTGGGCCTGCGGCGATGCGCAGGCCACCTCGGTCGGCACCCGGAACACGCTGATCGCGGCCCCGGGGGTGGTGGTGGACGAGGATGTGGTGGCGGTCGTGCCGTCGCCCGACCCGTCGTCCGAACCACCGCATCCGGCCACCGCGCCGGCGATGGCGAGCATCGCCACCGGCAGCAAGAGTCGTCGCATCGGTCCTCCCGGGACGCGTGGTGACCGGCGGCCGTCTGCCGCGGGCCCGCCTCGGCATTCTCATGCCCCGCGCGTCCCGTGCGCCAGCCCCGCCCGGCCGAACCCAACCGCACGCCGGTTGTCCAGTGGCGACCATCCCGGGCATGGTCCGGTGTTCGCGTTACAATCGTCCCGGATCGGGTCGGAGCCGCGCCGGCGGGGGAGGCGCCGCATCACCGCCCCGCGGGTCGCCCGGACCGCCGGCGCGACGATCACCCTTGGAGCGCCGACGTGCGTCAGTTCTTCGTTCAGAACGAGACCATCCTGCTGTTCGCGCAGGGGCTCGTCTTCTTCTCGCTGGCGCTCGCCGTGTGGCTCCAGCGCCGACGCGCGACCCGTCTGACGCTCACCTCGTCGCTCATCTGGCTGGCCGGCTTCGCGTTCGCCGAAGCCTTGGCGGTGTGGGGGCAGGCGTTCATCCCGATCCAGGGCAACTACATGGATCCGCAGGTCATCACGGCGCTGGAGGCGCTGCGCGCGATGGTGCAGATCGCCGCCTTCGTGCTGCTGGCGCAGTTCGGGGTGCGGCTGATGGGCTGGCCGCAGGTGGTGCGCCGCAGCGTCACCGCCGGATGTCTGCTGGTGACCGCCGCCATCGTCGCGGGCACCGCCTTCGCGGCCGGCCCCGCGGGGTGGAGCATGGCCGACTGGGAGGCCGCCGCGGTGGCGCTGTCGCGGTACCTCCTGCTGATCCCGGCGGGCGTGCTGGCCGCGGTGGGGCTCTGGCGCCAGCGCACCGAGCTGTGGGCCGCCGGCATGACCGGCAGCACCCCCTATGCCGCAGCGGCCGCGTGGGTGCTGTTGGCCTACGCGGTCATCGCCGGGGTGATCGCGGCGCCCGGTCCGGTGACGCCCGGCGTCCCGGGCGACCTGGACGGCTGGTTCGACATGACCGGCATCCCGCTGGGGGTGATCATCGCGATCACCGGTCTGGCCCTGACCGTGCTGGTGGTGAAGCTGCTGGAGATCTTCGACGCCGAGGCCAACCTGCAGATCGAGGCGCTGGACCGGGCGAGGGCCATCGCGGAGGAGCGCGCACGCTTCCGGCGCGACCTGCACGACGGGACGATCCAGTCCATCTACGCCGCCGGACTGCACCTCGAGGCCGTGGCGATCCAGTGCCAGGACCCGGCGGTGCGCGGAGAGGTGCGCGAGGTGGTGGGTGACCTCAACGCGGTCACGGACGGCATCCGCGACTACATCCGGGCGCTCGCGCAGCCGCCGGCCACCGCCGAGGGGATCGCGGCGGGGCTCGCCGAGCTCACCCAGCACTTCTGCGACGAGACCGGGCGATCGGTGTCGTTCCGGGTGGACGGTGCCGCCACCGCCGGCCCCCTGCCCGACGAGGCGGCCCAGCATCTCGAGCAGATCCTGCGCGAGGCGCTTGCGAACACGGCCCGCCACGCCGGCGCATCCCGCGTCGACGTGCTCCTGGCCTTCACCCCCGACGAGCTCGACCTGGTGGTCGAGGACGACGGCGTGGGGCTGCGCGGCACCGGCGCGCGCGACGGTGGCGGGCACGGCCTCCGCAACATGCGCGAACGCGCCCGCCGTCTCGGGGGACGCATCCAGGTCGGGCCGGGCGCGGCCGGAGGCACGCGCGTCGACCTGGCCGTACCGCTCGACAGCGAGGAGCCCGCGGGCGACCTCGCCCTATCCGATCCACTACGTGAGGTGACCGCGAGATGACGACCGCACCCCCAGACTCCATCCGCGTCCTGATCGTGGACGACCACGCGGTCGTCCGCATCGGGCTGCGCTCGCTGCTGAGCCACAGCGCCGGGTTCCGGGTGGTGGGCGAGGCCCAGACCGCCGCCGAGGCCGTCCAGCTGAGCGAGCAGACCCACCCGGACGTGGTGCTGATGGATGTGCGCCTGCCCGACGGCAGCGGCGTCGAGGCGTGCCGGAAGATCAAGGCCGACCGCCCGGACACGCGCGTCCTGATGCTCACGTCGTACTCCGACGAGGAGGCCATCGTGGGCGCGGTCATGGCCGGCGCCAGCGGCTACCTGCTCAAGCAGGCCGACGCCGAGCGACTCACGCAGGCCATCCGCGAGGCGGCCGCCGGCGAGGCGACGCTGGACCCGCGGGCGGCCGGCGCCCTGCTGAGCCAGTTCCGCGAGCTGTCGGCCAAACAGGCCGAGGCGGAGCTGGCGGGCCTCACGGACCGCGAGCGGCGCATGCTGGCGCTCATCGCCGAGGGCTACACCAACCGGGCCATCGGCGAGGTGCTGCACCTGTCGGAGAAGACGGTGCGCAACCACGTCAGCCAGCTCCTGCGCAAGCTGGGCTTCCAGCGCCGGTCGCAGGCCGCCGCATGGGCCGGCCAGCGTCGCCTGGAGCTCCCGCCCGACTGATCCTCGGCTCCTCGGTTCCCGCGCTGGCAAGGAGTTCGGCGTTCGGGAGAGAATCGAGGGGACGTCCCCATCGGCTGAAGGTGCCACGATGCCTCGATCCGCTCGTGTCCTCGCCCTCGCGAATCAGAAGGGCGGGGTGGCGAAGACCACCAGCACGCTCAACCTCGGCGTCGCGCTGCGCGATCGCGGCATGCGCGTGCTCGCCGTGGACCTCGACCCGCAGAGCAACCTGTCCATGAGTCAGGGGGTCGACATCGAGACGCTGCCGAAGGGCATGTACCACGTGCTCACCGGGTCGGCGGCCATCTCGGAGATCATCGAGGCGCGTGAGATCGACGTGGCGCCCGCCGGCATCGAGCTGGCCGGGGCCGAACTGGCGCTGTCGGCGGCCATCGGCCGCGAGCGCGCCCTGGAGCGCGCGCTGCGCCCCGTGCGCGACCTCTACGACTACATCCTGCTGGACACGCCGCCGTCGCTCGGCCTGCTCACTATCAACGCGATGGTGGCCGCGGAGGGCGTCATCGTGCCGGTGCAATGCGAATACCTCTCCCTGCGTGGCCTGGCCCAGCTGCGCGAGACGCTGCGCCAGGTGCGCGAGAACCTGAATCCCGACGTGGACATCGTGGGTATCCTCCCGACGATGTACGACGGGCGCACCATCCACGGACGCGAGGCGCTCGATCTGCTGCGCGAAAGCTTCGGCGACCGCGTGTACGACACGCGCATCGGCAAGACGATCCGGTTCGCCGAGGCGCCGGTGGTGGGCAAGAGCGTGATCCGCTACGACCCGAGCGGGCAGGCGGCACGCTGGTACCGGCAACTGGCCCGCGAGGTGCTGGAGCGCCCCGCCACGGCCCGCGTGCCAGAGGAGGCGGCCGCGTGAGCAAGCGATCCCCGCGTTCCCCCGCGCCCGCCGCGCGCGGTAGGTTCACCGTATGAGCACGCGACGTTCCAGCATGCGCGAGGGGCCGCTGTCCGAGCTGTTCCGCAGCACGGACCCGGCATCACCGCCGCCGCTCGCCCCGCAGGAGCGGGCGCCCGAGCCAGAGCCCGACCACGATCCGGTCATCGACGGCAGCAACTACGTGGCGGTCATCCGCGTGGTGGGCGTCGGCGGCGCCGGCTGCAACGCCATCAACCGCATGGTCGAGGCGGGCCTCCGTGGCGTGGAGTTCATCGCCATCAACACCGACCGCCAGGCCCTCGAGGCCAGCGAGGCGGACATCCGCATCCCGGTGGGCATGGAGGTCACCCGCGGTCTCGGCACCGGCGGCGACCTGGCCCGGGGCGAGCAGGCGGTGCGTGAGAGCGAGGAGCAGATCCGGCGGTCGCTGCGTGGCAGCGATCTGGTGTTCATCGCCGCGGGCGAGGGCGGGGGGACCGGCACCGGCGGGGCGCCACTGGTGGCGAAGATCGCCCGCGAGCTCGGTGCGCTCACCGTCGCGGTCGTCACGCGGCCGTTCAGCTTCGAGGGCAACCGGCGGCTCAAGGCGTCCGACGAGGGGCTGGAGCGCCTCCACGAGACCGCCGACACCGTCATCGTCATCCCCAACGACCGCCTCATGGCCGTGCTGGAGCGCGGCACGAGCATGGTCGAGGCGTTCAAGGTCTGTGACGACCTCCTGCGCCAGGGCGTGCAGGGCATCTGCGACCTCATCACGTTGCCCGGGGTGATCAACCTCGACTTCGCCGACGTGCGCACCATCATCCGCGGCGCGGGCACCGCGCTCCTGGGCATCGGCTATGCGGCCAACGGGCCCGAGCGCGCCACCGAGGCCGCGCTCGCCGCCATCGCGTCGCCGTTGCTGGAGACTCCGATCGACGGGGCCAAGGGCATCCTGCTGGGCCTCACCGGTGGCCCCGACCTCTCGCTGGTGGAGGTGAGCGAGGCGGCGAGGGTGGTCGCCGACGCGGCCGACCCCGAGGCCAACATCATCTTCGGCGCCACGATCGACCCGGAGCTGGAGGGGCAGGTGTGGGTCACGGTCGTGGCCGCGAACTTCACCGGCACCCGGTCCGGCCCCGAGCACGAGCTGCCGAAGCCGGCGCCCCAGCCCGACCGTGACCCCGCGGCCGTGGCACGCGAGGAGGCGGCGCGCAGCCACCGTCGTCCCGAGCTGCCGTACCCGGGCGTCGAGTCGAAGCGTGAACCGGAGGCCGTCGCGACACCCGAGCGCCGTCCGCGTGAGGCGGGCTCCGGCGGCGCCGTGTTCGACCTCGAGTCCGATGCCGCCGCGCCGGCGCCCGATGCCACCCGGGTGATCCGCCGCGACGACCCAGAGGGAGCCGCGTAACGCGCATGGGGTCGACCCGTGACGAGCCGGCGGGCGTCGTCGCGGCCGGCCACCCGCTGACCGCACACGCCGGCGCCCAGGCGCTGGCGCGCGGCGGGAACGCGGTGGATGCCGTGTGCGCCGCCGCCTTCATGGCGGCGGTGGCCGAGAGCCCCCTCACCGGGCCCGGCGCCGGTGGGTTCATGCTCACCCGGTCGCCGACCGGCCAGACCACCATGCTCGACTTCTTCGTCGCGGCGCCGGGGCTGGGCCCGCAGGGGCGGCCGCTCGACCCGCGGGAATTGCGGTCGTTCACGGTCGAGTTCGGCGGTGCCGACCAGGTGTTCCACATCGGCCCGGCGTCGGTGGCCGTGCCGGGGATGATCGCCGGCGTGTGCGAGATGGCCGCACGGCTGGGCCGCCTCCCGCTGGCCGATCTGGTGCGCGACGGGGTCACGGCGGCCCGCGGTGGCGTGCGCCTGACGCGGCAGGCGGCGTTTCTACACACGATCCTGGGCGGCATGCTCACGGCCACGCCCGAGGCGGCCCGCATCTACGCCCCGGGTGGCACCCTGCTGGGCGAGGGGGACGTCCTGCGCAACGCCGAGCTGGCCGACACGCTGGTGCACCTGTCACAGGCCGGGGCGGCCACACTCCGCGACGGGGAGCTGGCCGGCGTGGTGATCGACCACCTGGCGTCGGTGGGTGGCCTCGTGACGCGCGACGATCTGCGCGACTACCGCCCCATCGACCGGTTCCCCGCCACCGTCGAGTACCGCGATGTCACCGTGCTGACCAATCCGCCGCCGTCCTCGGGCGGGCCGCTCATCGCCGCGGCGCTGCGGACCCTCGGCGAGCGCGAGCCGGCGCGCGACGTGTGCGACCACTACGTGCAGAGCATCCGGGCCGGCCTGGTGGCGAACGGCCTGCGAACCGAGGACTTCGCGGCGAGCCTCCACGACGAGGACGCCATGGAACGCATGTGGGCGTGCCTCGCCGCGGCGGCGAACGGTGGCCCGGATCCCGCCGCCGACCGCAAACCTGCCGGGTCCACCACCCACATCAGTGCCATCGACGCGGAGGGCGGCATGGCGAGCCTGTCGGGCTCCAACGGCTCCGGGTCGGGCGTGGTGGTGCCCGGCACCGGCATCCTCCTCAACAACATGATGGGGGAGGAGGACCTCAACCCGGGTGGCTTCGGTCGCATCACGCCGGGGCGGCGCATGACGTCGATGATGGCGCCCACGCTGCTGCTGCGCGGCGACGAGCCGGTGGCCGCCCTCGGGGCCGCCGGGTCCAATCGCATCCGGTCGGCCATCCTCCAGACCATCGTGGGAATCGTCGACGGCGGCCTCGATCCCGCCGGCGCTGTGTACCGCCCGCGCGTGCATCCGGAGGGCGGCGGGGTGGACGTGGAGGGCGGCGTGCCGGAGGAGGCCGTGGCGGCCCTCGCGGCCCAGGGGCACCGCCTCCGCCGCTGGAGCGGTATGAATCTGTTCTTCGGCGGTGTCAGTATCGCCGGGTGGGGCCCACACGGCCTCGCCGCCGCCGGCGATCCCCGCAGGGGTGGGGCGGCGTCCATGACAACGAGAGCCGGCGAGGTGATCGACCTGTGAGTAACCGTCGAGTCGAGGTTGAGGGAACCACATATGAGCTGGCTCCCGAACCCATCCGCACCTCCCTCAGCGACGGCCCTCCCATGCTCTGGGGTTTCCAGGTCTTCATCCGTGATGCCGACGGCAACGAGTTGGGCATGAAGACCTGCTTCGTCGGCCGCGTCAGCGTCCAGTTCCGTGACAAGTCGGCCCTCGAGGGCACCATGGACGACCTCATCCCCGTCCTCCACGAACTCGCCTTCGAGAAGATCATCGCCCGCCT
>JBIQJW010000047.1:0-1643 GCA_044507145.1 Actinomycetota bacterium
CGCTCCAGCACGCGCACGTCGAAGCCCTCCACCTGCCCCACGAACCCGAGGTCCGCGTCGGGGTTCTCGGCCTTTCGTGCCTGGATCAGGCCCCCGTCATCGCCCGACAGTCCCACCGCCGAGACGCCGGCCAGGTGCAGCTGGGCGACGATCTCCTTGTTGATCTTGCCCACCAACACCATCTTCACCAGCTCCATCGTCGGAGCATCGGTGACGCGCAGCCCCTGGACGAAGCGCACCTCGAGGCCGAGGCGGTCCGAGTAGCGCGAGATGTCCGGGCCGCCGCCGTGGACGACCACCGGGTTCATGCCCACAAGCTTGAGCAGGGCCACGTCCCGCGCGAACGATGCCTTGAGCTCGGGCGTGGTCATCGCGGCGCCGCCGTACTTGATCACGATCGTGGCCCCGGCGAACTGCCGGATGTACGGGAGCGCCTCGAGCAGCACGCGCACGCGCGTGGCGAGCTCTTCGCGTGAGCCGATCGGGTCGCCGGCGTCTGCTGTGGGGGACGGCACCATCCGCGCGGCATCGTGCCATATCCGTGCGGCCTTGGTATGGCGGCACGCGACGGCGCGGCACGGATAGCCTCTGCGCGCATGGGCGCCCACCACCATCACGGCCACGCGCACCACCCGGACCACGGCGCCCACGCGCATGCCGGAGGCGACCGGCGACGCGACGCCCGCGCCCTGGTGGTGGTGCTGTTCCTCACGGCGGGTTTCGCCGTCGCCGAGGTGGTCGGCGGGGTGCTGGCCGGCAGCATCGCGCTGCTTGCGGACGCGGCGCACATGCTGTCCGATTCCGCGTCGATCGCGCTGGCACTGGGCGCGATCTGGCTGGCCGCGCGGCCGGCGACCTCGCGCATGAGCTTCGGATGGCGCCGGGCGGAGATCCTGGCTGCGCTCATCAACGGCGTCACGCTGGTGGCGATCGGCCTGTGGGTGATGATCGAGGCCGGGCGCCGCATCGGCGACACCCCGGATGTCGAGGGCTCGCCGACCCTGGTCATCGGGGTCCTGGGCCTCACCGTCAACGTGGTGGCCGCCGCGATCCTGTGGCGGTCCGGTGGGGCCAGCCTGAACGTCCGCGCCGCCCTCATGCACGTCCTGGCCGATCTGCTCGGATCGGTCGGGGTGATCGTCGCGGCGCTGGTCATCCTCACCACCGGGTGGACGCCCATCGATCCCATCCTGGGGATGCTGATCGGCGCGATGGTGCTGGTGGGCTCGTGGCGGGTCCTGCGCGAGTCGGCGGCGGTGCTGCTGGAGGCGACCCCGTCGGGGATCGACGGCGACCTGGTGGGCCGGAGCATGGTGGCGGTGCCGGGCGTGCGCGAGGTCCACGACCTCCACATCTGGACCATCACGTCGGGCTTCCCGGCGCTTGCGGCCCACGTGACCGTGGACGCCGGGGAGGACTGCCGCGCGCGGCGGATCGACCTCGCGGCGATGCTCCTGCGCGACTTCGGGATCGCGCACACGACGCTGCAGGTGGAGCCTCCGAGCCCCGACCGCCGTCTGCACGATGTCTCGCCTACTTGAGCAATTAGCCGCGGCTAACTAGATTTCCGGGCGTACACACGGGCGACCCCGGGAGGATGTGTGACGTCGGGCCCAGCCACGGCCGCCCTGACGCTTCGCCGG
>JBIQJW010000047.1:1743-14413 GCA_044507145.1 Actinomycetota bacterium
CGCGAGATCGTGGCGGAATCGCTCGAGCGCGTGGGGATGACGCCGTTCGCCCGCCGTCAGATCGGAGAACTGTCCGGGGGCCAGCGCCAGCGGGTGTTCGTGGCCCGCGCGCTGGCCCAGCGCGCCGATCTGCTCATGCTCGACGAGCCGTTCGCCGGCATCGACGCCCGCACCGAGGCGGCGCTGCTGGACCTCTTCGCCGATCTGCGCGACCGCGAGGGGCGTTCGATCATCGTGGTGCACCACGATCTGCACACCGTGCGCACCGCCTTCGACTGGGTGCTGCTGCTCAACGTCCGGCCGGTCGCGGAGGGCCCAGCCCCGGGCGTCCTCACCGCCGAGAACCTGCGGCGCGCCTACGGCGCGGCCGAGCACCGTCCGGGCGACCCGGCCCGGGAGGCGCTGTGGACGCCCTGATCGCCGTGCTGCCGCTCAGCTACACCGACGCCGTGGTGGTGCTGGGAGCGGCGGTGTTGGGGATCACCGCCGGGGTCCTCGGCGCCTTCTCGGTGCTGGCCCGCCGGAGCCTGGTGGGCGATGCGCTCTCCCACGCCGCCCTTCCGGGCATCGCGATCGCATTCCTGGTGACCGGCGCGAAGGACCCGTCCACACTCCTGGTGGGCGCCGGCATCGCGGGGCTGTTCGGCGCGCTCATGATCGTCGGGGTGGAACGCACATCGCGCATCCGTCCCGACGCCGCGATCGGGGTCGTGCTCTCGTGCTTCTTCTCGCTCGGGATCGTGCTGCTCACGCACATCGCCGCCGGCGGCAACGCTCAGCAGGCGGGCCTGGAGCGCTACCTGTTCGGGCAGGCCGCGGGCCTTCTGGAGGGCGACGTCGCCCTGATGGCCCTGCTCGCGGCGGGGGCGATCGCATGTGTGGCCGTCGGATTCCGCGGGTTGAAGACCGCCACCTTCGACCGCGAGTTCGCGGCCGCCGCGGGACTGCGCCCGCGCGCGGTGGAGATCGCGTCGACGGCGCTGCTGGTGGTGGCGATCGTGGTGGGCCTGCGTGCCGTGGGCGCCATCCTCATGGTCGCGATCCTCATCATCCCGGCCGTCACGGCGCGCCAGTTCACCAACCGCCTCGCGCCGATGCTCGTGCTGGCCGGGGCCATCGGCGCCGGCGTGGGCATCGCGGGAGCGCTCCTGTCGGCCCGCACCCAGGTGCCCACGGGGCCGGTCATCGTCCTCACCGGCACCGCCGTGGTGCTGGCCGCGATCCTCCTGGCGCCCGGGCGCGGGGTGGTCTGGCGCGCGGCACGCCGATCCCGCGAGCGCCGGCGCACCGCCACGTCCGGGCTGCTGGTGGATCTGATCGCGGTGACCGACGACGCGACGGCCCCGACCGCGGCCGAGCTGCGCACGGCCTGCGCCAGACCCGCCCGAGCCCTGGCGCGCGACCTGCGCCGCCTCACCCGTGACGGCCTGGTGGTGGAGCGCGACGGACGGCTGCACCTCACCGCGACCGGTGCGGTCGCCGGCCGGGCGGCGCTCGAACAGCGCGCCCTGTGGTCGGCCTGGCTGGAGCACGGCACCCTGCTGGAGGTCGACGACGCCCGCGACGCCGATCCGCGCGACCTGCGCGGAAGCCTTGGCGATGAGGCCGTGGAGCGCCTGCGGACGCTGGCGGGTCTCGGGACCCCGGCATGAGTGACGGCGCGATCATCGTCCTCACCGCGTGCCTCGTGGCCACCGCGTGTTGCCTGCTGGGTCCGTTCCTGATCGTGCGCAGGGTGGCACTGCTGGGCGACGCCGTGAGCCACGCCGTGCTCCCGGGCATCGTCGTGGCCTTCCTCATCTTCCAGTCCCGGGCACCGCTGGCGATGGTGATCGGAGCCGCGGTGTTCGCGATCCTGTGCGTGCTGGCCATCGATGCCCTGCGCGGCACCGGGCTGGTGGCCAGCGACGCGGCCATCGGCCTGGTGTTCCCGGCCCTCTTCGCACTCGGCGTGCTGGGCGTCCATCGGTGGGCCGACGATCTGCACCTCGACCTCGATTCGACGATCTACGGCGAGATCGCGTTCTCGCCGTTCTGGACCGTGGAAATCGGCGGGCAGCTGATGGCGCGGTCGGTGGTGGTGATGGGTGCGGTGGTGCTGGTGAACCTCGTGATCGTGGCGCTCCTGTGGAAGGAGTTGAAGGTGACGAGCTTCGACCCCGAGTTCGCCCGCGCGGTGCGGATCTCCCCTCGGATCGTCGCGCGGATCCTGCTGGCCGCCGTGGCGGTGACCGCGGTGACCGCGTTCGAGTCGGTGGGGGCCATCCTGGTGGTGACGCTGCTGATCGTGCCGGCGGCGACCGCCTATCTGCTCACCGACCGCCTGCTCGTGATGGTGGGCCTGAGCGTCGTGGCAGGCTGGGCCAGCGCCGTCGGCGGCCACTGGGGAGCCATGCGCCTGGACGCGTCCATCGCGGGGATGATGGGTCTGTGCGCCGGTGTGCTGTTCCTGGCGGCGCTACTGGCCAGCCCCTCCCACGGGCTGGTGGCCCGCGCGATCAGGCGCGCGCGCCGGCGGGCGGCCTTGCGCCGGGCGCTGGCCCGGGAGCCCGTGGTCGCCTCCACCCGCCCCGGCACCGAGAACGCGTGACGCGCACCCTGGCGGCGGGGCTCGCGCTGATCGTGCTCATCCTGGGCGCGGCCGGCTGCGTCGACCGGTCCGTCCCCGCGGGCGACGTTGCGGACCGGCCCATCCGGGTCACCACGACGACCAACTTCATCACCGATCTGGCCGCGCAGATCGGTGGCGATCGCGTGCATGTCACCGGCCTGATGGGCCCGGGGGTGGATCCCCACCTCTACAAGGCGAGCGCCGGAGACGTCTCGGCGTTGCGCGGCGCCGACATCATCTTCTACGGCGGCCTGGAGCTGGAGGGGCGCATGGGCGACCTGCTCGACGCCATGGCGCGCACCCGCCCGACCGTGGCCGTGACGCGCGACATCCCCGAGGGGCGGCTGCGCTCCACCGGCGACGCCGCCGGGCACCACGACCCCCACGTGTGGTTCTCGGTGCCGCTGTGGCGTGAGGCCGCCCTCACCACCGCGGAGGCGTACGCGGAGCTCGACCCCACGCATGCCGCCGGGTACCGGGCCCGGGCGGACGCCTATGTGCGGCGTCTGGACGAGCTTGACGCGTGGACGCGCCGGCAGATCGCCGCCATCCCCCCCACCTCCCGCGTGCTGGTGACCTCCCACGACGCGTTCGGCTATCTCGGCGCCGAGTATGGGATGGAGGTGGTGGCCATCCAGGGCACGTCCACGACGACCGAGGCGACCACGGCCGACATCGAGCGGGTGGCCGAGCTGCTCGCCGAACGCCGGGTCAAAGCCGTCTTCGTGGAGTCGTCCCTTCCCCGCCAGACCATCGACGCCGTGCTGGCCGCCGCCGCCGACCGCGGGCAGTCGACCGTCGTCGGCGGGGAGCTGTTCACCGATGCGGCCGGCGATGCGGGGACGTCCGAGGGGACCTACATCGGCATGGTGCGCCACAACATCCGGCTGATCCACGACGGCCTGCGCTGACGGCGCGCGCGGTGCAGCGCCGGGCCGGTCAGGCGCGGTCGGCCCGGCGGGTGCGCGCCAGCAGGACCAGGAGACCCACGGCCACGGCGCCGGCGAGCGCCAGGGCCACCGACCACGCCGGCAGCCCGCCCAGCGCATCCCACGTCCCGTGGTAGGGCGTGGCGTGCTTCTCGCCGGTGACGATGCGGTGACCGATTCCCACCAGTAGCCCGGCCACACCCAGCGCCAGCAGGGACCACACGGCCGGATGCAGTGCGCGCTGCCCGCCGCGGCGCACGATCAGCACCGACTTGATCACCTTCAGCGCCTTGGCCAAGTAGAGCACCTGCAGGATGCGGACGCCCTGCAGGCTCGACAGGGCCCGCGCCGCCAGCAGCCCCTCCAGGATCTTGGTGAGGAGCGGGAAGGTCACCAGGACGATCGCCAGGCCGAAGAGATGCCCGCGGACCCACGCCCGCCGGTCGGCCACCACGCTGAGCATGATGACCGCCTCCGCCACGAAGACCGCCCATATCGCCCACGCCAGGACCGTCGCCGTCAGCGCCCACGTGGATCCCAGCTTGGAGAAGTACAGGGCCACGGTGGGGATCGCCGCCCATGCCGCGATCAGCACCGGGCGCCGCAGCCGCGCCTCCCAGCGCGCGCCCTGCGGGTCGACCGCGGGATCGATCCCCGCTATGTGTGGTACTCCGCGTTCAGCGTCACGTAGGCGTGGGTGAGGTCCGAGAGCCACAGCTCGTCGTGCCCCTCACCACGGCCCAGTTCGACGCGCAGGTCGTACTCGTCCAGCGCCAGGATGTCCGCCGCGCCGGCCGGGTCGTCGAACGACACGCCGTCCACGCTCACCTGCGGTTCGTTCACCTGCCCCGGGGCGCCGGCCAGCGCCTGGCCCACGGCCTGCGAGATCCGGCCCCAGTTGGGATCGCGCCCGAACGCCGCCGCCTTCACCAGCGGGGAGTTGCCGATGGCGCGCGCAACCCGTGCGGCCTCCGCCCCGTCGCGTGCGCCCTCCACCAGCAGTCGGACGGCGTGCTCGGCGCCCTCGCCGTCCTTCACCATCTGGATGGCCAACCAGCGGCAGACCGCCGCCAGCGCCTGGGCGAAGCGGTCACGGTCGGAGCCCGTGAGCGGTGTGCCCTCACCGTTCGCCATGACCAGCAGCGTGTCGGAGGGGCTCATCTGGCCGTCGACGCTGATGCGGTTGAACGAGGCGCGCGCGGCGGCCTCGGTGGCGCGCTGGAGGTCCCCGGCGTCGATGGCCGCATCGGTGGTGATGTAGGCGAGCATCGTGGCCATGTTCGGGGAGATCATCCCCGCACCCTTGGCAGCGGCCCCGATCGTCACCTCGCCGCCGTCGAGCGCCAGCGTGAACGCACCGCCCTTGGGCGCCCGGTCGGTGGTGCAGATGGCCGCACCGAAATCGGCGCCCCCGGTGGCCGCCAGCGCATCGGCCGCAGCGTCGATGCCCGGGGCCACGAGGTCCATGTCCAGGCGCTCACCGATCGTGCCGGTGCTGCACACCACCACGCGCGTCTCGGGCACGCCCAGGCGCTCGGCGGTGCGCCGGCCCATCGCGTACGCGTCCTCCAGCCCCACCGAACCGGTGGCGGCGTTCGCCTTGCCGGCGTTCACCACCGCCGCGCGGATCGCGCCGCGCTCGAGCGTGCGGTTACGCACCACCGGCGCGGCCGGCAGGGCGCTGGTCGTGTCCACCATTCCCGATGTGGTGGGGCGCAGGCTGGCCACCACACCGAGGTCCAACACCCCGGACGGCTTCATGCCCGTGGCGACCCCGGAGGCGTGGAAGCCCGCCGGGGTCGTGATGTCGCCACCCGCCCTCGGCGTCAGCCCGGCCGGCACGCGCAGCCAGTCGGCGCGGCGCACCGGAGGCCACGCGGTCAGAGCAGGCCCTCCCACTCGGGCAGGTCGGCCATGAGGTTGAGGTTCTGCACCGCCTGGCCGGCCGCGCCCTTGCCGAGGTTGTCGATCACCCCGATCACGGTCACGCGCCCGCCGCGCGGGTCGACCATGGGGCATACCTGGGCGTAGTTCGTGTGCTGCACCGCACGCATTGACGGGAGCGCCTCGACCACCTCCACGAAGGGGTGGTCGGCGTAGAAGTGCCGGTACAGCTCGCGCAGGTCGTCCGGGTGCGGTACGCCGTCGGGCAGCCGCGCGTAGCAGGTGGACAGCAGGCCGCGGTCCACGGGCACCAGGTGCGGGGTGAACGTCACCTGCACGCCGAGCTCCTGCTCGATCTCCGGCTGGTGGCGGTGCGCGTACACCTTGTACGGGGTGACGTTGTCCGCCGCGTTGGAGTAGTGGACCGTGCCGGTGGGCGTGCGCCCGGCACCGCTCACGCCGGTCTTCGAATCGATCACCACATCGGCGAGGCGGCCGCGCAGGGGCAGCAGGGCCAGGATGGAGGACTCCGGGAAGCACCCTGGGTTCGCCACCAGCCGCGCGCGCCGGATCCGGTCGCGGTTGCGCTCGGGCAGGCCGTAGACGGCCTCGGCAAGGAGGTCGGGACGCGGGTGGGTGAATCCGTACACCTCGGGGTACAGCGCCGCGTCGCGCAGACGGTGGTCCGCCGAGACGTCCACGACACGCGCGCCGCGGTCGACCAGCTCGCCCACCAGTTCCGCCGCCGCCGCGTGCGGGTAGCACACGGCCGCGAGGTCGCCGGGGCCCACCGCCGCGGGGTCCGGCGGGGTGAGCAGCCGATCCACACGGTGCTCGGGCGCGACGTCCACCAAGCGCCGGCCGGCATCCGAACGCGCGGTCACCTGGCCCAGCTCGAACCCCGGGTGGCGATCGACGATCGCCGCCAGTTGGGCGCCGGCGAACCCCGCCGCCCCGAACACGTGAACCGTCCTGCTCATGCCCTCAGCCTCGCTCCCTGCCGCTCGAGCGCGTCGCGGACACGTGCGACCGCGGCATCGATCTCCTCGTCGGTGAGGGTACGACCCGGGTCGGCGAGCTGCAGCCGCAGCGCAAGACTCACCAGCCCCTCACCCACCTGCTCACCGGTGTACCGATCGAATACATGCACATCGCGCACCAGCGGCGCCCCGGATTCGCGCGCGGCGTCCACCAGATCGGCAGCGCGCACCGACTCGGCCACCAGAAGCGCCAGGTCGCGGGTCGACACCGGCACGCTCAGCAGGTCCTCGAAGACCGGACCGGGCTGGGCCGCCGCCCGGCGATCGAGGGCGTCGAGGTCCAGCACCACCGCGCTGACCGTCCCGGAGATGTCGAAGGTGCGCAGCACGAGGGGGTGGATCTCTCCGGCCCATGCGATCACGTCGTCGCCGGCCACCAGGCGCGCCTGACGCACCGGGTGGAAGTAGGGCGCCGCATTCTCGCGGGTCTGCACCCGCACCCCGGCCGCCCGCGCCAGCGCGGTGGCGAGGCCGGTCGCATCGAAGATGTCGACCGGGCGCGGCGTCGCGCGCCAGCCCTGCGTGGCCAGTTCACCGAAGCGGACGGCCGCGATGAACCGGCGCTCATCGGCCTGGCCGTCGGGGAGCGGCGCGTAGGTGCGCCCCACCTCGAACAGGCCGCCGTCGGTGCGCTGGTGCGCCTGGTTGCGTGCGACCGCGCGCAGCAGGCCGGGGAGCATCGACCGGCGCATCACGGCCATGTCCGCGCTCATGGGATGCGCCATCCGCAGCACGTCGCGGCGCGGATCGTCCGGCGCCATCCGCAGGGCGTCGGCGTCGCCCTCCGGGACCTGATGGTGGGTGAGCGCCTCGGAGAGCCCCAGGTCGGCGAGGTACCGGATCAGCCGGCGCTCGCGCGCCTGCGCGGGCGTCAGCTCGCCGTGGCCCACCAGCCGCGGGAGGTGCGTGGGGATCGGGTCGAGGCCGTGGATGCGCCCGACCTCCTCGATGAGGTCGACCTCGCGGGTGAGGTCGGTGGCACGCTCGAACGGGATCCGCGCCTCCAGCGCGTCGTCCCCGGCGGTCACCTCCAGCCCGAGACGCTGCAGGATCCGCTCGGCCTCGGCCGGCGGCACCGGCACGCCCAGCAACCGCTCCACGCGCGCGTGGCGCATCCGCACCGGCGGGCGTTCGGCCTGGGGACGGTGGACGTCGAGCGTCCCGGGCACCATCTTCGCGCCGCACAACTCCACCAGCATGCGACTGGCGATCGCGAGGGCCCGCGGGGGCAGCTCGCTCGGCAGCCCCTTCTCGAACCGCGCGCTCGACTCGGTGCGCAGTCCCAGCGACAGCGCGGTGTTGAGCGTGGTGGGGCCGTCGAAGGTCGCCGCCTCCAGCAGCACGCGGGTGGTCCCCTCACTCACCTCGGCGAACGCGGCCCCGAAGATCCCGGCGATCACCGCGGGGCGCTCGGCGTCGCAGATGGCGAGCATGTCGGGCCCGAGCACCCGCTCGTGGTCGTCGAGCGTGGTGATCGGCTCCCCGGGGCGGGCCCTGCGGACCACGACCCGCGCGCCGGCCAGCCGGTCCAGGTCGAAGGCGTGCAGAGGCTGCCCGGTGAGCAGCATCACGTAGTTGGTGATGTCCACCACGTTCGAGACGGCCCGCATGCCGGCCGCCTCCAGGCGCCGGCGCAGCCACATGGGCGACGGGCCCACCGTGACATCGGCGAACACGCGCGCCATGTACCGGGGGCAGAGATCCGGGTCCTCGACCTCGAGGGTCACATGATCGGCGACCGCGCCCGGCCCCTCGGCCGGCGGCTCGGTGACGTCCAGATCGACCAGGGCGGCGCCCGTGGCCGCGTGCACCTCGCGCGCGAGCCCGTGGATGGCGAGGCAGTCCGGGCGGTTCGATGTGATCTCGAGCTCCAGCACGGTCTCCATCGCCGGCAGCACGTCCACCACGCGGGCCCCGGGGGCGATGTCGTCGTCGAGCACCATGATGCCGGCCGAGTCCTGGCCGAGTTCGAGCTCGGTGGCCGAGCAGATCATCCCGTTGCTGCGCACCCCCCGCAGCTTCGCCGGACCCAGGGGCTTCGCGGCCCCCGGCAGCAGGGCGCCCGGGAGGGCCACCGGCACGTTCTGGCCGGCCGCAACGTTCGGGGCGCCGCACACGATCTGACGCGGCTCGGGCTCCCCCACATCGACCATGCAGACCCGCAGGCGGTCGGCGTCGGGGTGCTGTTCGGCCGACAGCACCCGGCCCACGAGGAAATGGTCGCGGTTGCCCTCCACGTCGGGCACGCCCAGATGGTGGATGTCCTCCACCAGCGTCCCGGTGTCCGACAGCCGATCGGCGAGCTCCTGTGTGGTGAGGCCGGGGTCGACGTACTCGGCCAGCCAGCTCAGCGGCAGCCTCACGCGAACTGTTCCAAAACGCGCAGATCTCCGTCGTAGAGGTGGCGCAGGTCGGGCAGGCCGAAGCGGACCATGGCGATCCGGTCGAGTCCCCAGCCGAACGCGAACCCGGTGTAGCGCTCCGGGTCGATGCCGCCGGCCTCCAGCACGGCGGGGTCCACCATGCCGGCGCCCGCCAGCTCCAGCCAGATCGTTCGCCCGCGCTTGTCCACGTGCGACACCTCCACCTCCACCGACGGCTCGGTGAACGGGAAGAAGTGCGGCCGCAGCCGGATCCGGCGGTCGTCGCCCAGCAGCTTGCGGGCGAAGTGCAACATCGTGCCCTTCAGGTGTGCCAGCGTGAGGCCCTCATCCACCGCCAGCCCCTCCATCTGCTGGAACATCGGGCTGTGGGTGGCGTCCACGTCGTCGCGGCGGTAGACGAACCCGGGCGCCACCACGTAGATGGGCGGCCCCTGCTGCTGCATCACGCGCACCTGCACCGGCGAGGTCTGCGTGCGCAGCATGCGGTCGGGATGCCCGTCGATGAAGAAGGTGTCGCTGGGAGATCGCGCCGGGTGGCCGTCGGGGGTGTTCAGGGCGGTGAAGTTGTGCCAGTCGGTCTCGACCTCGGGCCCGTCGGCCACGCGGTACCCCAGGGCAAGGAAGATGTCCTCCATCTCCTGCCGGACCTGTGTGATGGGGTGCAGCGCCCCCAGCGGATACGGCTCGCCGGGCAGGGTGACGTCGGTGGTGTCGCGCTCCAGCGCGGCGCCCATCTCCTCCGCCTCCAGTTCGGCGGCGCGCTCGGCCAGGGCCGCCTCAAGGGCACGCCGCACGGCGTTGCCCCCCTTTCCCACCGGTCCGCGCTCGGCCGGTGGCAGCTTCCCGATGCCCGCGAGGATGGTCGCCAGCGGGCTCTTGCGGCCCGTGTGCGCCACCCGCACCTGCTCCAGCGCGGCGAGGGTGTCCGCGGCGCTGATGTCGGCGAGGGCCGCCGACTCGATCTGACTGAGATCCCCCGTGCTCATCGGTCGGAGAACCTAGCGGACGGCGACCGCCCGTTGCCGGCCGATCTCGGCCAGCAACGCCGCGCCGGCCGCCGACACGTTCAGCGATTCGGCCCCGGGCGCCTGTGGGATGGTGACCGCCAGGAGGTCGAGCCCGGCACCGAGCTCCTCCAGCACGGGCCCCAGACCCGAGCGTTCGGCACCCAGGGTCAGCACGAGCGGACCGGTGAGGTCGGCCTCCCAGGGCGGCACCCCGTCGCGGGGATCGGCGGCCACCACGCGGAACCCGTCGCGGGTGAGGAGGTCCTTGGGGGCGACCTGCTCGAGGATGGGGAGCGCGAACGTGGCCCCCATCGCCGCACGGACCGCGCGCGGATGGAACGCGTCCGCCGACCCGGGGCCGAGCGCCAGCCAATCGGCGCCGAGGGCCGCGGCGCTGCGCACCAGGGTGCCCACGTTGCCAGGGTCGGCCACGCCGGCCAGATACACCCCCAGCGCCGGCGGGAACCGCACGTCGCGGAAGCTGCGCACGGGTGGCTGCGGCAGCACGGCCATCACCCGCGGCGGTGCGGCGAGGGTGCTGCAGCGCCCCATCAGGGAGGTGGGGACGCGGTACCGCTCGGCCAGGCCGGCGGTGGCCAGCAGGCGCGGGTCGTCGTCGGGCACCCGCTCCTGGTCCACCAAAAGGCTCACCGGCGCCACCCCGTGCGCCAGGGCGGCGTCGATCACATCCTCGCCCTCGGCCAGGATCAGGCGACGTTCACGCCGGACCTTCTTGGCGTGCAACGCCCGCGCCAGCTGCAGCGCGGGATTGCGCGGCGAGCTGGCGAGGCGGAGCGGCGGTGCCGTTACGGCGCCTAGGCGGCGGCCGGAGCCGCGGCGATCGCGGCGCGCGCCTGCTCGACGAGACCGGCGAAGGCCGCCGGCTCGTGCGTGGCGAGCTCGGCCAGGATCTTGCGGTCCAGGTCGACGCCGGCCAGCTTCAGACCGTGGATGAACTCGCCGTAGGTCAGGCCGTTCTCGCGAGCGGCCGCGTTGATACGGGCGATCCACAGACGCCGGAAGTCACGCTTGCGGACCCGGCGGTCGCGGTACGCGTACCGCAGGGAGCGCTGGACCTGCTCCTTCGCACGCTTGTACGAGGAGTTCTTCGTGCCCCAGTAGCCACTGGCCTGACCGAGGACCTTGCGGCGCTTCTTGCGCGCCGCCACCGAACGCTTGACGCGGGCCATCTGGCTACCTCTTCCCCAGCATGCGCTTCACACCGGCGACCATCTCGGGAGCCAGCTCGGCCTCCTTCGACAGGTGCCGCTGCTCCTTGCCGGACATCTTCTCCTGGTTGTGCCGCATGCCGGCGCGCTGAAACTGCAGCTTGCCGGTTCCGGTCACCCGGAAGCGCTTCTGAGCGGCCTTGCGTGTCTTCACCTTGGGCATGCGGAAAACCTCATCGTGGAGCGACCGGCCGACACAATAGACGACCGGCAACCGGAATCGAAGTGGACTACGACTCGGCGGGGACTTCGCCGGCCGGTTCCGCCGCGGGTGCGGCGGGCTTGTCCGACCCACCTTCAACGGCCTTGGTCGGGCCCAGCATCATGACCATGTTGCGGCCATCGAGGTTCGGCCGGCTCTCGATCACCGCCAGGTCCTTGAGTTCATCCGCCAGCCGCAGCAGGATCGCCTCGCCGCGCTCGGGGTGGATGAGCTCACGACCGCGGAACATGATCGTGATCTTGACCTTGTCCCGGTGGCGCAGGAACCGCTCGACATGCCCCTTCTTCGTGGCGTAGTCGTGCGGGTCGATCTTCGGCCGGAACTTGATCTCCTTGATGGTGATCGTGCTCTGGTGCCGTCGCGCCTGCTTGGCCTTCTGTTCCTGCTCATAGCGCCACTTGCCGTAGTCCATGATCCGGACGACGGGCGGGCGGGCGTCGGCGGCGACCTCGACGAGGTCCAGGCCGGCCGTCGCGGCGATGTTCTGCGCCTCCGCCAGCTTCACCACGCCGCGGTTCTCGCCCTCGGCGTCGATCAGGCGCACGCTCTCAGAACGGATCGCTTCGTTGATCCGCGTCGAGGGGCCGGCGGGCGGACGGGTGTCTGGTCCGCGCCTAGGAGGCAAGCGACACCCCGAGCAGGGTCAGCCCAGTCCCCCGTCGTGCGGGCGCACGTCGACCGGTCGACGGCGGAGTGGGATGAGAGGCGAAGTGTGCGTCATACGAAAACGGTGCCGCGTGAGCGGCGGGGCAAGACAATAGCAAGCCCTGCCGCGGATGGAACCCGGCGGCTGCGACGGTGCGACGCCACTGCGCCAACAGCCGGCGCGACCGGGGCCACGCCGACGCGACGTTCGATGTGAGTGCCAGCGCTCGTGCCCCGCTGCGGGGCCGGCGGTGGCTACCGCTTGCCGGCAACGGCCTCCTTGAGGACGGCGCCGGGCGTGAAGCGCGGCACGGTGCGGGCCGGGATCTCGACCTTCTTGGACGGGTCCTGCGGGTTCACGCCGGTACGGGCGGCGCGCTCCGACACGGAGAACTTGCCGAAGCCCGCGAAGGCGACATCCTCGCCGGCCTTGAGGGCGTCCGTGATGACGGCGAGCACCGCCTTGACGGCACGATCCGCATCGGCGGAGCCCAGGTCGGCCTCCTTGGCCACCCGGCTGACGAACTCAGACTTGTTCACGACGAAGACCCCCATCGTTCGAGGTTGTGGCGGTGATTGCTGCCACCCGGGGCAAACTACCAGCGAAGGCGGACGGGATGAGGCTGCGTGTCCGCGTGGCGGCATGGTTCCCGGGTCGGCGTGGCCGGGGACATTAGCCGCCATCTCATGCGAGAGGTACCCACATTCGGGCATCGGC
>JBIQJW010000279.1:0-2180 GCA_044507145.1 Actinomycetota bacterium
CGTCGATCGCCAAGAACGTGATCACCACCGAGGCCGTCGTCGTCGACAAGCCCGAGGAGGCCGCGCCCGCGATGGGCGGCCCCGCGATGTCGCCGAACCTCGGCGGCATGGGCATGGGCGGCGGCATGATGTAGCACTTCCCTCCGGGGAAGCGCGGTGTCATGTCGGGGGCGGCCTTCGGGCCGCCCCCGCGTCGTTGTGCGGCCGATCGGCCGCCCGGTGGCCGTGACACGCGCCGGCTCCCGCGGCGTAAGCTGCGGCGCGACCAGAGGAGCCCGCATGCCCCCAGCCGACGACCCAGCCGCCCGCCGCGCTCGTTTCCTTCGCGAACTGGCCACCCGCGATCTGTACGACTGGTTCGGGATACCGCGGGATGCCGACGCGGACCAGATCCGCGCGGGCGCCGAGCGCCGGCGGCGCGCCCTGTCGTCGACGCCCATGCCGCAGCGCCAGCGCTCGATCGAGCGCGCGTTCTGCGACCAGGGCGAGAAGGCGCTGCTGCGCGCCGATATCCGCCGCGACTACGACGCGCTGCTGGCCGGGGGTTCGACCAAGGCGAACACCACCGGCGCCGGCGCCGCGGCCCGCAAGGCCGTGGCCGAGCGTGAGGCCCGGCTGCAGGCGGCCCTGGAGCGCATTCAGCATTACGGGCCCGACGACATCCGGATGGTCGCGGGCTCGGCCACCCTGCTGGCCACCGACGAGGCCCAGGAGGAGCTGGCCGGCCACTACCGTGCCGCCGCCGCCGTGACGCGCGCACCGCAGGCGCTGGAGGAGGCGCGTGCCGCGCGCGCCCACGGCCACGTCCTGCGCGGCCTTGCCTTCGCCGAACGGGCCCATGCCCTGGCGCCGTCGCCGGCCACCCTCAACACCCTGGGCGCGGCGCGGCGCGACACGGGAGATCTGGCCGGCAGCGAGGTCGCGTTGCGCGAGAGCGTCGGCGCGCTGTCGACGGTGCGCGAGAACGCGCCCGGCTTCACGGCCCTGGCGGCCACCCTGCGCGCCCGCGGCGCCCTGGAGGAGGCCGAGGCCGTGGCGCGCCGGATCGTGGACGACGAGGACGAGGACGCCCACGGGTGGCGCATCCTCGCGATGGTGGCGGGCGAGCGGGAGGACATCGAGACCGCGCTCGACGCCTGGGAACGGTCGGCGGGGCTGGGCCTGGATGTGCCCGGCGTCCTCGCGGCGCTCGAGGCTCTGCGCAAGGACCGGCTGGCCCGCGGTGACGGGCGCTCGGCCGCCGAGGTGGAGAGCCGCATGGCGCGCCTGCGCGGGATGTGACCCGCGGGCGCGGTCAGCCGCGCCGGCTGAGGATGTAGCGCGCCAGCCGGTCGGAGGCGTCGGCCAGGCGCCGGAAGTAGGAACTGCGCGACAGGCGCAGGGCGAGGGCGGCGGCGCCGTGCCCGTCGCCGCCCATGTACCCCAGGCGCAGAGCCTGCGCCTGCAGCATGTCGCCCGGCGAGCTGCCGAACGCGGCGTCCACGCCGTCGGCCAGCAAGGTGCGTACGGATGCGGCCCGCGCATCGACGGTCACCCCCCGCGCCAGCGGGCTCGCGGCCAGGGCCACCGGGTCGTGGTATGCGCGCAGCGCGTCACGCAC
Source organism: Actinomycetota bacterium (assembly GCA_044507145.1). Lineage (GTDB taxonomy): Bacteria > Actinomycetota > Thermoleophilia > Miltoncostaeales > Miltoncostaeaceae > JAVJSF01. The sequence goes on from JBIQJW010000279.1 coordinate 1,601, forward strand.
CGTGGCCGTCGCCACCTCCTGCGTGGTCGCCGCGGGCGGCGCCGGCAGCCCGAGGTCCTGGTACAGCAGGGCGCGGACCGCCGCCAGGATCCCGCCGGGTCCGTGGTCGAGCACGTGGCACTCCACCTCGCGGTCGCGGTCGCGCACCGTCAACTCGGGGATCATCACCGCGCCGATGGCGCGGCTGAACGCCTGCGAGCGGGCGTCGTCGGCATCGCAGAACCCGTAGATGTGGCGCACGTTGGGCAGCCCCGAGAGCTGGATGCCCACGGTGTTGAGCAGCGCGGCGACCCCGGAGTCCGGGTCGCCGGTGAGGTCGAAGGTGTTGCGCCACAGCAGCGCGTTGCCGTCGGGGGCGGCCGCCCGGGCGTGGGCGAGCCAGGGCCCCAGGACCGCGTCGTGGTCGCACCAGGCCGGCGCGTTGCGCGGCGTCACCGTGATGGCGAACCCGGCCAGGGCGCCGTCCGCGTCGCGCGCGACCGCCACGCGGTCCGGAGCCTGCTCGAAGAACCGGGCCACGGCCGGCCACCAGTCGGTGTCGGTGGCATCCAGGGCCGCGACGGCCGACGCGGCATCGCCG
>JBIQJW010000048.1:0-14298 GCA_044507145.1 Actinomycetota bacterium
GCACGGCCCCCGTCCGCGGCGCGGGATCTGGGCCTATTTGCAGCGAGCCGCCCTACCGGATGTACACCGGAGTGCCAATGGAGACCTGGGGATAGAGCCGCTCAACGTCACGGATGTACATGCGGATGCAGCCGTGGGAGGCGCGGGTGCCGATGGTGCCCGGGGAGGGCGTGCCGTGCATGCCGATGGCGGGCGCGGAGGTACCGATCCAGCGGGTGCCGAGCGGGTTGCTGGGGCCGGGCGGGACCGGTCCGAGGCCCGCGGCCCAGGGCGAGTTGGGCGGGAACCAGGTGGGGTTCACCTGCTTCTCGATGACCCGGTAGTTACCGGTGGGCGTGGGGTGGCTGGACGTGCCGACCGCGATGGGGAAGGTCTGGTTCTTGCCGCGGTGCTTCCAGAGGGTGAGCCGGAAGTTGCCGCGGTCGATGATGATGGCGTTCGGCAGGCGGGTGACGTCGGCACGGACGCGCTTGGACGGGAGCTTGAACGTGTTCTTGGTGCGGGCGATCAGGCCGTTGCTGAGGAGGCGGACCGAGCGCGGGACGTTGAGCGCCGTGCCGAGGCGGGCCTCGCGCACGACGGGCTTGGTGCCACGCAGGCTGAAGACGGCGTCCCTCGCCGGGACGTCGTACTTGCCGGCGACGCGCGATTCGAGGGCCGCGGTGAGCCGCTTGGCGTTGATCTTCTGGCGCAGTGGGACCACGACGCCCTCGGGCGGGACCGGCCGGGAGCGGCCGAAGAGCATCGCGCCGGTGACGGCGTAGTCGACGTCGGCGACGTAGCCGACCGAGGCCGGCTTGATGGAGACCCGCTTGCCACGGAAGACGACGACGACCGGGGCGCGTCGCGGCGCGACGTGCTGGCTGATCACGGCCTGACGGGCCGCTGCGGCCGTGAGGCCGGAGACGTCGACGCCGGCGATCGACACGCCGGGGGCGATGGTGGCCGGGACCGGCGTGACCGGCGGCGTCACGGGAGGGGTCACCGGCGGCGCGACGGGCGGCGTACCGGGGTCCGGGGCCTGCGCCCCGGCCGTGGCGGCGAGGCCCGTCAGGCATCCGGTGCCGATGATGAGCGCGCTGAGCGCGGTACGGCGCATCCCTGCCATGTGCGAAACCTCCAGATCTTCAGCCAGATGGCCGCCTGCGGACGTCGGTCAGATTAGCCGAGGACGGTGGGTCTGGCGGCGGATCCGGGTCCCGGCGCCGGTGGCTCTGCGGGGTGATGCCGGTGTGGGATCGCGTGCCGGAGCAGCGGCCCGGTGGCACCCTGTCGGGCAAGGGCGAGGTCGCCCGCCGGACCCGGCGCGGGTGCGGCCGGGTCGAAGGTGATGGTGGCGGTGCGGTCGGGGTCGAGGCGCACGTGGGCGACGGCGCCCAGCGGGAGTCGTCCGTAGACGCCGATCAGCTCGGTGTCCGGCCCGTCGATCCCGTGCTCGGCGAGCATCCCGTCCCAGGCGGCGCGCAGGCGTTCGCGATCAAGGTGTGGCCAGGGCACGGGCCGGCGCCGGGTGCGCCAAAGGGGCGCGAGCGCGCGCGACGCGTGGCTGCGTGGGGCGCGCGGCACCGGGTCGGCACCGCGGACGGCGGGACCCGACGGCCGGATGGCGCTGCGCCCAGGCCCGCGGGCCGCGGGGGCGAACCGGACGGCACACACCGCGCGGGCGCCGGCGGCGGGGTCGTACCGCAGGGGCGGTGTGCGCCGCGCCCGGACCTGTGTGCGGGCGTCGTGCACCACCGCCGATGGCGCCTCGAGGGCGCCGAGCCGCATCCTGGTGAGGAGCGGCGGGACGCGTCGCGCGCGGACGCCGGCGACGGGCGCGGCGTGCACCGAAGGGGCACCGACGGTCGCCGGGAGGGCGCGGGCCCGGGTGCCGGCCCCCGCGCGCGCGAGCGCGCGGCGCATCTCGTCGATGGGTCCGGGGACGCTCACTCCGGAGCGACATCGACGTCGCCGTCGGCCACCAGATCCAGCGCCTCGGCGACGCGGCCTGTCGGTTCCAGGATGTCCATCGTCGCCCCGAGCGCGGTGAGCGCCGCGACCACCGCCTCCGCGTCCGCCGGCGGCATCTGATCGGGCAGCGTGATCCGCACCGGCGCCGCGCCGTCGGCCACCTGCACCAGACGCGAGTCCCCGCCCTGGGCGTGCGTGGTACCCGGCGGGCCGATCGGCGCCGCCGCGCTGGCCGTGGCGACCAGCGCCGGGCACGGGAGGCCCGGTTCGGCGAGCAGCCGGCGGTCGTCCGCGAACAGGAGAGTCGGCGCCTCCTCCACGGCCGAGAGGAGGGTGCGCAGGATCACGTCGTACCGCAGGTGACGGTCCAGTACGCCTCCGTAGAGGACGCGCTGCAGACGCGTGGGGGTCACCGGATCGGTGTAGCGGAAGTCGACGGGCAGGCCGGTGTGGTCGGTCACCATCAGGGCGCCGACGTACACGCCGTCGACCACCCGGACGCTGAGGTAGCCGGGATGCCCGGCGACGGGCGGCTGCCCGCCACGGGGCGTCTCGATCTCGGCGACGGTCATGTCCCCCGTCATGTGAGCGCCTCGGCGGGCGTCTCGTCGCCGGCGGCGTCCTCCGCGTCGGGTTCGGGCTCACCACGGCGACGCCGCAGGCGCCGCTGGATGTCCTCGTCCTCCTTGGCGTAGCGCTCGGCGCGCGCCGCGGCCACCTGGGCCGTCGCCTCCTCGATATCCTCGCGCTTGCGCTCGGCGGCGGTCCGCACCAGCGCCTGGATGACCAGAAGCGTCGAGAGCCATGCCACCAGGCAGAGCCCGAGCCCCGCGATGAGTCCGCGGAGTGTGGCGTCGGGCCACGGCAGTCCCGCGCGCCGGCACACCCAGAGACCCAGCAGGAAGCCGCCGCAGGCTCCCGCCACACGGGCGCGGGCCACCCACAGGGCGATGCGCGCCGATGCCGCGGCCTCGGGGGAGCCGGACGCGGCCGCGCCGGCGCCCGAGCGACGGGCGCGGCTCACCTCGACATCCCCGATTCGCGCCGGCGTGCCTCGCGCTGGATCCGGAAGAGGAAGCGCATCATGTGGTCCTCCTGCGCCCGCGAGACACCGCGGAAGGCCACCGCGATGCGCCATGGGCGGGACGTCGCCCCGTCGCGATCGCAGCGGACCACGCGCGAGGCCAGTTCCATCACCGGGCCCTCGGGGCCGGGCTGCAGGTGGATGAGCAGGTCGGTGCCGATGGCGATCGCCTCGGTCGCCCGCAACAGCGCGCCTCCCGCCGACAGGTTCTCGGTGACGGCCGCGAACGTGAGGGCGTCGGGCTCGTCGGTGCGCTCGTCGGCCTCCCGGGCACGCACGATCAGGTCCATCGGCACCCGCACCGCCCCGCGCCGTTGATTCCGGCGTGGCGGTTCGCTCAGGCGCACGCACACGCGGCCCGGCGCCCGCCATTCGGGATCGTCCACCACGGTCGCGTCGGCCTCGCACGGCACCTGACGGGCGGAGTACGTGAGCAGCACGGCCCGCCCCGGCGTGATGTCGGCGGACGGCCCCGCGCCGGGCTCGACGGTGAGGATGATGAGATCGGCGTCCTTGGCCTCGACCACCGACGACCACCCCTCCCGCTCGCCGGACTCCACGCACACCCGCGCCCCGCGTTCGGGGGGCGGTCCGTGCTCGACCGCCGTCGCATTCCCCGCGGTCACGGCAGCAGCAGTTCCGCGGCGAGGCGCGGATCGGCGGGGGCGATGGCGCCGGGCACGCCGGCGCCGTCGGCGATGTACGCCAGCGGCCGCCCGATGCGCATCGGGGCGTTCAACACACCGCCGAAGTGTCGGGTCTCATCAAGCTTGGTGAGCGTGATCCGGTTGACGCCCACGGGACGGAAGGCCGTGTGGAGATCGCCCAGGTCGATGGGCGGTGTCGCGGCGGGAAGCACCAGGTGCACCTCATCGGGGGCCGCCCCGCCGAGCAGCGTGCGCAGCACCGCCAGATCGTCGGCCGCGGTGTGGGCGCAGCCGGGCGTGTCGATGACGATGAGATCGCGGTCCACCAGGGTCCGCCGCGCCTGCGCCAAGGCCTCGGCGTCCTCGGCGTGCACCACCGGCACGCCGAGCTCGCGCGCCATCTCCACCAGCACGGGGTTGGCCCCGTGCCCGGCCGAGATCAGCGCGACGTCCATCCCCGCCTGGGCGTGGCGTCCCGCCACCTTTGCGGCGGTCGATGTCTTCCCCACCCCACTCTGGCCGATGAAGGCGATCGTGTGGCCCTGGCGCCGCGGACGCCAGTCGCGCACCACCGGCAGCCGCGCGGCGAGGTAGTCGCGCACCGCCGAGCGTGTGGAGGCCTCCGCATCCAGGAACGGGGCGATGCTGCGGGAGAAGCCGTCCAGCAGCGAGTCGAGCCGACGGGCATCGACGCCGGCGCCGGCGAGCTCGCGACGCACATCGTCCAGGCCACTGCGGGCCGGGAGCGCCCGGGCGCCGGGCCGCGGGTCGTCGGTGTCGTCCACCGTGCCCTCGTGGGCCGCGTCGGCGGACACCGCCGCCGCCCGCGCCGCGGGGACACCCCTCGGCTCGGGTGCCTCGTCGGCCCGGTCGGCCGTGGGCGTCCGCTCCGGTGTGTCCCCCGGGCGCCCGGATGCGTCGCCGGCGGCCGGCGGGGCCGGGTCGGTGATCGCAGTGGCCCGCTCGGCCTCGCGCACGGCGGCGCGGGCGGCCTCCACGATCGATCGGGCACGCTCCTGGTCGTCCGCCGGCAAGGAAACGCGCGGCGTGCGCCCATAGATTCCGGGGTTCTCATCCTCAACTCGACCCTGAGACTCTGGGGGCGCATCCTCCCCGGAACCGCTCTGCGATGCGGTTCCCCCCACGCCCACCGCCGCGGAGTGCGCGGGATCGGCCAGATGCTGCTCCAGCCGGCGCAGGAAGTCGTCGGCGTCCTCCACGACCGGTTCGGGCAGCGCTGCGACGGCCTCGGCCGGCATCGCGTCGGCCGCGGTCACCTCGATCCCCGCCTTGCCGAAGAAACCACCGATACCGCCGCGCACGATGCGCCGCGTCTCGAGGATGACCGCCTCGTCACCGAACTCGCCGCGCACCTGGGTGAGCACGTCGTCGATGCTGTCGCCGGAGAAACGCTTGGTCTGCATGGCCGGAGGCTCCTTGGGCGGGACTTAGAGGGCGGGGACGGCGTCGAGCGCGACGAGACCGATGGGCTCGACGCGGATCGACGGGAGGATCTCGTGGTACGACAGGACCGCCAGCGCCGGCAGGGCGTGGGCGGTCAGCGCCTTGAGGTGCCGGCGGGTGGCGCCGGAGCACAGGACCACCGGGGCGCACCCGAGGATCTGCGCGTCGTCGGCGCGGGCGCGCAGCGCGTCGATGATGAGCCCGGCGCGGTGGGAGTCGAGCGTGATGGCCGACCCGTCGTCGGTACGCGCGACGGACTCGGCGATCTCGCGGTCCAGCTCCGGGTCGACGGTGATCGCCCGCAGCGTCCCGGTGTCGTCGACGTACCGGGCGCAGATCGACCGGCCGAGCGCCTGGCGGCAGTATTCGGCCAGGATCGCGACGTCCTTGGTGAGCTTCGCCTTGTCGCCCAGCGTCTCCAGGATCGTCACGAGGTCACGGATCGGCACGCCCTCCGACAGCAGCGACTGCAGGACGCGCTGCACCTCACCCACGGTCATCAGGTCCGGGACCAGTTCCTCCACCGGCGCCGGCAGGCGCTCCTTGAGGCCGTCCAGCAGCGCGCGGACATCCTGGCGCCCGAGCAGATCGGCGGCGTTGCGCCGGATCACCTCGGAGAGGTGGGTGACGATGAGCGAGGCGGCGTCCACCACGGTGTAGCCGGCCAGCTCGGCCTGCTCGCGCTGGGCCTCGCCGATCCAGACCGCCGGCAGGCCGTAGGACGGCTCGTTGGTGGACATGCCGTCGATGGGGATGTCCGCGGTCCCGGGGTTCATCGCCAGCAACTGGCCGGGCATCAGCGACCAGCGTGCCACCTCCACCCCACGGATCTTCACCGCGTACTCGTGTGATCCGAGGCGGACGTTGTCGCGGATACGGATGGGTGCCAGCGAGAGGCCCAACTCGGTGGCCATCTGCCGGCGCACCATCGCAACCCGCGCCAGGAGATCCCCGCCCTCGTCGGCGTCCACAAGGGGGACCAGCCCGTAGCCGATCTCCAGTTCCAGCGGGTCGAGCGGCAGCAGGGCGGCGACGTTCTCCGGCTCCGCCGGACGGGTCGCGACGGCGGTGGCCTCCTCGGCCACCCGCGCCTCCTCCTCCTCGCGCAGCGTGCGGCGCAGCACCAGGCCCAGGCCGGCGACCATGCCGCCGATGATGAAGAAGGGCAACGTGGGCAGCCCCGGCACCAGGCCCAGTGCCATGGCGACCAGGCCGGCGATGAGGATGGCCCGCGGCTGGCGGATGATCTGGCTGGTGACGTCGCGTCCGAGGTTGGACTCCCCCACCGAGCGGGTGACGATGATGCCGGTGGCCACCGAGATGAGCAGGGCGGGGATCTGTGCCACCAGGCCCTCACCCACCGTGAGCAGCGAGAAATGCTGGACGGCCTCCCCGAACGACATCCCCTGCTGGAACACGCCCACGCCGAGCCCGCCCACCAGGTTGATGAAGACGATGAGCACGGCCGCGATGGCGTCGCCCTTCACGAACTTCGAGGCGCCGTCCATCGCGCCGTAGAAGTCGGCCTCCTTGGCCACCGCCTCCCGGCGCGCCTTGGCCTCGGCGTCCGTGATGACGCCGGCGTTCAGGTCGGCGTCGATCGCCATCTGCTTGCCCGGGAGGGCGTCGAGCGTGAAGCGGGCGGCCACCTCGGCCACGCGCCCGGCGCCGTTGGTGATCACCACGAATTGGATCACCACCAGGATGGCGAAGACGATCAGTCCCACCACCACGTTCCCGCCCACCACGAAGTTCCCGAAGGCCTCGATCACCTCGCCGGCGTCTCCGTCCAGCAGGATCAGGCGGGTGCTGGAGATGTTGAGCGCCAGCCGGAAGAGCGTGGCCACCAGCAGCAGTGAGGGGAACACCGAGAACTGCAGCGGCTCGGTGGTGTACATCGTGGCCAGCACGATGGCGAGCGCGGCCGAGATGTTCGCGGTGATCAGGATGTCCAGCAGCCACGTGGGCAGCGGGATGATCATCATCACGACGATGCCGACGACCACCACGGCGATGGCGACGTCGCTGTTGTCGAGCATCCGGTTGAGGAGGCCGCCCTTGGCCTGGGGTGCGGGGGTGCTCATGCGGCGGCCGGCGCGCGGCCGGTGGTGCGGTAGATGTGCGCCAGGATCTCGGCCACGGCGCCGAAGGCGTCGGCCGGGATGTACTGCCCGATCTCGGCCGCCGCGAACAGGCTGCGGGCGAGCGGCGGCTCACGACGGACCGTGACGCCGTGCTCTTCGGCGGTCGCGATGATGCGGTGGGCGACGTGGTCGGCGCCCTTCGCGATCACCTTCGGAGCGGGCTCCGCGCTCACGTACTTGAGCGCCACCGCGAAGTGCGTGGGGTTCGTGATCACCACGTCCGCCTCCGGGACGTCGGACATCATGCGGCGCACGGCCATCTCACGCTGACGTCGCTTCATCTGGGCCTTCACCTCGGGCCCGAGGTCCTGCTCCTTGAACTCCCGCTTCACCTCGTCGCGGGTCATGCGCAGGTCGCGCTCGTGCTGCCAGCGTTCGTAGAGCGCGTCGGCCACGGCGATCACCAGGTACACGGCCGTGATCGCGAAGCCCACCTTCAGCACCAGGCCGCCCATCACCGTGAGGACCATGCCGGGTGGCGCGCCCAGGAGCGATGTCAGGTCCGGGATGGCGCTGCGCAGCACCGCGTAGGCGACGGCGCCGGTGATGGCGATCTTGATGATGTCCTTCACCGAGCGCACCAGCGAACGCAGCGAGAACAGGCGCTTCACGCCATTGATCGGGTTGATCATCGAGAAGCGCGGCTTGAGCACCTCGGGGGTGAGCTTGGGCGGCACCTGGATAGCGGAGGCCAGCACGCCCACCAAGACGCCGGCGATCGCGAAGGGCGCGGTGAGCCACAGCCCACGCAGGCCGGCATCGGTGAGCGCGCTCCACGCCGTCGCGGGCGTGATGGCCCCGGCGGTGCCGGCGCCCTGGAGCGCGCGCTCCATCACCGAGATGAACCCCGCCAGGAGCCAGCTGCCCATGAAGGCCAGCATCGCGAAGGTCATCAGCAGCCCGAGGCCGGTGTTGACCTCCTGGCTGCGCGCCACCTGGCCCCGCTTGCGGGCCTCCTCACGGCGCTTGGGTGTGGCCTTCTCGGTCTTCTCTCCAGACGAACTCGCCATGCGACCCGGTTCGATCCCCTCGAATCGTGTGCCCTGCCGGCGTCGTCCGTGACCCGGTCACCCCGCGTCGTGCAGGGGTGCGCGCTCGTCCTCGGAGATCTCCCCCGTGCGCGTCACATGGCTGTTGTCGTCACCGGCGACCGAGAGGTTGAGCGTTCGGTGCTCGATCGTGATCCGGCGCCCCCCGGCGACGATCTCCACGCCGGGATGGGCGACGCCGGCACGCAGGTACTCACCCGCCTCCCGATCGCCCGCGAGGACCACCTCCACCCTGGCACCGCCGGGCGCCCCGAGCTCGGTGACGCGCACCGTGCCGGCCACCTCGAGGCGTCCGCCGCGCACCGTCGCACCGTGCGCCTCGGCGGTGAGATCGCCACCGATGACGGCGTCGGTGTTGTAGGTCCCGGCCCCGGTGATGACGAGCGATCCCGACGCCCGCACCGCGCTGGCCTGGAGGTATCCGGCGCGCACGTCGGCCGGCGCGGCCGAACGGGCACGCAACATCGCACGCAGGGTGTCCACCGGCGCACGCGCGTCCGCCAGCGCACCGAGGCCCACGCCCACACCGGCGACCGCCTCGTCGAGCATCCGCGAGACGACGCCGATGTCGCGCGCGGCGTCCGCCCCGGCCCCGGCGGTGACGGCGTCGGCCCGCGCCGCGGAGACGGCCGCCGTCCAGAGCGCCGGCAGGTCGGGGTGACGGCGCTCGATCAGCACGCGTACCGCGGCGGCACCGGTCACGGGCCGCGCGGCGGCGGCGGTGCCGTCCACCAGCTGGCGCGCGGCGCCCCCCAGAAGGTCCAGCGCCTCGATCGCGCGGTCGAGCGCCTGGAGCATGCGCTGCCGGGCGGCCCCGCCTGCGCCGGCGGTGATCTCCACGCCCACGCACGACCCGGTCACGGCCACGCCCCGCTCGGCCTCGATGTGGGCCCCGGCCACGATGCCGCCCACCACCACCAATCCCGAGGACACGACCCGCGCGCCCTCGTCCACATCCCCCGTCACCACCAGGTTGCCGTGCACCACGCGCGGCTCGCGGGACCCCGAGAGCCCCTGGCAGCGCACGGATTCCTCCACCGTGACGGTCCCGCCCCGCAGCACCGGGCGGCCGTCGATGGTCGCGCGCACCTCGACGGCGCCGTCCTCGCATTCGGTCGCCTCGGTCCCCGCCCCCGCGTTCAGGTCCGGGACGCGCGGCTCCGCGGGCGCGATGGGTGCGCCGGTCACATCCGTGCCCGGCGACCCGGGCCGCGGGGGGCTGCGCCGTGCCACCAGCGTGTCGGCGGGGACCGTGAACAGGTCATCGTGCGCCGCCCGCGCCACGGCCGGCGCCTCGATGGCGGCATCGCGGGGTGGCACCGCATCCGTGGCGGTGGCCACGGTGGTGGGGCGCTCGCCGGGCGAGGCCAGCGCTGCGGCGACCGCGCCCTCATCGATCCCGTGTACCACGCCGGCGGCGGCCAGCGCGGCCCGTGCCCGGGCCGGCGCCGCGGCGGTCGCGTCGGGCGAGGGCGGCAGGCCGGGCGGATCCAGGCGGACCGTCATCAGGGCGACGGCACCACGGTCGGCGACGACCACGTCGATGCCCAGCGCGGCCCAGGCCGGGCCGGAGTCCGGCTGTGCCTCGGCCTGTCCGGTCGGCTGCGTGTTCACAGGCGCGCCTCGCCGCCCCCGACCTGGCGGACCGTGACCACACCGGTGGCGACGTCGACGCGCAGGGTCCTGCCGCGCGTGCCGCCCACCTCGGCCGCGCGCAGTCGCAGGCCAGCCGTGGCCAGCGCCAGCCGCACCGCCTCGTCGTTGCGCTCCCCCACCGCCAGGGCCTTGGCGCCGGACCCCGACGCGAACATCTGCGCGCCGCCGGCGGCCTTCACCACCAGGCGGCGCGGGTCGGCGCCGAGCGCCCGCAGCGCGACCAGGAGGGCGGGCACCGCGGTGTCGGCGTACTTCCCCGGCAGGTCCGGGGTGGCGGATCGCGCTGCGGGCAGCATCACGTGCGCCAGGCCGGCGACCCCGGCGCGCGGATCGGCCATCACAAGGCCGATGCACGAGCCGAGCCCCAGCGCGCACAGCACGTCACCGCGCCGCGCGCTCACCTCCATCTTTCCCAGCCCCACGGGGATGTCGACCGGCGCCGACGTCGGGGGCGCGGCGCCCAGGGCGGTGCTCATGCCACCCCGAGCCGGTCCAGCACGGTGCGCAGGGCGCCGGGAGTGGGGATGAAGAGCAGGTCGGCCACGCGCGGCGCGTCGGCCTCCTCGAAGGCGGTCTCGATCAGCAGGGCCGCAGGGCCCTCCTCCTCCACGTCCAGGAGCGCGTCACCGAGCAGGGCGTCGGCCATGTCCACTCCCACCGCCGGCGGCGACGGCTCCAGCCTCAGGCCGGTGAGGGTCGCCAGCGCCGTGAGGTAGGACCCCGCCAGGACGTTGCCGATCTCCTGCAGCGCCGACAACCCGATCTCGTCGAAGGGATCGACGGCGGCGTCCGAAGCGGCTGCGGCCCCGCCCATCAGCACCGACACCAGCGCCCTGGCCGACTCGGCGGGCAGCATGAAGAGCATGCGCCCCTCGGCATCGCCGCGGACGTCCAGGAGGATGGCGGCGACCAGGGTCTCGCCGCCCCCGACGCGCGCCGGGATGTCCTCGATGGGGACCAGCGCCACCCGCGGGGGTGCCATGTCCACGCGGGCACCGGTCATCTGCGCAAGTGCCGTGGCGGCGGTGCCGGCACCGATGTTGCCCACCTCCGCCAGCGCGTCGAGCGCGCCGGGATCCAGCGCCAGGCTCATCGGGCCACCGCGGCCGCCAGACCGCCCACGTCGACGATCAGGGCCACCGAGCCGTCGCCCAGGATGGTGGCGCCCGCGATGCCCAGCACCTCACCCAGGTACTCGGGAAGCTGCTTGATCACGACGTCCTGCTGGCCGATGAGGCCGTCCACCACGACCCCCACGCGGCCGCTGCCGGAGTTGACCACCACCACCTCCAGGTGCGCGCGGTCGTCGCGCCCGAGTCCCATCTCGAGCCGCTCGCGCAGCCAGACCATGGGCACCACCTGGTCACGCAGCACCATGCACGGGCGATCGCCGGCGTTGCGCACGTCGTCGGAGGCGACCACCACGATCTCTTCGATCGCCTCGATCTGGACCGCGTAGGTCTCCCCGCCGGCGCTGACGAGCAGCGCCCCGATGATGGCCAGCGTGAGTGGCAGGCGGACCGTGAAGGTGGTGCCGGCGCCCGGCTCGCTGGCGATGTCGATGCTGCCGCCCAGGGCGATGATGCGGGCGCGCACGGCGTCCATGCCCACGCCACGGCCGGAGATGTCGGTGGTGGTCTGGGCGGTGGAGAAGCCCGGAAGCATCACGAGCTCCATCGCCTCGCCGTCGGTGAGCGCCTCGGCCCGCTCGAGGGTGAGCATGCCCTTGCGCACCGCGGAGGCCCGCAGGGCGACGGGATCCATCCCGCGCCCGTCGTCGCGCACCTCGATCACCACGCTGCTGCCGGAGTGGCGGGCGCTCAGGTGGATCGTCCCCGTGGCGGGCTTGCCGGCCGCGGTGCGCTCGTCGGGGCCCTCGAGACCGTGGTCGACGGCGTTGCGCAGCATGTGCACCAGCGGGTCGCCCAGCTCATCGATGACCGTGCGGTCCAGCTCGGTGTCCTCGCCGCTGATCCGCAGGTCCACCTGCTTGTCCAGCGTGTGGGCGAGGTCGCGCACCATGCGCGGGAAGCGCATGAACACGGTCTCCACCGGCATCATGCGCACGCGCATCACCAGGTTCTGCAGATCGCCGGTGACGCGCCCCAGGTCTTCCACCGCCGCACGCACACCGGCGGTGTCGCCGAGGGACGCCAGACGTGCCAGGCGGGTGCGCACGATCACCATCTCGCCCATCAGGTTCATGAGGCCGTCCAGGCGGTCGGTGCCCACGCGCACCGTCGCGGCGGCGCGGGTGCCCGAGCGCGCACCATCCCCGGATGCGGGTGCGCCGTCGGCCGCGGGAGCCGCGCCGGCGGGGTCCTGCGGCTCGTCGGCGTCGACACCCGACACCTCCACAGACGCCACCTCGCTCACGGATGCCGCCGCCTCGCGCAGGACGTCGCCCTCCGCATGCGTGGCCACCCAGAACTCCAGGTCGCCCCCCACCTCGTCGCGTTCGATCTCCTCGGTGCCGGGCACCGACCGCACGATGTCGCCGTGGGCCTCGAGTTCCGCGGCGACCATGAAGGCGCGGGCCGCGCGCAGGACGCAGTCCTCTGTCAGCCGCACCCGCACCGCCAGGACCGACAGCCCTTGCTCGGCGGCCTGGTCGACCACCATGCGCTCGAAGTCGGACATCACGCCGGGGACCGCGGCGGCGGCGGCGTCCGGGGCGGCGTCCGTCCCGGTGCCCGCGACCTCGCCCAGGCGTGCCAGCAGCTCGGCGGTGTCGACCTCGCGCTCGTCGCCGCCGGCGACCCGGTCGACCATCTCCTGCAGGGCGTCGAGGCACGCGAACAGGGCGTCGCTCACCGCAGGCGTGATCGGCGCGCCGCCGTCGCGCAGGTCGGTGAGCACCTCCTCCATCCGGTGCGTGAGACCGGCCATCGCGGTGAAGCCCATGGTCGCGCTCATGCCCTTGAGCGAATGCGCGACCCGGAACACGACGGTGAGCGGCTCGCGGTCTCCCGGGTCGCGCTCCAGATCGAGCAGCGAGGCGTTGAGGGCCTGCAGGTTCTCCCGGCTCTCGTCCAGGAACAGTGCGAGATACTCGGTCACATCCACCGGCGGCTCCCCCGCTCGCTCTTGATGGCGAGGCCGGTGCGAACTGGTCGAACGGGTGGGTTCCCCAACCGGTCCGGCCCCTACTGTGCGCCTCGCAATCTGCTCATCGGCCGACGACCGTTCGCCTTGAGGAACCGCCCTTGCCCGAGTCGCATCTGGATGTCCCGCACGACGCACCCGGCGCCCTCGCGACGCTGTCGCTGGGGCTGGAGCGCGAGCTGGTGGCGTTGGGCGCCGCGACGCGCCCGGTGGTCTTCGCGTGCGTCGGTACCGATCGCTCCACCGGCGACGCCCTGGGGCCGCTGGTGGGGCAGCGGTTGCACCGGCTCGGGTATGACGAGGAGCACGTGATCGGGACGCTGGAGCATCCGCTGCACGCCCTGAACCTGACCGAGCGCGTCGCTCCCTCGCTTGCGGCGCGGCCGCGGCCGCTGCTGGTGGCGGTGGACGCCGCGCTGGGCAGCCTGGAGTCGGTCGGCACGGTGCGCGTCCGGCGCGGCGGCCTGCGGCCCGGGGAGGGCGTGGGCAAGGAGCTGCCCGAGGTGGGCGAGCTCTCGGTCGCGGCCACGGTCAACGTGCGGGCCGGGATGCTCGACGCCCAGATCCTCCAGTCCACCCGGCTCTTCCTGGTGCAGAGCCTCGCCGAGCTGGTCGCCAACGCCTGCTGGTGGTCCGTCAGGAGCATCCGGCGGTCCGCCCAGCCGGCGGTCGGCGCTCATCCCAGGTCGCCGCTACTTGAGCGGGATGCGGAAACCCGCAGCGGCTCCTTGGAGCGCGTGGCCTAAGACCCCGCCGGGAAAGGGTTCCCGCCGGAGCGGTGAGGGACCGTTCCGGCGGGTCGTGGGGCGAGCGACGGGGCGAGGGCTGCCCGGCCGCGCCGGCTGCACGGCCGGACACCCTGCCGATGGTGTCCGGGGCCGCGGCCGGCGCCCGCGGGCACACTGACGGACGCCCGGGATAAATACAAGGGTCGCCGCACAAACTTATTTCGGTGCGCCGAACTCCCGACGTTCGCCTCAACCGCCGAGCCCCGCGATGTCTAGCACGAGACCGACCCTTCCACGCATCCGGCCCACCGACATTGAAGCGCCCTGGGTTTGATGGAGGCTCGGGCTATTGGATTTCGACCAGTTCCTGGTCGGTTCGTTTCCCAGCGTAGAAGGCGGCCTCGAACTCGGCCGGCGGCACGTCCCCGAGGTAGCTGTGCAGGCGGCTGGTGTTGTGCCAGTGCACCC
>JBIQJW010000049.1:0-14001 GCA_044507145.1 Actinomycetota bacterium
CGCGCACGGCGTCCAGCAACAGGGCGCGCCGGTCGGGGTCGAGTTCGGAGAGCACGTCATCAAGCAGCAGTATGGGCCGCGCGGCGCGGGCGCGCAGGTGATCGCGCGCGGCCAGCAGGAAGGCCAGGGCCGCGGTGCGCTGCTCGCCCTGGCTGCCGACCCGCCGCAGGTCCACGCCGCCGGCCCCGATCCACAGGTCGTCGCGGTGCGGTCCCGCCAGCGTGTGGGCCGCCTGGATCTCGCGCGGGCGCCGCTCACGCCAGAGGGTTGCGAGCGCATCGCGCAGATCGTCGTCGGCCACATCGCCCAGGTCGGCCGGCGAGGATTCCAGCGCCAGCGTCCCCTCGGCGCCGCCGCCCAGCGCGTGCAGCCAGCGGGCGAAGTCCGGGGCCAGCGCGGCGACGCCGCGCCTGCGTGCCCCGGCCACCGCCGCCCCCAGCCGCGCCATGGCGTCCTCCCACACGGCCAGGCCGTCCGCGGACGTCTCGCCGGCGCGCACCCGGCGCAGCAGCGCGTTGCGCTGGGCCAGCGCCCGTTGGTAGTCGGCCAGCTCACCGGCGAACCCCGGAACCGCCGCCTCCAACACGCGGTCCAGCGCCCGACGACGCGCGGCCGGCGGGCCCTTCACCGCCCGCAGCTCCTCCGGCAGGAACACCAGCAGCACCCGGGCGCGCCACTGTGCCAGCGAGCGCACGGGGGCGTCGTCCAGGCGCAACCGGCGGCCGCGTCCGGGCGCGAACCCGATCTCGCGCCGATGCAGCCCGTCCGGCCCGTCCAGGTCGATGGCCACATGGAAGGCCTCCGCACCGTGGCGGACGATCTCCGCCTCGCGCACGGTGCGTGGTGACACGCCCAGGCATCCCAGCACCACCGCCTCCATCAGCGACGTCTTGCCGGCACCGTTGGGGCCGGTGATGAGCACCAGGCCCTCCGGCAGATCGACCGCGCCGCGGTGCCATGCGCGGACGTCGGCCACCTCGATCCGGCGCACCACGTGCGCCGGATCGCGCCCGGGGTCAGGCGTTGAGACGGATGGGCATGAGGAGGTAACGGAACCCGTCACCCTCACCACCCCGCAGGAGACCGGGCCGCAGCGGGCTGATGAGCCCCACGCGGACCTCGTCGCCGTGCACGCTCTCCACCCCGGCCCGCAGAAACTCCACGTTGAAGCCGATCTCGAACGGCTCGCCCGAGAAGGCGGCCGGCAACGTCTCGTGCCCCTCGCCGACCTGATCGCTCACCGTCGAGACCGTCACCGCGCCGTCGGCGAACGCGAGGCGCACCGGCGTGTTGCGCTGGGCCAGCACCGCGATGCGCCCCAGCACGGCGAGCAGCTCGCCCCGGTCGAACGCCAGGTCGTGTTCGAAGGTGTCGGGCACAAGCTGGCGGTGGTCGGGGAACTGCCCCTCGATGATGCGGCTGGTGAGGCGGATCTCGCCGATGCGGAACAGGGCCTGGGCCTCGGTGAGCACGATCTCAACCGATTCGGCCTTCGCCAGCGCGACCAGCCGCGACACCTCGGCCAGGGCCCGGGCGGGGATGATCGCCTCGCGCGCGTCGGCCGGCGGCGCCTCGAGCGGGCTGGAGACGACGGCCAGGCGGTAGGAGTCGGTGGCGACGAGCGTGAGCCCGTCGGGCCCGATGCGCAGGTGGACACCGGTGAGCACGGGCCGGGTCTCATCGCGCGACGCCGACCGGACGACCCGGTCGATGGCGTCGATCAGCACCGGCGCGGGCACCACCAGTCCCTCGCCGTCGTCCAGCGGGAGTTCCGGGAAGTCGCCCGCCTGCAGGCAGTTGAGCGAGAACGACGAGCCGCCGCCAGAGATGCCGACCACGCCCTCGTTGGTGCGGTGGTCGATGGTGATGGGGCCGTCCGCCATCGTGCGGACGATGTCCCCCGCCAGGCGCGGCAGGACGACGCCGCCCGGCTCTTCCACGGTGGCCGCGAGCGGCACGCGCAACGACAGCTCCATGTCCGTCGCGGCGATCTCGCAACGTCCCTCGTCGGCGCGGATCAGGACGTGGGACAGGATCTGGATCGTGCTCTTGGCCGAGGCGATGCGACCGGCGACGGCGAGGGCACCGGCCAGGTCCTCCTTGGGCGAGACGAGACGCACGCCGCGACCCTAACCGATCGCCCCGACGACCGCGCGTCGGGCTCGAGGGCCGAATTCCTTCCCCACCCCGCTCAATGACGTTGAAGTAAGAAAAGAGATTGAAAGATCTGTAGAGGCCATCGTAGATCCTGTGGAGGGTGGGGAGATGTGATGTTCTCCCTGCAATTTGCAGGTTTCATCCTGTGAAGGACCATGTGCGGGGATCGCGCACCGGACCCGGATCGGTCCACAGTCCTCCCCAGGGGCGCCGGCGGCCCGGCGCGTGGGCGTGGAGCGTGGGGAGGAACGGACCGGACGGTCCACGGGGTTGTTCACGGGCGGTGCGAGCGGCCGGTGAGCCGGCCGGTGAGGTCCTGGACCGCGGTGAGCACCTCGCCCTCGCCGGCCATCTGGTCGGTGATCTTCTGCACGGCGTACATCACGGTGGTGTGATCGCGGCCACCGAAGGCCCGGCCGATCGCCGGCAGCGATGAATCCGTGAGCTCGCGGCTGAGGTACATGGCCACCTGGCGGGGGCCGACGATGCGCCGGGTGCGCTTGTCGCCCACCAGCTCATCCAGCGTCACGCCGTAGTAGCGGCACACCTCGCTCTGGATCACCTCCACCCGCACCCCGCCCTCGTCGGCGGGGAAGAGGTCCTGGAGCACCTCGTCGGCCAGCTCCACGGTGATCCGCCGGCCCGAGATCGAGCCGTGGGCCACCACGCGGGTGAGCGCCCCTTCCAGCGCACGCACGTTGGTGGAGACCCGCGTGGCGATGAACGCCAGCACCTCGGGATCGTGGATCTCATACCGGTCGGCGCGCACGCGCTTCTGGAGGATGGCGATGCGCGTCTCCAGGTCGGGCGGCTGGACGTCGGTGATCAGGCCCATCTCGAAGCGGCTGCGCAGGCGGTCCTCGAGCGTTGCGATCGCCTTGGGCGGGCGGTCGGAGGAGATCACGATCTGCTTGCCGGCCTCGTGGAGGGCGTTGAACGTATGGAAGAACTCCTCCTGGGTCTGCTCACGACCTTCGAGCGACTGGATGTCGTCGATGAGGAGGATGTCCGTGCTGCGGTAGCGGTCCTTGAAGGAGCGGATGCCTCCGTCGCGCAACGCGTTGATGAACTCGTTGGTGAACGTCTCCACCGAGACGTACGTGAGCGACAGCTCCGGGTGGTTGGCCGCCACGAAGTGGCCGATGGCATGCAGGAGGTGCGTCTTGCCCAGGCCGACGCCGCCGTAGACGAAGAACGGGTTGTAGGCGCGCGCCGGCTGTTCGGCCACGGCCAGCGCCGCCGCCTGCGCAAAACGGTTGGACGGGCCGGTGACGAAGGCCTCGAAGGTGAAGCGCGGCTGCAGGCCGCGGGGCCGGCGGGGCGGAAGGGTCGGTGCCGGCGGGGCCACCGGGCGGTCGACGGCGGAGTCGGTCCCCGTCGCGGGCGCGGCGTCGGCGTCGGCCGCCTCCACCACCACCTCCACCTGCAGGTCGGTGCCGCACACCTCGAACAGCGCGTCGCGCACCAGCGGCAGGTAGCGCTGGCGGATCCACTGGCGCAGCAGCTCGGTCTCCACCGCCAAGACGAGGCGCTCGGGTGTGAGTTCGACGGCCCGGGCCCCGGCGAAGGCGAAGGTGAACGTCTGGTCGTTCAACGTCGAGTGGAGCCGCCCGCGCACCTCCTGCCACACGTTGTCACGCTCTGGCTGCGATGCGGGGATGGCGGACATGGGGCACTCCATCAAGCAGGGGGACGTCGAACATTGCCGGCGTGTCCGTCGCGGACCCGCCGGGTGCTTCTTCTAGAAGAGGGTCGCCAGGAGGGCCGTACCCGCCTCGGTGAGTCGATGGGCGCCTTCGGACTCGCGACACACGAGCCCGCGGTGCGCGAGCATGGCCAGTTCGCGGCCGCACTCACCGCGGTCGCGGCCCAGTTCCCGGGCCAGTTGCTCGGGGCGGGCCGCGCCGATCTCCAGCAGCAGCGCCATGATCATGCGTGCGGTCTCGGAGCAGATGGGCTCCGCCTCCACGGCGGGCGCCGGCGGCAGGAGCAGGCTCACGGCGGCCCCGGAACCGAGGTTGGGGTCGATCCGGAGCTCGCCGCCGGCGCTCTGCATCATCCGGCGCGCCAGGGGGAGGCCACCGCCCACACCGCGCACCACGGTGCGCGCCGCGGTGCCCGCGGCGGTGTAGCCCGGCTGCAGGGCGCGGTCGGGATCGGCGATGCCGGGACCGTGGTCGCTCACGCGGACCGTGTGGCCGGCGTCGGCGATGCTCACCACCGCGTCGGCGAACTCGGCGTGCACCAGGTTCTCGATCACCTCGCGCAGGGCCGGCGCCGGCACCGGAGAGCGCTGCTCCACCAGTTCGCACAGGTCCTCGATGAGGGTGATGGCGTCCGACGCGGCCACCGACTCCACCGCAGGGGGCTCGACGGCCGCGCTGTACACGGCCACCCGAGCGGTCACCCGGGGTGCGGGCTGCGGCGTGGAGGAGGGGGTGGTGAGGGTGAGTGTCGGAGGCATAGACCGGTGCGGGGAGCGGGCACTCTAACCCGGGTCATGTCGCGGATGGAAGGGGTCCGAGCGGCCTGTGGATAACAATCCTCCGAGTGAGCGGGCAAAACGTGCCCGGGTGCCCCGTGGCGGTCTGACTCAATCGGTCGTGATCCCAGTGGGGAAGCGGGATCCGGAGGTTATCCACATGACTGTCCACACCTGTGGAATCGCGCGGAGGGTCCGCCGTGGCGCATGGATTGCTATGCTCGCCGCCCGCGTGGCGGGGAGGCCTGCCCGTCCAGCCACGCCTGCAATCGATCAGTGAGTGACAACGAGGGAGTGCGGCGCCCGTGAAGCGGACCTATCAGCCCAACCGGCGCAAGCGGAAGAAGACCCATGGCTTCCGCAAGCGCATGAGCACGAGGGCTGGGCGCGCGATCCTGAAGCGCCGCCGGGCCAAGGGCCGTGCCAGCCTTTCGGCCTGACCGATCCCGCAACTGAATGAGCGACGCCGGCCACGGGGCGCGGCGCCGAGCGCGCATCACCCGCTCCGGCGATTTCGATGCGGTGTACCGGCGTGGGCGCTCGGCGGCCAACCGGCACCTGGTGGTGTACGCCTTCGCGCGACCGGACCCCGGTCCCGACACGGCGCCACGGCTGGGCCTGTCGGTGTCGCGCAAGGTCGGTGGCGCGGTGGAGCGCAACCGGGTGAAGCGCGTGCTCAGAGAACAGTTCGCGGGCATCGCACCGGACCTGCGCGCCGGCATGGATCTGGTCGTCATCGCGCGGCCGGGGGTTGCGGAGTACATCGATCAGCGTGGATCCGGTCCGCTGGGCGAGCGCCTGCGCGAGCTGGCGACCAAGGTCGCCGGGCGGGAGGACGCGCCGTGAAGACCGTGGCGATCGCACCGATCCGCCTGTACCAGCGGTTCGTCTCACCGATGTTCCCGCGCCGGTGCAAGTATCACCCCACCTGTTCCGCCTACGCGGTCGACGCCGTCCGGGAGTTCGGTGTGATGCGCGGCGTGGTGCTGGCCGGCTGGCGGCTGCTGCGCTGCAACCCCTGGAGCCACGGGGGTGTCGACTACGCGCATGACCAGAAGGTGTTCCGCCGGTGAACCCGCTTCAACTGCTCGAGGAGCCCCTCACCTGGCTCCTCACCTTCCTGCACGACAACCTGCTGCTGAGCTACGGCTGGTCGATCGTGGTCCTGACCGTGCTCGTGCGCACCGCCCTGCTGCCGCTGGTGATCAAGCAGTACCGGTCGATGCGCCAGATGCAGGTGGTCGCCCCGCAGCTCAAGGAGCTGCAGCGCAAGTACAAGGGCGACCGGCAGAAGACGCAGGAAGAGATGATGAAGTTCTACCGAGAGAACGAGATCAATCCGTTCGCCTCGTGCCTGCCGCTGGTCGCCCAGCTGCCGATCTTCATCGCCCTGTACTACGTGCTGCGCAGCTTCTCCGAGGAGGCCACGGCCACCGGTGGATCGCTGTCGTTCATGTGGCTCATCTCGGACATCACGGTCGACTTCCAGGAACTGGGCTGGATGTCGGTGGTGCCGCTGCTCCTGATCTACGGCCTCACGCAGCTGTTGTCCACCGAGCTGTCGGCCACGCCGAACATGCCGGATTCGCAGCGGCGCATCATGCGCGTGCTGCCGGTGGTCATCGTCATCTTCGTGTTCAACTTCCCGGTGCCGGCCGGTCTGGTGCTCTACTGGATGGCCACCAACCTGTGGACCTGTGGCCAGCAACTGGTCATGCGCCACCGGATCGGCCTGCACCTGGCCGACGTGCCGGATGCGAAGACCACGGGCAAGCGCAGCTCACGGACCGCGCCGAAGGCGGGCACGGCGGCCGCGTTGGCCGAGCCCACCGATGCGCCGGAGCCGGTCACCGCACCCGAGGCGCGCTCGGCGGAGCCGGATGCCGACGTGGAAGATGCGCCGGGCACGGAGGTGGCGCAGGAACCGCCGGCCAAGGAGCAGCCCGCACGCACCGCGGCGGGGGGCCAGCGTGGCGGTCAGCGCCGGCGCCAGCCGCGCCCGCGTCAGGGTGGCGGGTCCCGTCCGGCGCAGCCGCAACGTTCGTCCAACAAGAAGAAGAAGAAGAGGTAGCGCGATGGGCGACGACGCAACCCGGCCGGCGATGGGCGACGCGGTCCGCGAGGTCCTGGAGGCCGTGGTGGCGGGCACCGGTCTGCCGGCCACGGTGCGGGTGGAGCCCGGCGACGAGAACGCCGACGTGCTGGCCGCCGTGGACGGCGAGGGCGTGGAGGTGCTCGTGGGCCGGGGTGGCGAGACCGTCGACTCGCTGCAGTACCTGCTGACGCAGGTGGCGAGTCGCGCGGATGGTCAGCGCCGGCGCGTGGCGTTGGACGTGGGCGGCTATCGCGAGCGACGCGCGGCCGCGCTGCGCGACCTGGCGGCGCAGGCAGCCCGGGAGGCGGTGGAGTACGGGGAGGAGATCGAGTTGGATCCAATGTCGCCGCACGATCGCCGGATCGTCCACATGGAGCTGAAGGACCACCCCGAGGTTGCGACCCGCAGTGAGGGCGACGAGCCGCGTCGGCGGATCATCGTGGAGCCCGCGGACTGAGCAGGACCGGTGTCCGACGGGCGGGGTCGGTCGCTCGAGGGCGGTTTCACGTGAAACACACCCCGCCCGTGCCGGGATGGACGGTTTCACGTGAAACAGGGGTGCCGAGGCCGTGAGCGGGCCGTCGCCCGTGGACCGGCTGTGCGCCGGTCTCGCTCGTGAGGGCGTCGCGCTCGCCGAGCCGGTCGGTGCCCGCCTCGTGGCGCTGGTCGACCGCCTGCTGGTGCAGCGACAGAACCTCACCGCCATCGCGACGATGGACGAGGCCGTCGACCGCCACCTCATCGACAGCCTGGTGGCGCTGAAGCTCCCGGAGATCGCCGGCGCGACGGCCATCGTGGATGTGGGCAGCGGCGGCGGGTTCCCCGGCATCGCGCTCGCCGCAGCGCTGTCCGAGGCCCGGGTGACCCTGGTGGAGAGCGAGCGCAAGAAGGCCCAGTGGCTGGAGCGGTGCGCCGACGACTTCCCTAATCTGCGCATCGTGGCCGACCGCTCGGAGCATCTCGCCGCCGCCGACCGCGAGTCGTGGCCCGTGGCCACGGCACGGGCGTTGGCCGCTCCCCCGGCAGCGCTCGAGCTCCTGGCGCCTCTGGTGGCGCGGGGTGGCCACGTCGTGCTGTGGCGCAGCGCAGACCCGGATCCCGTGCTGGAGGCCGATACCGCCGCGGCAGCGCAGATCCTGGGGCTGGAGCGCCTCGACCCGGTCCCGGTGGAGCCGTTTCCGGGCGCGCGCCGGATGCTGGACCGCTACCGCAAGGTGGCGCCCACGCCGCCCGTCTACCCGCGCCGCCCCGGCCGGGCCACCAAGCGCCCCCTGGCGGCCGCCCGGTGATCTACGCCGTCGCCAACCAGAAGGGCGGGGTCGGCAAGACCACCACGGCGGTGAACCTGGCCGCATGCCTCGCGGAAGCCGGCGCCCGGGTGCTCCTGGTGGACACCGACCCCCAGGCGAACGCCAGCAGCGGCCTCGGGGTGAGCGGACGCGACCGGCCGACGATGGCCGATGTCCTCCTGGACGATCTCCCGGTGGAGGACGCGATCGTGGCGACCGGCATCCCCAACCTGGATCTCGTGCCCTCCGCCTCGGATCTGGCCGGTGCGGCCGTGGATTTGCCCGGCCGAGAGGAACGCGAGCGGGTCCTGGAGCGGGCGCTGGCCCCGGTGGTGGAGCGCTACCGGTACATCTTCATGGACTGCCCGCCGTCGCTGGATCTGCTCACGATCAACGCCCTGACCGCAGCCGACCGCCTCATCGTCCCCGTCCAGTGCGAGTACTACGCGCTGGAGGGCCTGACCCGGCTGATGGAGACCGTCGCGGCCGTGCGCGCCAACCTGAACCCGGACCTTCGCGTGGCGGGCATGCTGATGACCATGCACGATGCCCGCACCCGCGTGAGCGGTCAGGTGATCGGAGAGGTGCGCCGCCACTTCCCCGAGCACGTCTTCCAGACCGTGGTGCCGCGCAATGTCCGTCTGGCCGAGGCGCCCAGCTACGGTGAGCCTGTGATCCGCTACGACCCCCACTGCGCCGGTGCGGACGCGTACTTCGAGGTGGCCAAGGAGGTCGCGACCCGTGGCTGACGCATCCCCCACCCCACGTGACCGGCGGGGACTCGGACGCGGCCTCGCCGCGCTCCTGGGCGACACGCCCGGATCGCCGGTCGTCGAGCCGCGCCTGATCGACCTCCCGCTCGATTCGATCGCCCCCAATCCGGATCAGCCCCGCGGCACCATCGCCCCCGAGGCCCTCAACGCCCTGGCGGCGTCGCTGCGCGCATCGGGGGTGCTGCAGCCGGTGGTGGTGCGCCCGGTGGGGCCGGACGGCGTGCACCTCCTGGTGGCCGGCGAACGCCGCTGGCGCGCCGCGCGGATCGCCGGCCTGGAGCGGATCCCCGCCATCGTGCGCGAGATCGACGAGCGTGAGAGCGTCGAGCTGGCGTTGGCCGAGAACGTGGTGCGTGAGGACCTGTCCCCCATCGACGTGGCCCAGGCGTGCGCCTGCCTGATCGAGGACTTCGGCCAGAGTCACGCCGATGTGGCCGAGCGGCTGGGCCGCAGCCGCCCGGCGATCTCAAATCTCGTTCGGCTGCTGGAGCTCCCCGACGCCGTGCAGTCCATGCTGGCGGACGGGACCCTGAGCGAGGGGCATGGGCGGGCCATCCTGATGGCCGACGGGCCCGCGCGGCGCATCCGCGTGGCCGACCGGGCCGCCGCGGAGGGCCTGTCGGTGCGGGCGACCGAGGCGCTGGCCCGCCGTGCCGCCCCTGATCCCGGGCGTCCCACCGCGACGAACGAGCCCAGCCCCCTGGGCGACCGCGCCCTGGAGGCATTCGGTGTGGCCTTCGACGCCCCCGTGCGGGTGCGGACCGCGGCGCGCGGGCAGATGGTGGTGGAGCTGCGTTTCGCCGACGAGGACGCGCTGCGCCGCGCCCTGGAGCGTCTCTCAGACTGACCGGGCGCCGGCGGTGGGCAGCCTGAGGCGCACCGTCGTACCGCGTCCCACCTGGGACGCCACCGTCAGTTCGCCGCCCACCAGCGACGCCCGCTGGCGCATCGCCGCGAGGCCCAGGTGGCCCTCGGCGATGCGCGCGACGCCCTGACCGGGGTCGAACCCCCGACCGTCGTCGGTCACCTCCAGCGTGGCCACGTCGTCGGTCACCCGTCCCCGAATGGTGACCGCACGCGGCTCGGCGTGGCGCAGCACGTTGGCCACGGCCTCCTGGCAGGTGCGGAACGCGACCGTGCGCAGGTCTGACGGCAACCCCTCCAGCTCGCCCACATCCAGCGTGACGTCCACTCCGCGCCATTCCAGCCGTTGCAGCAGCGTGCGCGTGGCGGCGGCGAAGCCCATCTCCTCGAGCGACAGGGGGTGCAGGTCGAAGATGGCTCGGCGCAGCGCCCGCACGGCGTCGCGCGCCGATGACGCCGCCCGCTCCGCGGTGTCGGTGAGCTCCGGCGCCACGCGGCTCAGATCGGCCCCCAGCGCGTCCAGCAGCAACCCCACCCCCACGAGGTCCTGGACGGGGCCGTCGTGGATCTCCTCGGCCAGGCGCTGGCGCTCGTCCTCCTGGGCGCGTACCAGCGCGGATGCGAGCGCCTGGCGCTCATCCTGCTCCCGCCGCAGCCGTGTGACCAGGCGCGCGTTCTCCAGCGCCACCGCCGCCTGGTGGGCCAGGCCGGTGAGGCGCTCGAGGTCGTCGTCGCCGAACGGCGCGCCCTCCCGGCGTGCCACCACCAGCAGGCCCGGTGCCGGAGCGTGCTCGTCCTCGCCGGAGGAGATCGCCACGGCCAGCTCCCGGCCCATCCAGACCGGACCGGAGCCCTCGCCCGCGCCCAGCCCGGCGACGGCCGGCAGCGGCGATCCCGGGGCCCACCCGTCCGCACCGCCGGGCCTCAGCACCCCGGCCGGGTCGCGCACCAGCAGCACCGCCAGGTCGGCGCCCACCAGCCTCCGTGCCTCCCGCGCCACGGCATCGGCCACATCGCCCTCATCCACGGACACGGCGACCCGACGCGCCACCGCGGCCAGCGCGTCCAGTTGACGCGACTGCCGATCCAGCTCCACCGAGCGCTCTCGCAGCCCGGTGAACAGGCGCGCCGTGCCCATCGCCAACCCCAGCGCCTGCGCGGCCTGCGTGGCGATCCGCAGCGCGTCGCGCGACGGCAGCGTGCCGGGCGCGGGCGCGAGGGCCAGCGCCCCGATGGTGGTCCCATCCATGCGCACCGGCACGAAGACGCCGTCCGTCAGGCCGGCGCGGGCCGCCAGCGCGGCACCCTCGCCGTCGCCGGCGCCCCCCACGGGCCCGGGTCCGGCCGACAGCCGCTCCAGCAGCCCCGCGTGCCCGCCCGGCAGCAGCACCGACTCGGGGCCCGGGCGCTCCGATCCGCCTCCGCGGTACACCCGCAGACCGAGCGCACCATCCCCTGTTTCACGAGCATAAATCGCGATACCGAGCCCGGTGTCGGCCGCGAGCCGGTCGGCCACGGTCCGCAGCACCGGGTCGATGGGTGCACCCGGGCGCACGCCGGCCGCCAGCGCCGCCACCACCTCGGCCAGGGTGTCCGGCGAGGCGTCCGGGTTCCGTGGCCGGTCCTCCGGCACCGCGCCGCCGCTAGCGGATGAGTGACTGGCGGATGCCGATGGCCACCGCCTGGGTCCGGTGCTCGGCCTCGAGCTTCGCGAGGATGTGCTTCACATGCGTCTTGACGGTCTCGATGCTGACCACGAGACGTTCCGACACCTCGCGGTTGGAGTACCCGTCGGCCAGCATCTGCAGGATCTCGCGTTCGCGCGCGCTGAGGATGCTGCCCTGGCGCGGACGCTGTAGCTGGCGCAGGAAGTCGGGCGCCAGACGGGGGTCCACGTACGGGTCGCCTGCCACCACCTGGCGGATGGCGCCCGCAAGCGCGCCGCTGTCGCTGTCCTTCAGCACGAATCCCTGCGCCCCGGCATCGAGGGCCTCCCACAGCAGGTCCTGCTCGGCGTGCGCGGTGAACATCACCACGCGCACCTCCGGATGGGCGGCGAGGATCCGCTGGGTGGCCGTGATGCCGCCGATGCCCGGCATGCGGGCGTCCATCAGCACCACCTCCGGCCGGCGCCGGCCCACCATCTCGATGGCGGCCTCGCCGGTGGCGGCCTCACCCACCACCACCAGATCGCCCACCTGCGCGAGGACGCGACGAAGTCCCTCGCGGACGATCGCGTGGTCGTCGACCAGGAGGCAGCTGATCTTGCGGACGTCCTCTGGCTGGATTCCGCTGGCGCTGCTGCTCATCACACCATCACCCTTGCATCCTGCCGGGGTCTGAGTGGGCGATCCTGGATTCGAACCAGGGACCTCATCCTTATCAGAGATGCGCTCTAACCGACTGAGCTAATCGCCCACGATCGCGTGGTCGCGGGAGGCTACCAGCCGCGGATTGGATTGACCACCGCGGGATCGGGGCATCCCGTCCGCACCGACCTATAATAGACCGAGGTGCCGTCCGCGGGCCGACGAAAGCGAGGCGCCATGCAGGAAATGGTCATCTACGGGGTCAGTTTCGACATGGTCGGGAAGCAGCCCATCGTCCTGCTGAAGACCGTCACCGGGAACACGTTCCTGCCGATCTGGATCGGCCACGCCGAGGCCGCCGCGATCCTGATGCGCCTGCAGGGCGCCGACACCCCCCGCCCGATGACCCACGACCTGCTCAACGACGTGCTGGGCGAGCTGAACGCGGAGGTGACGCGCATCACGGTCACCGAGCTGCGCGAGAACACCTTCTACGCCCTCATCACCCTCCGGGCCCAGTCCAGCGAGATCGAGATCGACTCGCGGCCCAGCGACGCGATCGCGCTGGCCGTCCGCAGCGAAGCGCCGATCTTCGCCGCCGACTCGGTCATCGAGGAGAGCGGCATCGAGTTCGAGAACGAACCCGAGGAGACCGACGACGTGGTCGAGAAGTTCAAGGAGTTCCTCGACCAGGTGTCCCCGGAGGACTTCCTCAAGGACCAGTGAGCGGCCCGCGCCGGACGGTCAGTCGTCCGGTGACACCTCGCGCCGGGTGATCTCCAGCAGGTGTCCGTACAGGTCTCGCAACCCCTCGTCCGACAGCGGTCCCCGGTTGGCGAGCCGGATGTAGCGGTGCATCCAGTCGTCGGGGACCTGCTCCACGGCCTTCAGCCCATGCTGGCGGGTGTAGGCGTCCAGGCGGGCGGCCAGCGTGATCCTGGCGTTGATGGCCGCGAGGAGTTTGAGGTCGTTGTCGATGAGCGCATCGCGCATCTGACGAACGACAGCGTCCATGGAAGGCTCGGCCACGCACCTGACGCTAACATGGCCCCGGACCCGCATGCGCCACCGGCGCGCGCCGGCGCACCGCCGGGAGCTGACGGGGCCCCAGCGGCGATACAAAGGAACCGCAGTGTTCGACATCTCCCCCATCCAGATCATCATCGTGCTGGTGATCGCCCTCGTGGTCTTCGGCCCAAAGCGCCTGCCGGAGCTGGGCCGGTCGGTGGGTCGCGGTCTGCGCGAGTTCAAGGGCGCGATCAACGGCGAGTCGGCCCCCCGGACGCCGGTGCAGCGCGCGGACGAGGCGTCCACGGCCGCGACCGCGCCGGCCGCCACCGCGACCCCGGCGGCCGCGCCGGCCGACCTGGCACCGGCGGTCGAGACCGACACGCTCGAGGGCGTGGTGGTGTCGGGCGACGCGCCGCCACCCGCGCGGCCCGCCGACCCCTCCTGACCGTCCGACCCCGCCGGGGCTGATCGCGATGGCGCTCTCGCGCCCCCGCCGGGCGCGTCCCGACGAGCGGCTGAGCGTGGTCGAGCACCTCACCGAGCTGCGCACGCGGCTGGTGTGGTCGTTCGGAGCGCTGGTGGTCGCCTTCGTGGCGATGTACATCATCCACGACCCCCTGCTGGACCTGCTGGAGAGCCCCCTGCCGGAGCGCTATCGCGAGACCGGCCTGATCACGCTCTCGCCCACCGAGCCGTTCTTCACGGTCCTGAAGGTCTGCTTCTGGTCGGCGCTGCTGGTGTCGATACCGGTGTGGCTCTACCAGCTCTACGCATTCGTGATCCCGGCGGTGAAGGACCAGTCGCGGCGCGTCACCATGGCGATCGTGGCGGGCATCTCCGGGCTGTTCCTCGCCGGCGTCGCGTTCGGTTTCTTCGTGGTGCTCCCGGTGGCCCTGGACTTCCTGCTCGGATTCGGCGGCGACAACTTCCAGCAGGAGGTGCGTGCCCAGGAGTACTTCGGCTTCGTCACCACCCTGCTCCTGGGCGCCGGGCTGATGTTCGAGGTGCCGGCCGCCATGGT
>JBIQJW010000280.1:0-2096 GCA_044507145.1 Actinomycetota bacterium
GCGCGACCGGCTGCCGTCGGTGCGCGAGGGCATCGCCGTGATCATGGATGCGCTGCTCAACTGGACCGTGGTGCCGTGCCCCAACCCGGCGTGGGCCGCCCTGGTGTTCCCCGACCTGGCACCGGCCGACGCGACCGAGCGCCTGTGGGAGCAGATCGCCCACGTCTGCCGCCTGGACGAGCCCGACCCGGCCGACGCCTGGCGCCGGCGAGGGGCCGAGCTGGAGGACCGCGCGCGCCGGCTCACCGCGCTGCACGCCGACGCGTTGCGGTTCGTGGGCCCGGGCACCGATCTCACCGTGGGGTTGCTGCCGGGGTCGGTGTGGGTGGGCGGCCCGGATGCGCGCAACGACGGTCTGGTGCACCTGCCCAACATCCCCACCGAGGAGGTGTTCACCACCCCGGACCCGGCGCGGACCGAGGGCGTGGTGACCGCCACCCGCCCCCTGGAACTCGGCGGCACGGTGGTGCGCGACCTGCGCGTGCGGTTCGAGGGCGGGCGCGCCGTGGAGATCACCGCGAGCGCCGGCGAGGGGGTGTTGCGCGGGCGGGCGGCCACCGACGAGGGCGCGGCGCGGCTGGGCGAGGTGGCGCTGGTGGATGCCAGTGGACGCATCGGCCCCTTGGGGACGGTGTTCTTCGACACGCTGCTGGACGAGAACGCGGCCAGCCACATCGCCCTGGGCGCCGGCTATCCCAAGGGCGCGTCCGCCGACGACGCCCCGAGGGTGAACACCAGCGAGATCCACATCGACTTCATGATCGGCGGCCCGGACGTGACCGTGTTCGCGGTGGATCGCGAGGGGCGCGAGCGGCCGCTGCTCGAGGGCGGCGTCTGGCGGGACTGACCGTCCGCACCGCGGTCAGCGGCGCCGGCGGGCCTCCTCGATCGCCTCGCCCACCGCGGCACCGATGCGCCAGTCGGTGATCATGCGCCGGCGCCATTCGGCGTCGATCTCGGCCCACCGGCCGAGCGGGGTGCCGAACTCGCGGGCGGCGTACTCGTCGTGGTCGGCCGGGGAGACTCGGGCGGCCTGCAGGGCGGCCTGCACCTGGGCGTACCGCTCCAGCGAGACCCCCTCCACGCTCTCCCCGGCCGCGGCGTCCACCTGGGCCACGATGTCCGGCGGCGCCGCGGGGTCCGCGGCCGTGGCGGCGGGCGCGCCGGGACGGCCGTCGGCCGCCGCGAGCATGGCCGCGATGGAGCCGGGCGGCGACTCGTCATCCACGTGGCCGGCATCGGCGGCATGGTCCTGCGCGAGCCGGTGCCAGTCGATCCACACGCGGCCGCGGTCGGACCGGTCGGCCACCGCCGCCACCTGGAGCCCGGGGGCGAGGATGTGGTGCACGTACGCCGGCACGGCGCCGTCGGCCGCCGTGGCGACGGACCCGTCGGGCAACCGGAGGACGATGTCCCATCTGTCGGCGGGAGTACCCAGCACCGGGACCGTCCGGCGCGTGATCGACTCCACGTGCGCCGTGCACGCATCCCCGTCGGGACGCCGCTTGCGCCGTCCGCGGGCATCCTCGATCCCCGGTTCGGGGATGGCGTCGACGAAACCGATCCCCGTCCCCGGCGGGGTCCGGTGCACCGGAACCACGTGGTCGTCGTCGTAGCGCACGGGTATCCGGGCGCCCAGGCGCAGCGCGGGGGAGCGCTCGCCCTGGCCGGTGACGACGGCCGCGCCCACGCGGTCGCCGGCCGGCGTGGACCACTCGAGGCGCAGCGTGGTGATGTCGGTGGGGTGGTCGTCGTCGGCTTGGGTGGAGCGCAGCAGGCCGGTGATGACCGCCGTGGCCGGCGTGCCGAACTCCACCAGCGCGCGCACCGGCGCCTCGCGCCGGCGGTTGAGACGCGCCGCGACCCCCGACAGGTCGGACGCGTTGTAGATCCGGTCGGCGATATCGCCGATGCGGCGCAGGACCCCCATGCAAATGCCAGCCTACGACAGCACCCGGACCGCCGCACGGCGCCATACCTGCGCCCCAAACGAAAAAAGACCCCGCTGCGCAGGGTCTTCTCGATAGCGGAGGAGGGACTCGAACCCCCGACACGCGGATTATGATTCCGCTGCTCTAACCAGCTGAGCTACTCCG
>JBIQJW010000281.1:0-2089 GCA_044507145.1 Actinomycetota bacterium
CCCGGGGCCGGTGGCCCAGCCCCGCGGCGTGGGTGACGGCACCGGGAGCCCCCGTGGGCGCGCCGGCATGCGCCGGGGCTCCGCTGTGCACCTGAGATGCCGCCGGCCCGTGGGCGCCGGCGGGCGGCGCGGGCGCCTGCGCCGGAGCCGTCGCCGGCGCGTCGGGGCCGACCGTCCGCGGGGTCGGGTCCGCCCCAGGCCGGACCGTGGGCGCCTGGGCGCCGACGCCGGCGCCCGGCGCGGCCGCGTCGGTGCGTGTGAGGGTCATGGTGACCACGCCCGCCGCAACCGGCGCCGCGGGAGCACCGTCGGGCATCGGCGCCATCGGCCCCGCGAGAGTGGGTGCCGAGGTGGCCGGGGCCGCCGGTGCGGGCACGCCGGCCGGCGCCGGAGCGGCCGGCGGGACGGCACCCGGGACGGGCGCGGCGGCGGTCGGGGCGGCGGGCACGGTGGCCACGGGCGTCGTCGCGACGGACGCGGCGGCGGCCATGACGCCCGAACCGGGCGTACCGCGCACCGTGCCGTCCGTGAGCACGGGCACCGCGCCGGCGGGAGCCGGCCGCGCAGGCTCGGCTGCCGCCTGGCCTGCGACGGACGCGACCGGCGCCGGTGCGGCGGGAAGATCGACGGCATCGGCGCCGATCTGGCTGAGCAGCTCCCCCATCAGGGGTCCGGCTGCGGGTTCTGGGGTCTGGCCCTGGGGGTCGGGGGGCCCTTGGGCGGCGGGCGTACCGAGCAGGAGGGTCATGAAGTCCCCTCCGGCCTCGGCCTGTGACGCATCCGACGAGGTCTGGTCGGTTGCGCCCTCCGCGCCGATCGGGCCCGCGACCGCCGCTGGCGGCCCGAGCTGTGCGGCCATCATCGCATCGGCACCTTCGCTTTCATCCGGTGGCGACCCGCCGCACCCGGCGGAGCGCCAGCTCATCGAGGGTGTTCGCCTCCACACGGGCCATCTCGGCCCGGTGGCGGTCGTGCGCGGCACGGCGAAGCTGCACCAGTGCCTCGCGGTCCTGGCTGGCGGTCACGAGCTCCGCCCGCCGGTCGTCGGCCACGGTCTCCAACTGGGCGATGACCGCCCGCTCGTGGGCCGCGCGACCGCGCGCATGTGTGAGATCGGCGTGCTTGGCGCGCAGGTCGGCCAGCGACACCGGGCCGGCGATCATCTCGCGCAGTCCGTCCAGCTCCCGGTCCGCACGCGCCGCCGCGTCCACCGCCCGGGTCTGCTGCTCCGCGACGGCCGCGATCGCCCGCGCGAACTCCTGGCGCACGAGTTCCTCGTGCTGGGTCCGGTGGTCGAGGACCTTTTCGAGACGGAAGCGGAAGGCGGTGCTCACGCGCCTCCTATCGGCCCCCGCCCGGCGCCGCTTGAGGTCCGGGTCCGCCGTGGTGGCGGCGGCCCCGTGCGGTCAGCGTTCGGGGTTCGGTGCGGCCACCGGGCCGGCGTGGCCCGCGCGCGCCGAGGGGCGGCCGGATCGACGTGCGCGCGGCTGCGGGCCGGGGCGGCGGCGATCGCCACGCGAGTCGCGGTGGGGTGCCTCGGCGACGGGGGGCGCCGCGTACCCGGTCTCGGCCCAGTCGTCCAGGAGCCCCAGTTGCGCCGCGATCCTGCCCATGGCCTCCGCGCTCTCGGGGATCACCAGGCTCACCGCCCGCCCGCCGCGGCCGGCGCGCGCGGTGCGCCCCACCCGGTGCGTGTACGCGGCGCGGTCCTCGGGCGCATCGAAGTTCACCACCAGCCCGATCCCGTCCAGGTCGATGCCGCGCGACGCCACGTCCGTGGCCACCAGGACGCGCGATTCGCCGCGCCCGAAGTGCCGCAGGGCGCGCTCGCGCTGATTCTGGGTGAGGTTGCCGTGCATCGCCACGGCGTCCACCCCCTGGGCCACGAGGCGACGGGCCAGGCGGTCGGCGCCGCGGCGCGTGCGACAGAAGACCAGCACCAGCTCGTCGGCCGTCTCGATGAGCTCACGCAGCCGCGCGCCCCGCGTATCGCGGCCGCATGCGATGAACCGGTGCTCGAGCGCCTGCGCCAGCTCCTCCTCACGCGGACGGGCGTCGATGCTCAGGCGTTCGGGGTCGTGGGTGTACC
>JBIQJW010000050.1:0-13668 GCA_044507145.1 Actinomycetota bacterium
CGCCGGCGCGCCGCAGCGCCATCAGCAGCTCGTCGGGGTCGGGAGCGCCGGCGGGCGGCGCGCCGGGCTCGGGCGGCGTGCTCAATAGGCCCCCTTTCGGCCCAGCACCACCGGGATGGTGCGCGCCAGGATGGTGAGGTCCAGCCAGATCGACCACGTCTCGATGTAATAGAAGTCCAGCCGCACCAGCTCGTCGAACGACAGCTCGCTGCGCCCGCTCACCTGCCACAGGCCGGTGACGCCGGGCAGCACCAGGTAGCGCTTCTTCTGCAGGTCGTCCAGCAGTTCGTAGTCGCGCAGCGGCAGCGGCCGGGGGCCCACCAGCGACATCTCACCGCGGATCACGTTCCAGAGTTGCGGCAGCTCGTCGATGGAGAAGCGGCGCAGCACACCGCCCACGCGGGTGATGCGCGGGTCGTCGCGCATCTTGAACAGGGCGCCGTCGGCCTCGTTGGCGGCCTCCAGCGCCGCCTGGCGCGCCTCGGCGTCGACGTGCATGGTGCGCAGCTTCAGGCAGTCGAACTCGCGCTCCTCCACGCCCACGCGCCGGCTGCGGTGGATCACCGGGCCGCGGTCCTCGATCTTGATGGCCAGGGCGGCGACGGCCAGGATCGGCAGCACCAGGATGCCGATGATGGTGGCGGCCACGATGTCGAACACGCGCTTGGCCAGGAACGCCAGGGCGCTCAGCACCGGCGGGCGCAGGTCGAACAGCGGCAGCCCGGGTGCGGGTACGGCCTGCACCGAGTGCGAGAGCAGCTCGGCCGTGGTGGGGGCCAGGCGCACCGGCAGGCCGCGGCGCCGGCAGACGTCCAGCAGCTCCAGCACGGGGCCGTCCTCGCCGGACCAGCCGGTCAGGATCACCTCGTCCACCTGCTCGGAGGTGAGTGCCTGCCCCAGGCGGGCGGCGTCGCCGGTGGCGTCGTCGCGCCCCATGCCGGGGGTGAGCGGATGGCGTCCCACCACGCGGTACGAGACGCCCTGGCGGCTCTTGGTGCGCTCCAGGCCTTCGGCCACGGTCTCCATCAGGCCGGGGGCGCCCACAAGCAGCGCGCGGCGTTCGAAGTGCAGGGCGTCCAGCACCAGGGCGGTCACGCTGTCGTAGCTGGCGCGCAGCGCGATGATGGCGGCGCTCACCAGGATCCACGACGCGTAGAAGATGTAGTAGGTGTCGAAGCGCCAGCCGGCGATCAGCACCACCACCAGCACGATCACGGTGGCCAGCGTCACCGACGACAGGATCCGCGCCGCGCCGCCGCGCTGCTCGCGCGGCCCGTACAGGCGGTTCTTGGCGAACAGCAGCACGATGGTGCCGGCGGCCACCGGCAGCGCCTTCTGCTCCACCGCCCAGATGGCGGCGGAGTCCACCTCGTTGCCCTGCACCGCCAGCTTCAGCGCCAGTGCGGCGTAGATGCCCACGAACACGCCGGCCACATCGATGGCCACCAGCACCAGCACCGAGAGGCTGCGCCGCAGGGCGGCGCCCACGGCGGGCCCCAGCAGCGGCAGGAACCGCACGTCGCGCCGCGCGGGACGCCCCGTGTCCTGGCCCTCGCTGAGCGGCGCCGAGCGGCGCGTGGGGCGGGTGGTCATCGGGAAAGCGTACTGCCGGCGTCCCGACGGCGCGCGTCGCGACGGGTCGTCGCGACCACGGGGCCCCTCAGAGGGGCTTTCGCAACCTCAGATACACGGCCCCGTGGGTGTCCTCGGGCAGTTGGGCCGGGTCGTCCAGCGCCACGAAATTGCGGGCGCACGCGAGGGGCAGCAGCGGCCCGGCCAGGAACGAGAGCGGGCGGGCGGCGAAGAACCGCCGGTGCACCTGCCGGCGCTCGCGCACGTACTCGCGGGCCTCCTCCTGCCACGGACGCGCCAGCAGGCGCTGCGCGATGCCGTCGGCCGAGTAGCGCCGCTCGAAGAACACCCGCTCCCCCACCGTCTCGCTCGCCTCGCCCCACACCTTGCGCCCCACCCACACGTCGGTGTCGCGGGCGGCCACGTTGGTGGTGAGGTGCAGCACGCCGCCGGGGCGCAGCACGCGCCACATCTCGTCCATGGCGCGGGTGTCGCCGTCGCCGGCGATGTGCTCGATCACCGACACGCAGGCGATCGCGTCGAACGACGCATCGGCGAACGACAGCTCGCGGGCGTCCTCCACCCGCAGGTCCAGCGCCGGGTCGACGGTGCGCCAGCGCGCGATCTCGTCGGAGAAGAGGTCCACCGCCACCCAACGGCCGCGTCCGGCGTGCGACAGGGCGCTGACCAGCAGCTTGGGGCTCGACACGTCCAGGCAGTCGCCGGCGAACGGCTCGTCGGCCACCCGCGCCAGCTCCCAGTAACGCCACGGCTCCAGCGGGACAAGCATGCGGTAGATGCCGGCGCGCGGGTGCTGCCAGTCGCGCCGGCGGGCACCGCGTGCCGCCCACCGCATCCCCAGGCGCTCGCTGTGCGCGGCGAGCATGCGCCACGACCGCGGCAGCGGCACCACCGCGCCCGAGGGTGCCGGCGAGGCGGCCGGGCCGCTCATCGCTCCAGCGCCTGGCGGTAGACGTCGCGCGTGGCGGTGGCCGCGGCCGGCCACGAGTAGCGCGCGGCCTCCGCCGGACCCGCCGCGCCCCGTTCGGCCAGGTCGTGTCGGTCGCCCAGCACCCGCGTGAGCGCCTGCGCGATGCCCTCGGGCGTCACGTCCTCGTCGTCGATGAAGATCGCGGTGTCCCCACCGATCTCCGTCAGCGACGAGTTGCGCGCACACAGCACCGGGCATCCGTGGGCCATCGCTTCGGCCACCGGGATGCCGAACCCCTCGTAGGCCGACGGGTACACCAGCAGCGTGGCGCGCCGGTACAGATCCATCAGCTCCTCGCGGCGCACGAAGCCGTGGATGTCGCAGCCCGGGCCGGCGTTCGCCCGCACGGCATCCGCGTCGCCCCCGTCGCCGCCCACGATCAGCAGCCGGCAGCGATCGGGGCCCTCCGGAGTCCGCTCCCAGTACAGGGCGTGCCCGGCCGCGAGCACCGAGATCCGCTTGCGCTCCTCCATCACGCCCACCGACAGGATGAACGGCTCGCGCGGCCCCGGCGGACGCGTGTCGGGCTCCACACCGTTGGCCACCACGCGGATGCGCTCGTTGGGCACGTTGTAGAGCTCGCGCAGGTCGTGGGCCGTCGACTCGGACACCGCGATCACCCGCCGCGCCCGGCGCACCGAGCGCCGTGCGAACACCCCCGCGTAGCGGCGGAAGCTCTCGGGGAAGGCCTCTGGCACCCGCTCCCAGGACAGGTCGTGCATGGTCACCACCATGGGGCACGGGGTCCACCACGGCCCCCAGGTGACCGGTGCGTGCAGCAGGGCGGCGCGCCGGCGCCATGCGATCAGCGGCAGGCAGATGTGCAGCCAGCCCAGGTCCAGCAGCAGGTTGCCGATCGAGGTGAGCTTGCCGCGGCGCGGCAGCCCCGGTGGGCCGTAGATCCACTCGATGCGCAGGTCCGACGCCGGCTTGTTCTCCAGCACGTGGCGCAGTTCGCGGATGTAGGTGGCGATGCCCGTGGGCCGCCGGCGCGCCATGCGCCCGTCCACCAGCACCAGGGGCGCCGCACCGTGGCGGGAGGTGCGGTCCCCCGTCGTCGCGCCGGGCTCCGAGGTCTTCGGGCCTCGGCGCCACCGGCGGCGCTGTGCATGTGGGGGAGTCATGTGGGCGGTCTCTCCACGAGGCCCGGATGCCGTGCTCGCCCAGACCCGCCTCGGCCGCGACGCGGTGTGGGGCGCGCACCACCGCGTTCATGCCGCCGCCGGCTCGTAGCGGCCCACGAGCGACGACGCCAAGGAGCCTACAGGCAGCCCGTCGCGCCTCGTGGCCGTGAACGCCTCATGCCGGTCCCCCGCCAGGCCCAGGCCCAGGCGCAGCGCCGCGTCGGCCGCGGCCAGGTATTCGCCCGGCAGGTCGCAGTGCACCAGCACCGCCCCGGGGCCGGCCTCGAGCAGTTCGATCACGGCGGCCACCAGCAGCGGCAAGCGCGCGCCCGCCTGCGCCGGCGTGATCAGCGGCTCCCACCGCACCTCCCACCCGGCCGCGGCGTAGTCGTCGAGCGCGTGGCGGGAGCGCATGCCCGACACCACGCCGGTGACCCCGTGCGCAGACCACCAGGCGATCTCGGCGAAGCGCCGATCACGCCGGTGGTTGCGCCCGCCGCCGCCCGGCCGTTCGGCCACCGCGAGCCGCCAGGGCACCAGCCACGCGTGCATCCGCGGGGACATCTGTTCGCTGATGCGGGATCCGGTCATGCCCACAGGGTCCCGCCACCACGCGCAACACATCCACACCCGGATGTGCCGGATCTGTGCCGGTTAGGTGTCCTGCGGGCGCGGGGGTCCGGGCTCGTCGACGACGTGGGCGCGCAGCCAGTCCGGCACCGGCAGCGTCGCGCGCGTCTCGCGGTCCACGCACACGTGCACCAGCTCCGCCTCGGCCATGAACTCCTCGCCGCGCAGGAAGCGGTGGCGGGTGCGGAACGACGTGTTGCCGGCGGCGCCCAGCCAGCTCTGCTGCGTGATCATGTCGTCCAGCATGATGCGCCCGGCGATCCGGGTGTTGATGTTCACGATGGGCACGCCGGGCCCCTCGGCCAGCAGCCGCGTGAACGGCCGGCCCACCTCAGCGAGCCACTCGGACATGCCGCGATCCACCCAGCGGTGCAGCGCCGTGAAGTGGATCTGGGCGACGTCGACCTCGGACATCACCACCCGGAACGTGCGCTGATGGATGTGCGGCGGCATGCGCCGCAGCCTATTTCATCCGCTCGTAGCGACAAACGCTCGCCAATCCGCGAGGTGGGAGGGGCGATCACCGGCTCGCGACCAACCGTCTGGCGCATCGAGGTGTCCGCCCGCGAGACCACGCCGTCGTGGCGCATCCGCCGACGCCGTCATACCTCACGCGCCGACTGTTGGGCAGCACGAGACCCCGTACTCCTAGCGCGCGGGAAGGACGCTCAGGGGCCCAGGGGCAGTCATGACACGCGGCGCTCCACGCGCCTGCGCTGAATGCCGGCGGCCCGTAATGAGATACTTGTAGTGGGCCGTGCACGAACTGCCAGAGGACTCACGATGTCGGAACCTGACGCTACCGCCACTCACGACCATAGCGAGCTGCTGTCGGAATTGAGTGAGGTTGCCGGTCGGGCTCTGACTCTGGAAGATGTCAGAGCAATCGTAGCGGAGAAAACTCAGCGGGGAGTCAACCTCGCGTTCACGGGCAAGCAGCGGGCACGCCAAATTGCCCGGCTAGTACGCCCCCGTGTGCAGCGAACGAACTCAGGGCTGTCCGTCGGCAGCGCTGAGGACCGAGCAAAGAGCCTTCTCATCGAGGGTGACAACCTTCAGGCGCTCGCCTCGCTCTATCGCTGGCGTGGCGCCGTTGACGTCATCGTGGCCGATCCGCCATATAACACAGGAAACGACTTCCGCTACAACGATCGATGGGACGAGAACCCGAACGATCCGGGTATCGGAACGTGGGTAGCAAGCGACGATCCCGCGCGGCACACCAAGTGGATGAAGTTTATGTACCCGCGGTTGCAGATGATGCACTCCATGCTCAAGTCA
The DNA here is from genome assembly GCA_044507145.1 of Actinomycetota bacterium. Taxonomy (GTDB): domain Bacteria; phylum Actinomycetota; class Thermoleophilia; order Miltoncostaeales; family Miltoncostaeaceae; genus JAVJSF01. The sequence goes on from JBIQJW010000050.1 coordinate 5,599, forward strand.
AGCGGCGTTATCGCAGTCTGCATCGACCACCGTGAACTGTTCCATCTCGGCCAGATGATGGACGAAATCTTCGGCGAGGGAAACCGACTCGCCATTCTGAACTGGCAGAAGTCCTATTCACCCCGCTCGGACAAGTCTCACGTTAGTACGGCGACCGAGTACATTCTCGTGTATGCACGCGACGACGAGCGAGCCACGACCGCGCTCCTTCCTCGAGAAGAGGACATGAACGCTAGGTACCAGGCACGTGACGGCGATGACAGACTCTGGAAGTCCGGGGATCTTTCGGCAGGTAAGGCTGCAAGGAATCAGCCGATGGTGTACGCGATTCAATCACCGTTCACGGGCGAGCTCCACTATCCGCCGGAAGGCCGCTGCTGGGCGTTGGCGCGCGCGCAGGTGAAGCGCGCACTTGAAGGCTGGGGAACTCGCTACGTCGAGCGAAACCTCGGAGATGAGGCGATGCGAGCCCGAATCGCAGGAGTGCCTGAAGAGTCGGTGCTGAAGGGCGTTAAGGCCTTCATGCTCAAGGACCCGATCGACGTTGCACGACCTCGCGCGGAAAGGCTGCTCAAGGATGGTCCGTGGCCGATCGTCTATTTCGGCGTCTCCGGCGAGGGACGACCTCAGCACAAGCGCTACCTCGACAACGTGAAGCGCGGCGTCGTGCCAATGACGTACTGGGCAGACGACGACCATGATTTCCCGGAAGCACTCGGCTCGATCTCTTGGGAGCACGCACAGTCGGGCCACAGCCAGACCGGCGTGGATGAACTCAGTGCCATCGTCGGACGCGACCACGGGTTCCGTACTGTGAAGCCGCTCCGCCTAATCGAAAAGATCATCCAGATCTGGTGCCCGCCGAACGGTATCGTCCTCGATCCGTTCGCTGGGTCAGGCACCACGGGTCATGCTGTCCTAGCGCTCAACGAGACAACCGGCAGCGATCGCCGGTTCATCTTAATCGAGCAGGGTCGCCCAGAGCGCGGCGACTCCTATGCCAAAACACTGACCGCCGAGCGCCTCAAGCGAGCGATTTCCGGCCGGTGGGCCAACGGAAAGGGTACCCGACTCTCGGGTGGGTTCGCGTTCAAGACGCTTACGAAGCAGGTCGATGCGAACATCGTGCTTCGCATGGAGCGTGATGAGATGGTTGACACTGTTATCGCATCGCACCACGATTCGAACCGCCGGCGCGGCGGTTCGCTCATCACCTACAGCGACCTCTCCTATAAGTACCTCGTTGGTCGTAACTCCGAGGGCCACGGCTTCTATCTCATCTGGGACGGCCCCGACGGCAACACCGACCTCACGGAAGAGGTTTACGAGGCATGCGTCGCAGAAGGTAAGCGCGCGAAGCTAGAACCCGCGTACCACGTGTACGCCCGCTACAACCTTTTCGGCACCGAAGACGTCCGCTTCTACCGAATCCCCGACCAGATCCTGATTGACTTTGGCTTGGACATGCGTACCGAGGCGTACACGGATGGGAGCGGCGAATGATCGAGCTGTTCACCTTCCAGCGGGAAGCGTCGTCGCAGATTGCTGATCGGTTCATTGAGTACCAGGGGAACGAGGTCTCAAAGGGAACCCGCAGGCAGCCGGAGTACGTACCGTTCTTTCAGTCGCTCGCAGCTCTCACCGGAGCAGGGAAGACGATCATCCTTGCAGATGCAGTCGCGCAGATGAGTGCAGTAACGGATCTCGCACCGGTCATTCTGTGGCTCTCGCGCGGTCGCGTTGTCGTCGCACAGAGCTATGAGAATCTGCAGGCGGGGGGCAAGTACCACCACGTTCTAGGGAACGTGACCGTGCGGCTTCTCAATGAGTACTCGGCACATGAGGTTGAGGTAGCAGTCGCCGCTTCGCTCTTTTTCGCCACTGTTGGGACGTTCAACCGTAAAGATATGAAGCAAGGCGCGCTCACGATTTACAAGTCGGATATCGACGGAACGGGGACGTCGACCTGGGATGCACTCCATGAACGTCGGGACGTAAACGGTGTGCGCCGCCCACTCTTCGTCGTTTATGACGAGGCGCACAACCTCTCCGACCAGCAGACCGAGTTGCTTCTAAAGCTACAACCGGAAGCATTCTTACTCGCAAGTGCAACCATGCAGTTGCCGCCTCTCATGGCAGGAGAGATCGACCGTCTGCGCGCAGCCGGCTATTCGGACGACTGGCTCGTCACGAAGGTCCGCTCCTCCGCGGTGGTCAAGGAGGGCCTAGTCAAGAACTCGCTAAATCTCGCAGGCTACAAGACCCCGATGGAGGAGGCGGTCTCGGCGCTTCTTGCGGACATGGCCGAAGCCGAGGAAGACGCGGTCGAGTACGGCATCGAGGTCAGCCCTAAGGCGATCTATGTCTGTAAGACGAACGTTGTCGCTGACGATGCGTTCCGCAAGGACGATCCAGCACGACCGTTCAGTCAACGCCAGGCGCCTTCGATCCAGATCTGGCGTTACCTAGTCGAGCAGCAGGGCATCGACCCCAGCACCGTCGCCGTGTACGCCAACCTCGACACGCACAAGGACTATCCGCTGCCCGAAGAGTTCGTTCTCTTCAAGGGTGCGGAGAAGGACTACGACGCGTTCACGCAGGGCGCGTTCCGCCATATCATCTTCAATCTCACGCTCCAGGAGGGCTGGGATGACCCCGAGGCGTACTTCGCCTACATCGACAAGTCGATGGAGTCGAACGTCCAAATCACCCAGGTCATCGGACGAGTGCTGCGCCAGCCTCGCGCCATGCACTATCCCTCCGAGCGCCTCAATACAGCGCACTTTTACGTCCGCGTCGACCGCAACGAAGTGTTCAATGATGTCCTCACAGACATCGAGAACCGACTCGGTAGTGACCTCCCTGACGTCAAACTGGTGGCCAGCACCTCACAGGGAACGCGGTCGAAATCACTGAAGCCCAAGCTCAAGCGGGAAATCCCTCGGACGGCGCGCGACCCTCACGAGGCAGTCGCACCCGTTACCAAGCTTCTGAATCAGATGATTGACTACTCGGCAGGCGGCATCAACACTTCTGGGAGCGGTAGCCGCCGGATCGCCATTCAGACGATCGGCGGGGGAGCCGCTGCTAGCTCTGATTGGGAAGACTACGAAGAGCCCAGCAAGGTTTCCGCACGATGGGTTTTTCACCGGGAGATCCAGCGCCTGTTCCCTGAGGCGCTCGACGTCGCAAGCACGGCGGACGGACGCTTTGACGCCCAGGTAGGCGTTGGCAGCCCGGCGTTTATGCAGATCCGAGATCTGGCCGGCAAGGTCGTCCATGAGTACATCGAGAACGTCACGCTCGTTCAGCGGAAACCAAACCCGTATGTGGCCGGGTCCATTCTCGTGCGAGAGAGCGAGATCGAGCGCTTCACCAATGCGCTCCATGCAGGCTACGAAGCACTCAACGGGCTGGAGCGTACATTCGCTCGCGCGCTCGATAAGACTGGTAAGACTTGGGTGCGCAACCAGCCCAGAAGCGGGTACGGCATCCCGCTGATCTCCGTAGGCGAAACCGAGACCTTCTACCCGGACTTTGTAGTATGGACCGACTCCAAGGTGGTGTGCATCGACACCAAGGGGCCACATATTCTTCGGGAGGATGCAGGACGCAAGCTCCTTAGTATTCGACCGCGAACCGATGGTCCATCGCTTGTGATTCGCTTCGTCACGGCTGGCGAGTACAACGGCCAGTTTGAGAAGCTCAACCACGATGGTTACTCGCTTTGGGGTCTCAAGGATGATGGAAGGCCCCGAGTTCAGCACTTCGATGCATTGGACGACCTGCTCAACACGCTCCTTGGCGGCGCTCCTCCCGCACCAGCTTCCACCGAGCGGCGTCGGATGGGTATCTGAGGCGCTACACCTCGCCAAGATCACGGCATCTGCGCAATGACGCTTGCTGAACCGTAAGCGCCACAGGCGGTGCGCTCGAATGGTCGGCTGAGGGGATCTGCGCGCTACGGCGTTCGTGCCGGGTTGGCGAGTCGACTGTGCTCGGTGTAAGGCGGTCCGCGCTCACACGAGGGACCCGATCGCTTGATCGACTCGGACTGTGGGCGTGCGGCGCGTCTACCGGGCAACCCACGCGGGCACGGTGTTCCTGGGTCCGGCCGCCACGGCAGGCCTCAACGCCCTGCACCGGGCCCGCATCACGGCCCGGCGTCCCGCGACCGCGAAGCGGCGCCCGTCGCGCGCCGACCTGGACCGCATGGTGATGGGACTGGCGGTGCTGCTGCACGAAACGCTCCACGTCACAGGTGCGCCGATGCCGATCGACGTGCACCACGACGCGTCCGCGCGCGCTCTGGAGGAGGGGCTCACCGAGGCCGCCACCGTGGATCTGCTGGTGCGATACGTCGCATCGCTGCGCGTCCCTCCCTCGCTGGCGCCGCGGCTGCGGGCCGCCGCGCGGCGCTATCGGCCCGCGTACCGGCCGCAGGTGGTGTGGGTGCGCCGGATGTCCGGTCAGGCGACGGGCGCCGGCGGGCACACGTCGGCGGCGCGCGCGTGGCGGGTGCGCGCCGCCGACCGCTGGGGCTCGGACCGCTGGGACATCCTCGCGGCCGCGCTGCGCACCGACCCGGCGCTGTTGGCCGCGCGGGCGCCCGCGATCACCCGGGCCCGGTAGCGGCCCGCCGGCGCCCGCGAGGCGCCGGAACGGGCGGCGCGCGGAGTAGGGTGCGCCGGATGGCCGCGCCCGCACTGCTCGACGCCACCCCGCTCGCCGGCGCGCACGCCGTGCGCGGCATCGGGGCCGCCGTGGCCGGGATGCTCGCCGGCTTCGCCGACCTGCCGGCGGTCGAGCGCCCGCGGCTGCTGCTGGACGCCCGCCAGCCGGCGCCGGCCGGCTTTTCGTACACGCGCCTGTGCCGCCCCGTGTGGCCCGGCGTGATGGGGCGCCTGCGCCTCCCCGACCCCTGGCCCGCCCTGGCCGGCGAGCGGCGCGTGCGCGCCGGTGCCGGCGACGCCGTGTTCCACGCCACGCAGCCCGACCTGATCCCACCGGGGCCCACCGTGGCCACCTGCTACGACCTGATCCCGGCGGTGTACCGCGACGAGTACCTCGCCGGTCCCGGCCGAGCGGCCCAGGCCGCCGCATACCGCCGCCACCTGGCGCGGCTTCGCCAGGCCACCCTGGTGGCCGCGATCTCGGAGGACACCGCGCACGACCTGGCCGGCGTGGCCGGCGTGGACCCCGGGCGCATCCGCGTGGTGCCCCTGGCAGCGCCGCCCGCCGTCGCCCCCGCCGGTGCCGGACTGGGCGGCACCTACATCCTGTGCAGCGGGTCGCTGGAGCCGCACAAGAACCTGCCGCTGCTGCTGGACGCCGTGGGCCGGCTGCCGGCCACGCCGAAGGTGCGGCTGGTGCTGACCGGGGCATGGTCGCCCCGACGCCTGGCGCGCCTGCGCGAACACGCCGGCGTGGTGGGCGCGGCCGGGCGCGTGGACTGGATGGGGCACCTCCCGCCCGAGCGGCTGGCCCGCGTGCGCGCCGACGCGCTGGCCGTGGTGATGCCCTCGCGCAAGGAGGGCTTCGGGCTGCCGATGCTGGAGGCGATGGCCGCCGGCGTGCCGGTGATCGCATCCGACATCCCAGCGCTGCGCGAGGTGGGCGCCGGCGCCGCGATATACGTGCCACCCGACGACGCCGACGCCTGGGCGCAGGCCATCACCGCCATCGCCGCCGACGCCGGCATGCGCGCCGACCGCATCGCTCGCGGCCGCGCGCGGGCCGAGGCGTTCACCTGGCAGGCCACGGCCCGCGCCCTGGCCGACATCTACGCGGAGGCCGCCGCCGCATGACCCTGGTGGCCGTGGACTGCCACATGCTGGGCCAACAGGCCGCCGGCGACGCCGGCAACGCCCGCTACGCCGCCGAACTGGTGTCGGCCATGGTGGCCACCGCCGGCGACGGCGACCGGGTGGCCGCCCTGGTGGCCACGCCCGACGGCACCCGCCAGATGCGCGATACCGCCCACCAGGTGGCCGGCGTTCCCGGGCACGACATCGCCCGGTTGGCCCGGCGCGCCCCGCAGGTGCTGGCCGACATGGCCGCCGACGCCAGCGTGTTCACCTACGTGTCGCCGCTGTTCCAGCCCTGCCCGCTGCTGCTGGCCGTGCACGACGCCACCTTCATCACCAACCCGGAATGGCTCCCGGCGCGGGCGCGGCGCGTGCTGCGCGCCCTGGTGCCGCGCTCGGCACGGCGCGCCCAGGCCGTGCTGGTGCTGTCCGAGACGGCGCGCGCCGACGTGGCCGAGGCCCTGGCCATCGACCCCGCCAAGGTCCACGTGGTGAGCCCCTACGCCGCACCGGGCTTCACGCCCGACGACGGTGCCGCCGCCCGGGTGCGCGAGCGCTTCGGCCTGAGCGACTACTGCCTGGCGGTGGGCGACCTGAACCCGCGCAAGAACCTGGCCGCCCTGGGCCGGGCCATCTCCCTGCTGGGCGACCGCGCCCCGCAACTTGCCCTGGTGGGTAAGGCCGGCAACGGCGGCGACGCCATCGCCCGCGAGGCCGGCGGGCGCTGGCTGGGCCACGTGGACGACGCCACGCTGGCCGACCTGTACCGCGCCGCCGCCGTGACCGCCTACCCGTCGCTGTACGAGGGCTTCGGCCTGCCGGCGCTGGAGGCGATGGCCGCCGCCAGCCCCGTGGTGGCCAGCAACCGCGGCGCGCTGGCCGAGGTGGCCGGCGACGCCGCCATCCTGGTGGAACCCACCCCGCGCGCCATCGCCGACGGCCTCCGCGCCGCGCTGGAGCCCGCCGAGGCCGCCCGTCTGCGCGCCGCCGGCCCCGTGCGCGCCGCCCGCTACACGCAGGAGGGCATGGGCCGCGCCGCCTGGCACGCCGTGCGCGCATGCACCCGCACCACCGCGCCGGCGGGGACACGATGAGGATCTCGCTGGTGGGCACGCGCGGCATCCCGGCCGCCTACAGCGGCTTCGAGACCGCGGTGGAACACCTGTCGGAGCGGTTCACCGCCGCCGGCCACCAGGTGACCGTGTACTGCCGCCCCCACATGACCGAGCGGCGCGAGACGCACGCCGGCGCCCGCCTGGTGCACCTGCCCACCGTGCGCAGCAAGCACCTGGACACCCTGGCCCACACGCTGGTGAGCACCGCGCACATGGCCACCCGCGCCCGCCCCGACGTGGCGATCTACTTCATCGCCGGCAACGCGCCGGTGGTGCCGCTGGCGCGTCTGGCGGGGATCCCCTCGATCCTGCAGATCGACGGCCTGGACTCCGAGCGGGCGAAGTGGTCGGGCCCCGCGCGCGCCTACCTGCGCGCCGCCGAGGCCATGGCCCCCAGCGCCGCCACCCTGGCCGTGACCGACTCCGAATCGGTGGCCGACCTGTACGAGCAGCGCCACGGCCGGCGGATCCCCGCGATCCCCTACGGCGCCGACCTGCCCGACCCCGGCGGCACCGAGTGGTGCGAACGTCTGGGCGTGGAGCCCGGGCGCTTCATCCTGTTCGTGGGGCGCCTGGTGCCCGAGAACAACGCCCACCTGCTGCTGGACGCCCACCGGCGCCTGGCACCCGACTGGCCGCTGGTGATCGTGGGTGACGCGCCCTACGCCGACGACTACATCGCCGGCCTGCGCGCCGACGCCGGCCCCGACGTGCACATGCCCGGATACGTCTTCGGCGACGGGTACGCCGAGCTGGTGCACCGCTGCGGGATCATGTGCGCGCCCACCGAGGTGGGCGGCACGCACCCGGTGATCGTGGAGGGGATGGCCGCCGGCGCCCCCATGGTGGTGAGCGACCACGCCCCCAACCTGGAGGTGGTGGGCGACGCGGCGGCCACCTTCGCGCTGGCCGACGGCGCCGCGGGCCTCGCCGACATCCTGGAGGCCCTCATCGCCAGCCCGGCCCGGCGCACCGCCCTGGGCACCCGCGCCGCGGCGCGCGCCGCCGAGCGCTTCTCGTGGGACGCCTGCGCGGCCGCCTACCTGCGGCTGTGCGACATCGTGCGCCGGCGCTGAACCGCGCCGGGCGCGCCCGCACCCGGACCGGTTAGGGGGTGCTGGTGCCCTCGCGCCCGTAGCGGTCGGTCA
>JBIQJW010000282.1:0-2085 GCA_044507145.1 Actinomycetota bacterium
TGATGACGACGACGATGACGACGACGACTGATCGTCATCCCCGTCGCCCGCGCCGCCGGCCGATGCTGGGCCTGCGCCCCCGCGTCTTGGGCTGGTACGCCCTGCTGGTCGGCCTGGCGCTGGTGGTCACATCGCTCATCACGTTCGAGCAGGCCAACCGCGCTCAGACCCGGGTGGCCGACGAGGAGCTGCGTGAGGAGGTGCGCGACTTCGAGGCCGGCCTGCTGTCGGGCACCAACGACGGCCTGACCGTGCGCGAATCGATCGAGTCGTACCTGGAGACCTGGCCGGCCGGTGACCGCGACAGCATCGTGGTGGCCTTCGGCGCCGACGATGTCCGCTCCGCCGGCGGCCTGGCCGCCGACCCGGCCCTGGCCGAGATGGCGCGCGCGGTCGAGGTGCCGCGCCTCGTCTCGGTGGACACCGACGCCGGCGCGGCCCGGGCGCTGGCCACGCCGCTGCGCGTGGGCGGGGAGCGGCGCGGCGGGGTGGTGGTGGCGCACCCGGTGGAGGCCGACCGCGCGGCACTCCTCGACCGGCGTCTCGCGGTGCTCGCGGCCGCGGCCCTCGCGTTCGGCCTCGCCTCCGCCATCGCGTGGTTCACCCTCGGGCGGCTGCTGCGTCCGGTGAAGGACATGGCGGTGACCGCCGACGCGATCGCGGCCGGGGGCGACCTGACCCGCCGCATCGACGTGCCCCCGCGACAGGACGAGGTGGGCCTGCTGGCCACCACCTTCAACCGCATGCTCGAGCGCCTGGAGGCGTCGTTCGCGCGCGAGCAGCGCTTCATCCGCGAGGCGTCCCACGAACTGCGCACCCCGATCACCATCTGCCGCGGCCACCTGGAGGTGCTGGGCGCCGACCCGCACCCGGACGACCTGCGCGAGACCATCGACGTGGTGGTGGACGAGCTGGGCCGGATGGGGCGCATCGTGGAGGACATGGCCACGCTGGCGCGCGTGGAGGACCCGGGGTTCGTGCGGCTGGAGACGGTGGACCTGGGCCGCTTCATCGCCGACGTGGCCCGCGCCGCCGAACCGCTGCTGGAAGGGCGCCTGCGCGTGGGCGCGGTGCCCGACGGCGCCGCGGTGCGGTGCGATCCCCAGCGGCTGGCCCAGGCCGTGCTGAACCTGCTGCAGAACGCCAAGCGGCACGGCGGAACCGGGCCGGTGGACCTGCGGGTGCGCGATGACGCGATGATGTGGCGCATCGAGGTGTCCGACGACGGGGGAGGGGTGCCGGTGAGCGAGGAGGAGCGCATCTTCCGCCCGTTCGCGCGCGGCGATTCACGTGCGCCGGGATCCGGGCTGGGGCTGGCGATCGTGCGCGGCATCGCCGAGGCGCAGGGCGGGCGCGCGGGCCTGGACAACCGCCCCGGCCAGGGGGCCACGTTCTGGGTGACGGTGCCGGCATGAGGATCCTGGTGGTGGAGGACGAGGCGCGCATCGCCTCATTCCTGGTGCGCGGGCTGCGCGCCGAGGGCTACGCGGTGGAGCACGTGGCCACCGGTGAGGAGGGCCTGGCGCGGGCCCGCGACGCCGGCCTGGACCTGATGGTGCTGGACCTGGGCCTGCCCGATATCGACGGCACCGAGGTGCTGCGGCGCCTGCGCGACGAGGGGTCGCGCCTGCCCATCGTGGTGCTGACCGCTCGCGGCGACGTGAGCGACCGCGTGGAGGGGCTGGACCTGGGGGCCGACGACTACCTCACCAAGCCGTTCGCCTTCGACGAGCTGCTTGCGCGCATCCGGGTGCGGATGCGGGTGCGCGGCGACAACGAGCCCAGCACCATCGTCCGCGTGGGCGACGTGGAACTCGACACCCAGCGCCGGCGGGTGCGGGTGGCCGAGGAGGAGCACGACCTCACCGCGCGCGAGTTCGCCCTGCTGTCGGCGTTCATGCGCCGGCCCGACCAGGTGCTCTCACGCGAGCGCATCCTGTCGCAGGTGTGGGAGCTCGACTGGGACCCCGGCTCGAACGTGGTGGATGTGTACGTGCGTTACCTGCGGCGCAAGCTCGGCGACGAGCGCATCGAGACCGTGCGCGGGGTGGGCTACCGCTTCGTGGCCTGAGGCGCGCGGCGCCG
>JBIQJW010000051.1:0-13545 GCA_044507145.1 Actinomycetota bacterium
GCCATGACCACGGGCGGCCGCGAAACTACGACCAGATCGCGTGACGCGGATGAGGGACAGTGCGAACAGCACGGCCCTCATCCGCGTCACGGGATCTGGGCCTTATTTGCAGCGAGCCGCCCAAGCAGAGGCGGAGCCGCCTCTACGAGGCGGCGGAGACCAAAGCATCCAAAGCAGCCTCGGCGGCGAGGAGGCGCTCGCCGGGGGCGGCGCCGGCGGGGATGGAGACCATGCGCTCACGGGAGGCGTAGGTGGCCCGGGGCACCGCATCGCGCAGCGCGCGGAGCTGCTGGCTGGTGAGGCTGACGGGGGCGACCTGGAGCCGGCCGGCGCGGACCGAGAGTTGGCTGGCGTCGACGGCGCGCAGTTTGATGCGCAGGCGCTGGACGGTGAGGAGCGATTCGACCGGGTCGGGGAGGTCCCCGAAGCGGTCGGCCATCTCGGCGCGAAGCGAGTCGACGTCCTCGAGCGTCTCGGCGAGGGCGATGCGCCGGTGCAGGTCGATCTTGGCGGCCTCCATGGGCACGTAGGCGGCCGGGATGTGGGCCGAGACGGGGATGTCGATGCGCACGTCGCGCTCGGGCGCCTCCTGGCCTTGGCCGGCCATGACGGCCTCGTTGAGCATCTCGAGGTAGAGCTCGAAGCCGACCGCGGCGACGTGGCCGCTCTGTTCGTCGCCGAGGAGGTTGCCGGCGCCCCGGATCTCGAGGTCGCGCATGGCGATCTTGAGGCCGCTGCCCAGCTCGGTGTAGTCGGCGAGGGCCCGCAGGCGGGCCGCGGCATCGCGCGAGAGGGTGGCCGCGTCCGGGTACAGCAGGTAGGCGTGGGCGGTGACGTCGGACCGGCCCACCCGGCCACGGATCTGGTAGAGCTGCGACAGTCCGAGGGCGTCGGCGCGGTCGACGATGAGGGTGTTGGCCTGCGGGATGTCGATGCCCGATTCGATGATGCTGGTGGCCACGAGGACGTCGGCCTCACCGCGGATGAACGACAGCATCACCTCCTCGAGCTCGTGCTCGCCCATCTGGCCGTGCGCGGTGACGATGGTGAGCTCGGGGACGAGCCCGCGGAGGTTGGCCGCCACGTCCTCGATGGTGTCGACGCGGTTGTGCAGGAAGAAGCTCTGCCCCTTGCGCGCGGCCTCGCGGCGCAGGGCCTCGGCGACGATGCGCTCGTCGTACTCGCCCACGTGGGTGGCGATGGGCCGCCGGCCCGCCGGAGGCGTTTCGATGACGCTGATGTCGCGCAGGCCCGAGAGCGAGATCTGCAGGGTGCGCGGGATGGGTGTGGCACTCATCGCCAGCACGTCGACCTTGACGCGCAGCTTGCGCAGCGCCTCCTTCTGCGCCACGCCGAAGCGCTGTTCCTCATCGACGATGACGAGGCCGAGGTCCTTCGGCTGCACGTCCATCGACAGGAGCCGGTGGGTGCCGATGACGATGTCGAGCGTCCCCTCGCGATAGCGGGAGAGGACCTCCTTCACCTCGGCGGCCGAGCGGAACCGGTTGACCATGTCGACGCTCACGGGGAGGTCGCCGTACCGTTCGCGGAAGGTCGCGAGATGCTGCTGGGCGAGGATCGTGGTGGGGACCAGGATCATCACCTGACGCCCGGCGGCAGCGCACTTGAACGCGGCGCGCATCGCGATCTCGGTCTTGCCGAATCCGACGTCGCCGCAGATGAGCCGGTCCATCGGCCGCGGGCGCTCCATGTCCTCCGCGACGGCGTCGATGGCACGCAGCTGGTCGGGCGTCTCTCGGTGGGGGAAGCGCCGTTCGAGTTCGCGGGTGAGTTCGTCGTCGGCGGGGAAGGCGAACCCCACCGCAGCGGCCCGCGCCTCGTAGAGGGCGATGAGCTCTCCGGCCATCTCGCGCACCGCGGCGCGGGCCCGCGATTTCATGCGATCCCAGGCCTTGCCGCCCAGCTTGGACAGCGGCGGGGATGAGCCGTCGGCGCCCACGTAGCGGGTGACGCGCTCCAACTGGTCGTGCGGGACGTAGAGCCGGTCGGCGCCGGCGAAGGCCAGGGCGAGGTAGTCGCGGGTGATGCCGGCGACGGTGCGCGTCTCGAACGCGATCAGGCGCCCCACGCCGTGGTCCTCGTGGACGACGTGGTCGCCCACCTTCAGGTCGAGGAAGCTTGCGAGGCGCCGGCCCACCACCGGGCCACGCTGGGTGGCGACGCGTCGGCGGCGCAGCACCTGCTCCTCGGGGACGATGGCGACGCCGAGGTCACGCGAGATCATCCCCGCGCGGATGGGCAACGCGGCGAATCCGACCGAACCCGGCTCGGGCAGCTCCCCCGGCTGGAGTTCCACGGCCTTGAGGCGCTCCATGCGCGCCAGGGCGCGCGAGAGGTCGCCGCGCCGGGAGAACGCCACGACGACACGCAGTCCGGAGCGCGCAAGGCGCCCCAGCTCGGCCTCGGCCTCCGACGCCGAACGCGTGGCGAAGCGCGCCTCCACCGCGTCGAACGCGCCACCGGTGCCCCCGGCCGGGGGTGCGATGTCGATGCCGGCCAAGCGCTCGATGCGCTCGCGCACCTCGTCGGGGTCGGCAAGCGCCCCCGAGGCGGCCTCGTCCTCCAGCCGTTCCCGCGCGGCGCGCAGCGCGCCGGCGTGTTCGGCCGGCGCCAACCGGATCAGAGCGGCGCCGGCCAGGCGCTCCGCGGTGAGCGATTCGGCACCCTCATCGCCATCGGGTTCCGCGGCGCTCCACGCCACCAGGCGCGTGATGGGGCGGATGGTCCGCTGGGTGAACGGCGAGAATGCCCGCAGCCCGTCGATCTCATCGCCGAAGAACTCGACCCGCGCCGGCATGTCGGCGGTGGACGGATACACATCCAGGATCCCACCGCGCACGGACATCTCCCCGCGCTCCTCCACCTGGTCGACCCGCTCATAACCGAGGGCGGCGAGCGAATCGAGCGCGGTGTCGAGGGTGATCTCGTCGCCCAGCGACAGCTCCAGCGGCGGCCAGTCCGCGGACGGGACCCGCTCGGCCAGGGCCGCGGCACTCACCACCACCACGCTGCCCTCGCCGCCCAGGGTGCCGAGCGCACGCGCCCGCTGCCCCACCAGGTGCGGCGAGGCGCCCACGGCGGCGCCCGGCGCGATCCCGCGCGTGGGCCACAGAGCGGTGGCCGCGCGACCCAGGAGCACGGCCAGCTCGGCGTGCAGGTCGCGCGCCTCATCGTCATCGGGCGTCACCACGAGGAGCGGACGGCCGGCGGTCCGCGCGATGGCGGCGATGGCGTACGGCCAGCCGGGGCGGCCCAGTGCGAGCTGGGCCGGTGCGCCGGCCGCGTCGTCGGCGAGCCGTCGGGTGAGCGTCGTGCCGATCCCGCCGCCCAGCAGGAGGCGGTCGAGGGCCGTGCCGGCTGTGCTCATGTGTCCACCCCGCCGTCCGTGTCGGCGGTGACCGGCCCATCACCGGCACGCTCGGCGGCGGCGCGCCGTTCGTGGCGCTTGCGCGCCCGCTCGCCGGGGGGAGCGGCGTGGAAGCGCGCGATGGCGGCCTCCATCCCCTCGGCGACGGCGCACTCCACCATGTCGCAGGCGCGCTCGATCAGCGCGCGCACCTCGGCCGGATTCTCCGAGAAGCGCATCAGCACCCACGCCGCGGCATCGCCGCGGAACTCCGCGGGCGGGCGCCCGACGCCCACGCGCACGCGCGCGAACCCGGGGCCCCCGAGGCCCTGCGCAACCGACCGCAGGCCGTTGTGGCCCCCATGGCCACCGCCCACCTTGCCGCGGACGACGCCGAACGGGAGGTCGATCTCGTCGTGCACCACCAGCACGCGGTCCGGCGGGGCGTGGAGCGACCCGGCCGCGGGGCCCACCGAGCGCCCCGAGTCGTTCATGTAGGTGGTGGGCACCAGCAGGGCCAGCGGGCCGGCCGGCCCGCGGACGTCTGCGAAACGTCCCGCGTAGCGGTCGGCGAACCGTCCGGCGCCGAGCCGGCGCGCGAGTTCGTCCACGACCATCTCACCCGCGTTGTGGCGGGTGGCGGCATACCTGGGGCCCGGGTTCCCGAGCCCCACGACGAGCCGGACCGTCCCGGCGGCCTCGCCGCCGGCGGTCCGCGACGGGCTACTCAGCGGGGGCGTCGCCCTCTTCCTCGGGCGCCTCTTCCTCCTCGGGCGCCTCGACGTTGCTCGGCGCGACGACGGACGCGACGACCAGCTCGGGGTCCGACACGATCGTGACGCCCTCGGGCGCGACGAGGTCGGCGACCGTGACGGCGGCACCGATGTCCAGCGTGCTCACATCCAGGTCGATGCTCTCCGGGAGCGAGTCCGGCAGGGCGGACACCTCAACCTCACGGAGCGTCTGGTCCAGCACGCCACCGTCGCGAACACCCACCGGGTTGCCCACGAGCGTCAGCGCGACCGGGGCCTGCACCTCCTGCGTGAGGTCGACCTCCTGGAAGTCGACATGCACGACCTCACCGCGGACCGGGTCGAGCTGCCACTCCTTGAGGAGCACGGGACGGCCCTTGTCGCCCTCGATCTGCAGGTCGATGACGCCGGTGCGGCCGCTTTCGAGGAGCACGCGACGCAGCTCACGCCCGCCGACGGCGAACGACAGCGACGGGCCGCCGGACTGGTAGATGATCCCGGGCACCAGGCCCTCGCGCCGCAAGCGGCGGGTGGGACCGTTGCCGAACTGGGTGCGCTGCTGAGCCGAGAGTGCGACGTGTGCCATTGCGGGATGCGTTCCTGGTCGTTTTGCGACGGGGGACTCTAGCAGGGCGCCCCGGGCCCGGGGCACCGCCGCCAGATCACAACTAGAAGAGCTGGTTCTCGCCGGAGAAGATCGCGCTGACCGACTCGTCCACGAAGACGTTGTGCACGGAGTCCGCAAGGATCCGGTCGGCGGAGATGATCGTGAAGAGGTCGTCGGTGGCGTCCGCGGGCGGCGGGACCGTGTCGCAGATCACCACCTCCTGGATCACCGACTTACGCAGCCGCTCCACCGCGCTGCCCGAGAGCAGGCCGTGGGTCGCGACCGCGAACACGCGTCGCGCGCCGGCATCCTTCACCACCTTGGCGCCCGCGCAGAGCGTCCCGGCGGTGTCGATCATGTCGTCGATGAGGATGGCCTCGCGGTCATCCACATCGCCGATCAGCAGCGTGATCTCGGCCTCGTTGTGGTCGGGCCGCTGCTTGGTGAGCACGGCCAGCTCGGCGCCCAGACGCTCCGCGAAGTGGCTCGCCAGCTTGGCGCGCCCGGCGTCGGGCGACACGACGACGAGCCGCTCGGAGATGTCGCCGGCGAAGACGCGCTCCTTGAAGTGGTCGACGAACATCGGCAGCGCCGTCATGTGGTCGACCGGGACGTTGAAGAAGCCCTGCACCTGGCCCGCGTGGAGGTCCATCGTCAGCACCCGGTCCACGCCGGCGGCCTGCAGGAGCTCGGCGACCAGCTTCGCGGTGATCGGCTCGCGCGGCGCGGACTTCTTGTCCTGGCGCGAGTAGCCGTACCACGGGATGACCGCGGTGATCCGGTGCGCCGAGGCCAGCTTCGCGGCGTCGATCATGATGAGCAGTTCCATCAGGCTGTCGTTCACCGGCCGGCAGGTGGACTGCACAAGGAACACGTCCGCCCCGCGGACGCTCTCCTCGAACCGCACGTAGATCTCGCCGTTGGCGAAGGTCTTGAGGGTGACGTCACCGAGCTGGATCCCCAGGCGTCCCGCGATGCGACTCCCGAGCTCCTGGCTGGAGCGGCCGGCGAAGACCATCAGGCGCTTCGAGTCGTCGCGGGCGATGCTGGTCGTGCTCATGCCGATGCCCCCTCAGGCTTCTCGGTCTGCGCGGCGGCCCGCGCACGGGCAGCCGCTTTCTCGGTGAACCCCTCGATGACGCTCTGCCGGGCCCGGGCGATGCCGAGCGCCCCGTCCGGGACGTCCTGGGTGATGATCGACCCGGCGCCGGTCATGGCGTCGTCGCCGACACGCACGGGCGCGACGAAGACGCAGTCGGAGCCGGTGCGCACGCGCGCGCCGATCTCGGTGCGGTGCTTGCGGAAGCCGTCGTAGTTCGCGGTGATGTTCCCGGCCCCGATGTTCGTGCCCTCCCCCACATCGGCGTCGCCGACATACGAGAGATGTGGCACCTTGGCCCCGGCGCCGAGGACGGTGTTCTTCAGCTCGACATACGTTCCCGCGCGCGAACCGCGCTCCAGCCGGGTTCCGGGCCGCAGGTACGCAAAAGGCCCCACCTGGCAGTCGTCGCCCACCACCGCGTCCACAAGATGGGCGGAGCGCACCTGGGCCCCCGCACCGATCGTGCTGCCGGCGGCGACCACGTCGGGGCCGATGCTGGCGCCCGCGCCCACGCGCGTGGCGCCGCGCAGGTGGGTACCGGGCCACAGCACCGCGTCGGGCTCCACCACGACGTCGGCGTCGAGGTAGACGGCGCCGGGGTCGGGCATCGTGACGCCGGAGAGCATGAGGTCCCGACGCAGGCGCGCCTGCACCGCCGCCTCGCACGCGGCGAGATCGAGCCGGTCGTTCACGCCCGCGGCCACCTCCGCGTCGGGCGCCACCACGGCGGCGAGCCCGCCGGGTGCGGCCCCCACCGCGTCGGTGAGGTACAGCTCACCCTGGGCGTTCCCGGTGTCCAGGCCGGCGAGGCCCTGACGCAACGCGTCGACGTCGCACACGTACAGACCGGCGTTGAACTCCTGCACCTCGAGCTCCTGCGGCGTGGCGTCGCGCGCCTCGACGATGCGCTCCACCCGTCCGTCGGATCCGCGCAGCACGCGGCCGTAGGCCCCGGCGTCCGGGAGCGTCGCGCTCAGCATCGTGGCCCCCGCGCCCGAGGCGGCGTGCGCCTCCACCAGCGAGCGCACCACGTCGGCGGTGAGCAGCGGGGTGTCCCCGCACGCGATCAGAACCGTGTCGCACGCGGGGTCGAGTGCGTCGAGGCCCACCCGGGCGGCATCGCCGGTACCCCGGCGCTCGGTCTGGATCGCGACCACGGCGTCGGCCGGCAGGTGCGGCGCGACGTCGTCCGCACCGTGGCCGAGCACCACCACGGTGGCCGCCGGCTCCGCTGCGGAGGTGGCCTCCAGCACCCAGCCCACCAGGGGCCGCCCGGCGATCGGGTGCAGGACCTTGGGCAGCGTGGAACGCATGCGGGTTCCCTGGCCTGCGGCCAGGACGACGACACCGAGGGTCACGGGACCTCTACATGGGCGGGAGACGGGCGCGACGTGGAGACGTTATCTGGTTGGGGCGGGAGGATTCGAACCCCCGATCGCGGGACCAAAACCCGCTGCCTTACCGCTTGGCTACGCCCCATCGAAGCCCCCGCGGCGCCACGAGTATAGGAGGCGGCGGATGCGCCCGGTGGCGCTCAGCAGGTACGGCGCGAGGGCGAGTGCGGCGATGTCGAAGAAGACGTATCCGCTCGCCACGCCGCTGGGCGGGTTCCCGTTCGGCACGCCCAGTCCGGGGACCACCTCCTGCCAGGTCCAGGTGCCGATGGCGGTGCCGTAGATCTCGAGGAACGCGACGACGAAGAACACCCCGGCGTACACGGCCGGAGCCCTGCCGCGCAGCAGGAAGACGACGAGGACGGCGGCGCCGACGGCCCCCATCACGTCGCGCCGCTCCAGCACCCACAGCCCCAGCATCGCCCACGCGGTGACCGTGACGATGGCGCTCCACACGAGGGCCCGCGCGTGGC
The DNA here is from genome assembly GCA_044507145.1 of Actinomycetota bacterium. GTDB lineage: Bacteria > Actinomycetota > Thermoleophilia > Miltoncostaeales > Miltoncostaeaceae > JAVJSF01. Next base: position 7,696 of record JBIQJW010000051.1, read on the forward strand.
GATGCAGCCAGCCGGTCTGGCTCAGGCGCAGGCCGGCCAGGTAGACCAGCCCGTGGCCGGCGGGGACGAACAACGGCAGGTTGTCGAGCCGGTAGAGGTAGACCCCCCAGATCACCGACCCGATGATCTCCGCCATCGTGGCGACGATGATCACCACCCACGTGGTCGCCCGCTCCTGCGGGGTCAGGTAGACCATGAACGCCAGCAGGAAGCCCCACGTGCAGGCCGACAACACGAGCTGGCCGGTCATCTGCACCTGGGAATCCAGCGCCAGGCCCAGCACCGTGATCGCCAGGACCGCGAGGCAGAAGCGTCCCGGACTGCGCACCAGGCGCTCGAGCGCTCCTGCGGGTTCGGGGACGAGGACTGCGGGGGGAGCGGTGCTCACGGCGGGCCATCATAGAGCCACGCCGCCGCCGGGGGCCGCCCTGTAGCCTGGCCGGGATCCACGGATGAGGGGTTGGGGAAGCCGGTGCGAATCCGGCGCGGTCCCGCCACTGTCACCCGGAAGTGATCTCCGCGACGCATGTGCAGGCCACCGGGGCGACCTGGGAAGGCCGCGGAGATCGCGTCAGCACCGGGAAGCCAGGACACCCGTCCCGCGTCCGCACAGAACAACGCCCTCCGCGGACAGAGGAGCTTCACGTGCACACCACTCTTCGCCGGCCCGCGCGGCTCGCCGCGCTCGCGGCATGCGCCGCGCTCGCCACGCCCGCCGTCGCCCAGGCCGTCGACACCACCATCAGAGTCGAGGGTCCCGACCAGACGATCATCCCCGAGAGCGCCGTGTACATCGAGGGTGAGGGCACCGCCCCGGTCTCCGACGCGACCCCCTGGCCGAACACGAACACCATCGACGTCAGCCGCGCCAGCGCCCTGTGGCAGCTGATGCGCGCCACCTCGGCGAACGGCGTCGGCGTCGACCTCCAACACTTCCCGGCCGGCGGCGGCTTCCCGGCGTCGTTCTTCGTCAACCAGATCGGGCCCACCGCCGTGGGGACCGGGTGGTGGCAGTTCCGCGTCAACCACGCGGATCCGAACATCAGCGCGCAGGATGCCGCCCTCACCGCCGGCGATGATGTCGTCTGGTTCTCGAGCACCGCGATGGGTACGCGCACCCTCGAGATCGCGCCGTCCTCGGACAAACTGGAGCGGGGCCGGTCCTTCACCGTGAAGGTCACCGCCCACGCGGCGGACGGCTCCGCCGCGCCGGCGAGTGGGGCGGCCGTCGCCTACGGGCAGGCGCAGGGCACCGCCGACCCGGCCGGCAACGTCACCTTCGTCGCCCAGGGCGAGGGTGTGCTCGGCGTCCGCGCCAGCCGGGCGGGAGACGTGCGCAGCGCCACCCGCGCGGTGTGCTCGTACGTGGATGACCCGACCGTGTGCAACCTCCCTGCGGCCGTTCCTGAGCCGACCGGGCCGACCGGGCCGACGACTCCCCCCGGCACCTCCTCGCCCGACACCGTCGCCCCCGGCAGCGCGCTCACCGCGCCGGCCTTCGGTACGCGCCGCGCCCCGGTGCGTAGCCTCACCGGCACCGCCGGGCCGGACCGATCCGACATCGCCCGGGTGAGCGTCTCCGCCGGCCTGCGGGCCGGCACCCAGTGCCGCTTCCGGACAAGCTCGGGCCGCCTCACCGCCGCCCGTTCATGCGCCCAGCCCGAGTGGCTTGACGCGCGCGTGGCGGGAACCCGGTGGCTGTTGCCGCTCGGCAAGCGCCCCCTGACCAAGGGCACCTGGCGCATCGAGACGCGCGCGACCGACGGCGCCGGCAACATCGAGTCGGTCCGCATCCCCGGCGCCAACATCGGCGCCATCCGCGTCACCGGCGCCGTCGTGCGACCCGTCGCCCGGCTGACCTCACCGCGCGGCGGCGCCCGGGTGTCGCGCGTGACGGCCCTGCGCGGCACGGCGGGACCGGCGCGTGCCGACATCGACCTGGTCGAGGTCGCTGCGGCGGTGCGCACCGCGCGAGGCTGTCGCTTCGTCTCCCGCCGAGGGACCCTGACCGGCGTGCGCCCGTGCGGCTCGCGCGTCTGGACGACCCCCGAGACGACCGGCTCGCGATGGACCCTGACGCCCGCCGCCGCGCTGCCCGCCGGCCGCTGGACCGTCTGGAGCCGGGCGCGCGGCGCCGACGGCACCCGCGGCCTGGCGCGCGCCGCCCGCTTCACCGTCGGCGCGGGAGCCGCGCGATGAACCGGCGCGGCGTCGGCGCGCTCCTCGCCTGCGCGCTGGTGGCCGGCGCCTGCTGCGCGCAGGCGCCGGTGGCGACCACGGACCGGGCCGCCACCCACGCCGGCGCGGCCTGGCTGGCGCGCACCACGCCCGCACAGGCCGGCGGCCAGATCGCCGACACGATCGTGGCGCTGCGCGCCGCCGGGCGCACCCGGGCGGCGGTGCGGCCCCGGCTGCGCGCCCTGGTGCGCACCGCCCCGGGCTATGCGACCACGGCCGGTGCCGCCGCCAAGGTGACGATGGGAGCCGTCGCCGCCGGGGCGGATCCCACGAGGCTCGGCGGCCGCGACTATGTGGCCCGCATCACCTCCCGCTACGCGGCCGGACGGTACGGGGCGACGCTGTTCGACCAGGCGCTGTCGATCATCGCCCTGCGCGCCGCCGGGCGGCCGATCCCGCGCACCGCCATCCGCACCACCCTCCAGGCCCGCGGACGCGGCGGCTGGAGCTTCGACATGACCCCCGACGGGCGCGACATGGTGGACGGCACCGGACTCATGATCGAGGCGCTGCGCGCGGCGGGTGTCCCGGCGCGCCATCCGGCGCTGAGAGCGGCCACCTCCTGGATGCTGGCCCAGCGCAACACCGAGGGTGGCTACGCCACCGAGGGCGGCGGCCGGGGGAGCCAGGCCAACCCCACCAGCAACGTCGTGCGCGCCCTGCGCGCCATGGGACGCCCGGTGCCCGCCCGCACGTCGGCGACGCTGCGTCGGCTGCAGCGCCCCTCGGGTGCGTTCAGGTTCACCGGACGGCGCGACGGCAGCGCCCTGCTGGCAACCACCGACGCGGTGATCGCGCTCTCGGGTCGCACGCTCCCCGTGCGCTGAGCGCTGTGGGTGGTGCCCCGGCCGATCCGGGGCACCACCCACAGCGGCCGAAGACACAGGTCCGTTACAGCACAACACCCCGGGAGGCGGCTAGAATCGCCCCGTGACGACCACCCGGGTTCACTTCCAGAACGAGATCGAGGACTTTCGCGCGAGCCTGGTGGAGATGGCGAGCCTTGTGCTCGCGCAGGTGGAGCGCGGAGTCGCAGCATGGGATGACGTCGACCCGGTGGCCGCGGCCGAGGTCATCGCGGCCGACGACGAGGTCGACCGGCGCTGTGCGGAACTGGACCAGAAGGTCTTCAGCATCCAACTGCTGGAGGCGCCGGTCGCGAGCGACCTACGGTTGCTCCACGTCGGCCTCATCACGGTCATCGCGCTCGAGCGCGTGGGCGACCTGGCGGTGGCCATCGCCGAGGCGGCCACCCAGGTGCGCCCTGAGGGTGCGGTGGGTCAGGTGCAGGACCTCATCTCGCGCATGAGTGCGCGTGCGGTGGACGTGCTGGCCACCGCCGTCCAGGCGATCGCCCGCAGCGATGCAGACCTGGGCGAGCGCGCCACGCACGAGGCCGTGCTGGTGCGCCAGCTGCTGGGCGAGGTGGTCGAGGCCGTCGCAGACGTCCCCGACGAGGTCGAAACGCGCTCGTGGGGCGCCACCGCGGTGCTGGTGGGCCGGCATCTGGAGCGGGTGGCGAACAACGGTGCCGAACTCGGCGGCCGCGTGCGCTTCCTCGTCACCGGGGAGCCCTTCGTGCGCTCCGGGGCGCCGGACTCCTAGACCGCGCGGCGCGACCCGGCCGGAGCCGGATCGCGCCGCATCGGCTCACTCCTTCTCGGGGTCCGCGGTCGCCGTGACCGCGCCCTCCGCATCCAGCTGCTCGGGCACCCGCTCGGTCGGGACCTCGGCTCGCTCCAGGGCCTCCAGAGCGGCCAGTGCCGACCCGTCGGTGTCCATCGTGCGGATGCTGTTCCGCCGTGCGCGCTTTGCCTTGGCCATCGCCACCTCCCTGGGGGTCCGGAGCGGGGATTCTAATGCAGCCCTGAACATCGGTGTCCCGGCGGGCCGGGGCGGACCATCCCCGGCGGGCCGGCGGACCCGCTCAGAGGATGCGGCCGTCCGCGAGCGCCGCGACCAGCTCGTCGTCGGCGGGCGGGAATGACAGCGCCGGCAGATCCTCCCGCAGCACCCACCGGAACTGGACGCTGCCGAGCGCCCGTGGACGCTGCCCCGAGCGCCACGGACAGCGGAAGAAGCGCAGCACCAGCGGCCCGGCGCGGGTCGACCACACCAGGGGGCCCACCTCCAGATCCACCGCAAGCTCCTCGCGCAGCTCGCGCGCCAGCGCCTGCCGATCGCTCTCCCCGGGCTCGCGCTTGCCGCCCGGGAACTCCCAGCGGCCGGCATGCCCCACGTTCTGGCCGCGCTGGCTCACGAGGATGCGTCCGCCGTGCTCGATCAGCGCCGCCACCACCACCTGGTTCGGCTTCACCCGCCCACCCGCACCAGCCGCCCTCCGCGCCGCTCCGCCAGCCCCTCGGCCGCGAGGCTCGCGGCCGCCGACGGGTCCCGCGACGCGTCCACCGAGCCCACGCGCGCGAGTTCGGCCAGCAGTCGTCCGCGCCGCTGGCGCATCGAGCCCTCGTATCGCGACTGGCGGCGCCCGCGTGGGGTCACTGCGTCCACCACCCCCTCATCCGCCGCCGGGCAACCGGCGCGCAGCGGGCACCCGTTCTCGCATCCGGGCGCACGGGCCGTGCACCACAGGCGCCCCAGGTCCATCACCGCCTGCCCGGCGGCCCACCCCTCACCCTCCGGCGCGCCCGGCCATCCTCCGGGGAATCGGCGCGCCACCACCCGCGCGGCGTTGGTGTCCACGGGCAGCAGGTCCTCTCCGTCTGCGAAGCAGCGCAACGCGGCCGCGGTGTACGGCCCCACCCCCGGAAGATCGGTGAGTCGCTCGGGGGCAGGCCAGCCGTGCTCGGCCACGATCGCCGCGGCGGCGTGAAGGTTGCGCGCCCGGCGTGGATAGCCCAGACCGTGCCATTCCGCCAGCACCTCGCCCAGCGGGGCCGCCGCCAGCGCGGACGGTTCGGGCCACCGCTCGGTGAAGCGCAGGTAGTAGGGGATCACCCGGTCCACCTGCGTGGCCTGGAGCTGGACCTCGGCCACGAGGATCCGGAACCGGTCGCGCGTCCGGCGCCAGGGGAGATCCGCGCCCTCGGCGCGGAACCACTCCACCAGACGGACCGCCGCGTCACGCGGGTCGTCGCCGCTCGCGCTCGCCACCGTCACGCGGTCAGTCTACGTGCGGACGGCCCAGTCCGACGGATCACCGTCCAGCACCGCCCGCACCCCGCGTCCCATCGCGGCGAGCGCATCGGCACGGCCGAAACCATCCTGTAACCGCACCGCCCCCGGATGGCCGCCGCGTTGGGTCAGCCGCTCCTCGATGAGCATGGCGCAGTTGCGGAACCGGGCCGGCAGCGGACCGCGGGGGGAGCGGCCGGGGCCCAGCTCGTCCAGCCCCGACTCCGCCGCGGCGCGCCAGCCGGCTGCCGGCAGGAGGCGGCGCGCCACCACCGCGCCGCCGCGCACGAAGAACCCCTCGGCCACGTCCGGCCCGGGTCCCGGCTCCACCAGCACGGCCATCCGCGCGCCGGCACGCCGGAGCTGCGCCAGGGCGTGCAGCGTCGCCGTGAGGGCGTTCATCAGACCGCGGCCGTGCGGGTCGGCGGGATCGATCCGGCCCGCCGCCGTCGCGGTCGCCACCCGCGCGCCCAGCTC
>JBIQJW010000283.1:0-2069 GCA_044507145.1 Actinomycetota bacterium
ACCGGCCGCCCGACGCCGGACTCGACGGTCCCCGGATCGCCGGTCATCGAGGCTGTCACGGCGCCGCTCACGCCGGTGGTCGGTGCCGTGACGGCCCCGCTCGCGCCGGCGCTCGACGCGATCGCCGGACCGCTCGGTGCCCTGCTCTCGCCGGTCACGTCTCCCCTGTCGCCGGTCCTGGGCGCGGTCGCCACGCCGCTGGCGCCGGTGCTCGCGCCGGTCACAACGCCGCTGGCGCCGATCCTCGGCAGCGTCACCGCCCCGCTCGCGCCGATCCTCACCCCCATCACGGCGCCGCTGGCGCCCATTCTGGCGCCGGTGACGATCCCGCTGGCACCGATCCTCGACGGGGTCGCACCGCCACTCACCGAGGTGCTGGTGCCCCCCGACACCCCCGTCCGCGACCCCGGCCCGGTCCCGAGACCGGAGCCGGGCGGCGTCGACCGGCCGCCGGTGGCGGTGCGCGACATCGCCACCGCGGGCCCGGATCGCGGGCCGCCACTCAGCGGAACCGTTCATGCCGCTGCCCCGGGCTCAGGCACCTCGACGCCGCCGACCCCGGGCACCGCATCCCGCACCACCGACGACATCCCCACCGGTGCCGGCTCGACGCCGTCCGCAGCGGCCGGTGCGCCGGTGGAGTCCGCGACCCCCGGTTCGCGCCCCGTCGACATGGCGGCCGAACCCGTGGCGGCCACGGCGGGCACCCTTGACGCGCCGGCCACCGACATCCCCACCGGATCCGTTCCGACGGGTGCGGGTGAGCCCGGCATCCCCCCCGCGCCCGTCCCGCCCCCCGGTGGCTCGGATGCCGGCGGCGCGGTGGCACCCCATGGCACCGGCGGCCCGTCCGCACCGGCCGACGTCGCGGGGTCGCACGTGCTCCCCACGCCGTCCACGCACACCACATCGCTGGGTCGGCGGACACCGCCCATCCCCTCCCCCATCGGCATCGCACCCCTGGAGCGGCCCGGATAGACCGGTCGGAACTCCGACCGTTCATCTGAGAGCGCGCCGCGCAGGCACCGCCGCCGGCGTGCGCACCGATCACAGGAGTCCCGATGGCCACGAACGCCCGTGCGTCCGATCTGTCCACCCCCGGTCTGGAGGGGACGCTGCAGCGCCTGCGCGACGAGGTGGAGACCACCCGCGAACTCGCGACGCTGGCGGCACACGCACCCGACGGCCTGGTCCGGCTGACGCTGGACGGCCACTTCACCGACCTGACACCGGCCGTGGAGCGCATCCTCGGCTGGCAGCCGGCGGTGATGTGCGGCCGGTCCATCACCGCGCTGGGCCACCCGGATGACCGGCCCGGCATCGATGCGCGACTGATCCGGATCCTGAGCGCGTCCGACCACCCGTCCGCCGAGCCCCACGAGGAGCGGCTGGTGTTCCGCGCCCGGCGGGTCGACGCCCGCTACAGCTGGGTGGAGGTCATCCTGCGCATGGATGTCGGGCCCGACGGGCGCGGTACCGGCCTGGTCGGCTCGCTGCGCGACGTCCACGAGCGCCACGAGACGCACCTGCTGGAGCGCCGGCGGATGAGCGAACAGGCCGCGCTGGTGCGCATCGCGCGCGAGGCGCTCGCCGGCGCGGACGACGAGGACCTGGCAGACGCCGCCGCGGACGAATTGCTGCACGTGCTCGACGCGCGCGCCGTCATCGTCTATGGCACGGAACCCGGTGCCGGCGCGGCCGCACCGGTGGGCGTCGCGGCCCGTGAGGACATCACCGGCGCCGCGGCGCCGGCGCTCCCGGTGCCGCTGGACGCCGACTCGGCGGTGGCCCTGGCGATCTCCACGGGCACGCCCACCGCCGTTGAGTACGCCGACTGCCGCACCGAGTTCGGCCGCGGCCTGGCCCTGATGTGGCGCGAGGGCGTGGCCGCCCCGCTGATCGCCGATGGGCGCACCGCCGGAGCGGTGGTGGCGGTGTACGGCTACGGGGAGGCGCCCACTCCGGGGACCGCCCGGGTGCTGGCCCAGGCGGCCGACCTGATCGGGCTGGCGCTCGAGCGCCGGTGACGGCCCGCGTCGGCCCGGCCCGGTCGCCGCGGCGACCGGGCC
>JBIQJW010000052.1:0-13540 GCA_044507145.1 Actinomycetota bacterium
AAGCCGGCGAAGGCCGGATTGCGCCGCGTTGCAGCCAGCACCCCACCCAGGGCCGACGGCCTACCGGCCGGGACCCCGAGAAAGCGAAGGGGGCGCGATCAGCGCCCCCGAAGCGACCTACCGAAGATCAGACCCACCGGGCGTGACCACGGGCGGCCGCGAAAATATGACCAGATCGCGTGACGCGGACGGGGGACAGTGCGAATAGCACGGCCCCCGTCCGCGGCGCGGGATCTGGGCCTATTTGCAGCGAGCCGCCCTAGTACCGGTAGTGCGGCGGCTTGTAGGGCCCGGAGACGGGGACGCCGATGTAGGCGGCCTGCTCCTCGGAGAGGGTGGTGAGGCGCACGCCGAGGGCGTCGAGATGCAGCCTGGCGACCTTCTCGTCGAGGTGCTTGGGGAGGACGTAGACCTGGTTCTCGTACTCGTCGGACTTGGTGTACAGCTCGATCTGGGCGATCGTCTGGTTGCTGAACGAGTTGGACATCACGAACGAGGGGTGTCCGGTGGCGTTGCCGAGGTTCAGGAGGCGCCCCTCGGAGAGCACGATGATGGCGTGCCCGTCGGGGAAGACCCACTCGTCGACCTGCGGCTTGATGTTGATGCGCCGGATGCCCTCGGTGGCCGCGAGGCCTGCCATGTCGATCTCGTTGTCGAAGTGGCCGATGTTCCCGACGATGGCCTGGTGCTTCATCTTGGCCATGTGGTCGGCGGTGATGATGTTGTAGTTGCCGGTGGCCGTGACGAAGATGTCGGCCTGGTCGACGACGTCATCGAGGGTGGCGACCTGGTAGCCCTGCATGGCGGCCTGGAGGGCGCAGATGGGGTCGATCTCGGTGACGATCACCCGGGCGCCCTGGGCGCGGAGCGATTCGGCGCAGCCCTTGCCGACGTCGCCGAAGCCGCAGACGACGGCGGTCTTGCCACCGATCATGACGTCGGTGCCTCGGTTGATGCCGTCGATGAGCGAGTGGCGGCAGCCGTAGAGGTTGTCGAACTTCGACTTGGTGACCGAGTCGTTGACGTTGATGGCCGGGAAGATCAGCTTGCCGGCCTCGGCGAGCTGGTAGAGGCGGTGGACACCGGTGGTGGTCTCCTCGGTGACGCCCTTGATGCCGGCGGCGATGTTGGTCCAGCGGGTGGGGTCCTCGCGCAGCGACTGGCGCAGAAGGGCCAGGAAGACGCGGAACTCCTCGGACTCGGCGGTGGCCTCGTCGGGGACCGCGCCGGCCTCCTCGTACTCACGGCCGCGCAGCACGAGCATGGTGGCGTCGCCACCGTCGTCGAGGATCATGTTGGGACCCCCGACCTCGGGCCACACCAGGGCCTGCTGCGTGCACCACCAGTACTCCTCGAGGGTCTCGCCCTTCCAGGCGAAGACCGGGACGCCGCGCGGCTCGTCGGGGGTGCCGTCGGGGCCCACCGCGATGGCGGCGGCGGCGTGGTCCTGGGTGGAGAAGATGTTGCACGACGCCCAGCGCACCTCCGCACCGAGGGCGACGAGCGTCTCGATGAGCACGGCGGTCTGGATCGTCATGTGGAGCGATCCGGTGACGCGTGCGCCGGCGAGCGGGCGGCTGTCGGCGTACTCCGCGCGGATCGCCATGAGGCCGGGCATCTCGTGCTCGGCGAGCGTGATCTCCTTGCGGCCGAACTCGGCCAGCGAGAGGTCTGCGACCTTGAAGTCGGTCGCGGCGAGCGGGGCGGACGTGGTCATGCGGTCTCCGTCGATCGGGTGCGTGCGCCGATCGGCGACACTAACAGCATTCAGCGGCCGCCCATGCCGGCGACCATCTCGGTGATCCCGAGCGGAAGCGCGTCCAGCGGCAGGACGGCGTCGGCCAGGCCGGCCTCGACGACGGCCCCGGGCATGCCCCACACGACGGCGCTGGAGGAGTGCTCGGCCAGGACGCGGCCCCCGGCGGCGCGGACCGCGCGGCAGCCGGCGAGGCCGTCCTGTCCCATGCCGGTGATGACCACGGCGAGGACGCGCCGGCCGTAGTGGCGCGCCGCGTCGACGATGGTGATGTCGGCGCGCGGGCGCAGGGCGCCGACGGGCGGTGCGTCCGAGAGGCCGACGCGGCCCGGGCCGGTGATCTGGAGGTGAGACCCGGCGCGCGCGATCAGCACGGTGTCCGGCGCGATGGTGTCGTCCGGGCGGGCCTCGCGGACGGTGAGGGCGGATGCCTCGTCGAGGCGCTGGGCGAGCGATGCGGTGAAGCCGGCGGGCATGTGCTGGACGACCAGCACGCCGGCGCCGAGGGGCGAGGGCAGGCGCGGCAGGAGTGCGGCGAGCGCCCGGGGGCCGCCGGTGGACGAGGCGATGACGACCAGCGGGCCGCCGATCGCGGCCGCTCGCCGGACGAGCGCCGCGCCGGGTCTGGCCGGACGGGGTGCGGCGGCCAGGGTGCGCACGCGCGCGCCGGCGGCGGCGGTGACCGCGCGCACGAGTTCATCGCGCACCGGCCCCCATGCCGACGCCGTGAGCCGCAGCGCCGGCTTGCACACGGCGTCGACCGCACCGGCCTCCAGGGCGGCGATGGTGGCCGCGGTCCCGGACCCAGTGAGCGACGACACCATCACGACCGGGACCGGGTGTACGCGCATCAGCTCGCGGAGCCCGGCGAGCCCGTCGCGCCGGGGCATCTCCACATCCAGGGTCACCACGTCGGGACGCAGCTCCGCCACCCGGTCGACCAGCTCGATGCCGTCTCGGGCCTCGCCCACCACCTGCAGTCCGCCCTCGGTGAGCATCTGGGTGAGGACGCGCCGCAGCAGCGGGGAGTCGTCGCATACCAGGACGCGGCGACCCATCATCCGCCTCCGGTGGCGCGCAGCATGGTGGAAAGGTCCGACAGCATCCGCGCTCCCAGCGTGTTCATGAAGATGATGAAGGCCGGCAAGAGGACCGCCGTGCCGGCCAGGGCGACCGCGACCTTGATCGGCAGCCCGACGATGAAGACGTTCATCTGCGGGACCGAGCGCGAGATGATCCCCAGGGCCACGTCGGCGATGAACATGGCGCCGAGCAGCGGCGCCGAGATCTGGACCGCCACCAGCAGGATGTCGTCGGCGCGGGCGAGCACGCCGGTGACCAGCGCGGCGAGGTTGAGGTCGGCCAGCGGCGGCGCGAGCGTGAAGCTGCGGACCACGCCGCCCACCAAGAGCTGCAGCCCGCCCATGGACAGGAACGCCGTGATCGCCACCAGGTTGTACCAACGCCCCAGCACCGACACGTTGCTGTTGGTCGCCGGGTCGAACGCCTGCGCGATCGCGAAGCCGGCGCCGAAGTCGAGGTAGCTGCCGGCGGTCTGGACGGCGGCGAAGAGCATCTGGGCCACCAGCCCGAAGGCGAAGCCGATGAGGGCCTCCCGGGCCACCAGCATGAGGATCTCAACGAAGCCCGCCGGCACGGTCCCGCCCTCGGCCGCGACCAGGGGCAGGGCCACCAGGCTCACCAGCACGATGAGGCCTGCCTTGACCATGGTGGGGATGGTGCGGGCGCTCAGCACGGGCGCCACCATCACCATCGCCGAGAGGCGCGTGGCGATGAGCAGGAACAGCACCGCGTTGGGCGCCAGGTCGACGAGGATCTGCTGCACCGGCGTCCTCAGCGCCCCGTCACGGGCCGACGGCGGGGATCCCGCTCCACAGGTCGATGGTGAAGCTGAGGAGCGTGTTCATCATCCAGGGCCCGGCGACGACGATCACGACCACCACCGCGAGGATCTTCGGGATGAACGTGAGGGTGGGTTCCTGGAGCTGCGTCACGGCCTGGAAGATCGAGACCAGGAGGCCCACCACCAGGCTCACCACGAGCACGGGCAGCCCGATCTCGAGCGTCACCCACATCGCCCGGGAGCCGACCTCCATGATCTGGCTCTGATCCACCTACCGCCCCGTTCCGCCGGCGGGGACCGGTCGCGCGTGCGCGGTCATCTGAAGAACCCCTCGACCAGGGACTCGGAGATGAGGTGCCACCCGTCCACCAGCACGAACAGCAGGATCTTGAACGGCAGGGAGATGATCACCGGGGGCAGCATCACCATGCCCATGCTCATCACCGTCGAGGCGATGACCATGTCGATGATCAGGAACGGGATGAAGATGAGGAACCCGATCTCGAAGGCCGTCTGCAGCTCGGAGAGGACGAACGCCGGGATGAGGACGCTGGTGGGCACGTCCGCGCGGGTCTCGGGACGCTCGGCGCCCGACAGGTCGATGAACAGCGCCAGGTCCTTCTGGTCCACCTGGTTGAACATGAAGTCGCGGATCGGCGCCTCCGCGGCCTTGATCGCCTCCTCCTGGGTGATCTGGCCGTTCACCAGCGGCTGCACGGCCTCCTCGTTGATCTGCCCCAGCGTGGGGGCCATCACGAACAGCGACAGGAAGATGGCGATGCCGATCAGGACCTGATTCGGCGGGGTGGTGGGCGTGCCCAGCGCGTTCCGGACGAAGCCCAGCACCACGATGATCCGCGTGAAGCTGGTCATCATGATCAGGATCGACGGCGCCAGCGTCAGGACGGTGAGCAGGACCAGCAGCTGCACCGCCGTGGACGCCCCGTTCTCGTCCCCGTCCAACGTCAGGTTGATGCCGGCCTGCGCGTTGGCGAGCGTCGGCATCAGCAGGCCGATGAGCACCACAAGCACCGGGGTGAGCAGGAACGCGCGCCGCAGCCAGCGCCACCGGCGCGTGCGCGGGGTGGGAGGCAGGGCCGCGACGATCCGCTCGCGCAGGGTCGGCAGCGGCTCGTAGCCGGCCACCAGCGGGATGTCGGGGCGCAGCTTCAGCGGTCCGCTCCGGTCACGGCCGCGTGGTGAGCCGGCGGAGGCGGTCGATGAACGACTCCGCCGCACCGGAGGTCTCGACGGCGCGGGCCCTCGCCTCGGCACCGACGCCGTCGCCGGGCATCGCGCGCGCGATGGCGTCCGCGGTAGCGGCGTCGAGGCGCGCCACGGCCTGGACCGCATGCTCGGTGGCACCCACCAGAACGACCTCGTCCCCCACGCGGATCAGGTGCAGCGCCCGGTTCGGGCCCAGCGGGGTGGTCGCCACCACGCCGATCAGGCCGTTCACATCGGGCTCCACCGCGGGGAAGCGGGACCGCTGCACGCGCTTCAGCACGTGCCACACGGCGAAGATCAGGCCCGTGACCAGCGCGAGGCCGAAGATGAGGCGCATGAGCGTGCCGCCCATGCCGCTGCTCACCGACACCGGGCCGCCCGTGCCCTCCGGGATGGGGAGGTTCTCGGGGTCGTCCTCCGCAGGAGCGGTGGCCGCCGTGGTCTTGGGCTTGGGCTTGGGCGCGGGCTTCGCCGGCGCCGACGTCGTGCGGGCGGTGGTCGTGGTCGCCGTCGTCGCGGCGCTCGACGTGCTCGTGGTGGTGTCCTGGGCGCCCGCGGCACCGGCCATGAGACCGGCCGTGGCGAGCAAGACCAGGGCGAGGGCGATGAGGGTTGTGTGGCGCCTCGTGCGCCGCTGCGATCCCGGCGATCCGTGCCTGGTCGCGAAGGTGGTGATCATGTCGTCGGCGGGCGCGGGGCCCGCGGGCGGCGGTGCGCCTTAGGCGAGCGCCTTCTGGACGGCCTCGAGGACGCGGTCGGGCTGGAACGGCTTGACGATGAAGTCGCGGGCCCCGGCCTGGATGCTCTCGATCACCATCGACTGCTGACCCATCGCCGAGCACATCACCACGCGGGCCTCGGGGTCGCGGTCGCGGATCTCCTTGAGCGCCGCCAGACCGTCCATCTCCGGCATGGTGATGTCCATCGTGGTGAGGTCGGGCTTCAGGTCCATGTACAACGACACCGCCACCGAACCGTTCTCGGCCTCACCGGCGATGTCGTAACCGGCCTCGGTCAGGATGTTCTTGATCATCATCCGCATGAACGCGGCGTCGTCGGCGATCAGGACACTCGGCATCTCACACCCTCTGGTCGGCGTACGTCGTTTGCTTGGCTGCCCCGGTCATCGGCATCGGGGCGACGGGAACTGAGTGCGCGCACGGCGCGGATCAGCCCTCCGCGGCGACTCCCCGCAGGCGCGTCGCCGGGTGTGCCACCTCGGTGATGCGCACGCCGAACTCCTCGTTGATGACCACCACCTCGCCGCGGGCGATCTGCTTCCCGTTCACGAGGACGTCCACCGGTTCACCGGCCAGGCGATCCAGTTCCACGATGGATCCGGGGGCCAGGTCCAAGACATTGCGGATGCGCAGCCGGGTGCGACCGAGCTCCACGGTGACCTGCAGGGGGACGTCCATCAGCAGGCTGATATCCCCCGCCGGCGGCGCCATAGGGGCGTCATCCAGCGACGGGAACGTGACCGGATGCACGACGGGCGGGGCCACCTCGGTGAGGCGCGCCGGGCCGGGCGCGGGCGCCGCGGCGGCCGGCGTCGGGGTGGGCGCGGGGGCCGGCGGTGGCGCGAGCGGCTCATCGGCCGGCGGCACCGCCGCCGCGAGCGGGTCGGATCCGGGGACGCCGGCGGCCGGAACCGCCGGTTCGGGCGGCGCCACCAACGTCGCGACGAGGTTGCGGGCGAACTCCACCGGCATCAGTTGCATCAGCGCGGTGTCGAGGATGTCGCCCACCCGCAGCTGGAAGCGCACGCGGACCAGGCGATGGTCGCCCGACAGCCCGATCGCGTCGGCCTCATCGCTGGGGTCGAGGATGCGCACGCGCGGCGCGGTGATGTCGACGCGCACGCCCAGCATCTGGGCCATCGCCGTCGACGCGCTGCCCATCATCTGGTTCATCGCCTCGCTCACGGCCGAGAGCTGCAGCTCGGTGAGGGTGTCCGCCGGATCGCCGGGCGCTTGGCCCATCATCAGATCGGCCACCACGGACGCCTCGCGCGTCCCGAGCACCAGCACGTTCTGCCCGGCGAGCCCGGCGGCGAAGTCGATGAACGTGATGGCCGCCGGCCGGTCGATGCCGTCGCGCACGTCGCGCTCGGTCACCACGTCCACCCTCGGCGTGGTGATCGACACCGGGTGGCCCAGCAGCGCCGACAGCGCGGTCGCGGCGCTGGACATGCTGATGTTCCCCACCTCGCCGATCGCGTCGCGCTCGTCGTCGCGCAGCTCGTCGCCGGCCACGATGTCCGCGTCCGTCGCGCCGGCGGGATCGCCGCCGGCCAGTAGGGCGTCGACCTGGTCCTGCGACAGGCTGCCGCTCATGCGAGGGTCCTTTCGGGTTCATCGATGACACCGGTGATCTGGATGGCGGCGCGCCGCCCGCGCGTGCCGGCCTGGGCGCTGAACGCCACGCGCCGGCCCACCCGCACGCCCACGTCCGCACCGGGATGCGACGAGAGCGGGATGACATCGCCCGGGGCGAGCGCCAGCAGGTCGGCGACGTTCAGCCGCGCCTGGCCGAGTTCCGCGGACACGGGCACCTCCACATCCGCCAGTCCGTCGGCGATGCCGCGGCGGGTGTCCGGCGAGGAGCTATCGGCGAGGGTCGAGAGGTAGCTCTGCGCCGTCAGACGGCCGATCACGGGCTCCAGCACCACGTACGGCACGCACAGCGCCATGGTCCCCTTCGACTTGCCCACGCGCAGCTCGAAGCTCACCACCACCACCATGTCCGAGTGGGGCACCACCTGGGCGAACTGGGGGTTCATCTCCGTGGCGACCGAGCGCATGTTCACCTGGGCCACGCTCTGCCACGCCTCCGAGAACGCGCTCAGGAGGCCGTCGGTGACGTTCTGCATCAGCGCCAGCTCGATCTCGGTGAGCTCACGCAGGCGCGGGCGGTGCGTCCCCGGGCCGCCCACCAGGCGGTCGATGATCGAGAACACGATGGGCAGGTTGATCTCGAGGATCGCGTTGCCCTCCAGCGGCTCCATCGTCACGACATTGATGAGGCTGGGCGCCGGCATCGAGTTCACCAGTTCGCCGTATGCCATCTGGTCCGCCGTGACCACCTCGATCTCCACCATGGTGCGCAGCAGCGCCGACAGGTGGGTCTGCGCCCCGCGGCAGAACACCTCGTGCATCATCCGCAGGGTGCGCAGCTGGTCCTTCGAGAACTTGCTCGGGCGGGTGAAGTCGAACGGCCGCACCGCCGGGGCGTCCGGCGTGTCGCGGATCTCCGCCGCGTCCACGTCCCCGCTCGAGATCGCGGAGAGCAGCGCATCGATCTCACTCTGGGAAAGCACGTCGGCCACGAGGGCTACATCGGCCGGCCGTCCTGAGAGTTGAGAGCCCGCGGCCGCCCGCGACGACGTCCCCGCCGGTTACGCGCCGATATGCGGATCCGGTGAGACCTCCAAGCGCACCAGCGTCCCCTCGGGATCCACCTGGATCTCCACCAGATCGGTGAGTTGGCGGGCGATCCACAGCCCGCGGCCACGGACGCCCGTGTGGCGCGGCGGGTGCGACTTCCACACGCGCGCGCGGTCGAAGCCGTCGCCGACGTCGAAGACCTCGACAACCAAACGCCCGTCGGCGTAGGCCCGGATGCCCACCGGCGCGCGGCCGTGCTCCTGGGCGTTGGCCAGCACCTCGTCCAGCGCCAGCACCAGGTCGGCCGCCCGATCGGCGAAGCCGTGACGGCAGGCCATGGCGTGGACGGCATCACGAACCCGGGCGATCTCCGCGGGGTCGGAGCCGAGGGTCGCCGTGTATTGCTCTTGCTCGTTCATGGCCGCGTCGTCCACCCGTCCTCGAGGGTAGCGCCTCGCCATCCACGTGTGAGGCCCGGGCGGTCGCTGCCGGTCCGTCACTCCGGGCCACCGGGGCCCGGTGTCACGCCGCCGGCATCCACCTGAGCGCCGGCCGGACGATCCACCGGGCGCCGGCCCATCGGCCGGCGCCCGGTGGCGTCACTGCACCGCGAACTCGGTGTAGTAGACGTCCAGGATCTTCAGGTCGGTGTCGGCGTTGGTGCGCCGGACGATGTCCTTCTTCACGGCGTTCCGACCGGCCTGCGTTTCCAGGTCGGCGGCGCTGCGCGCCGAGAGCGCGGCGATGATGATGTCCCGGACCTGAGCCGAATCGGTGAGCTGTGCGGGCACGGCGCCGGCCGCCGGCGTGTACTCGCCCGCCGAAGCCTCTGAGAGGCGCAGCGCGATGCCGGCGCGGGCGAAGCGCGGCGCGGCGGCGCCGTCGGCCAGGTTCACCACGAACGGGTCGGCGAACTCGTAGACGGGGCCCTCGCGGGTCGCGGCCGCCGGATCGGGCGCCGTGTCGCCGCGCATGACCACCCAGCCGCCGGCCACCGCCAGCACCACCAGGACCGGGATGAGGATGAGGAGGGTCTTCTTCATCGCCGAGCGGGTCTCCTAAGGGGTGGGTGAGGCCGCGCCCTGCGTGCGCTGCACGAGCACGTCGACGCGGCGGTTCGCGGCCCGTCCGGCCGCGGTGTCGTTGGTGGAGATCGGCCGCGTCTGGCCGAATCCTGAGACCTCGAGCCGCCCGCCCGCCACGCGCCCCGCCTCCAGACGCCGCACCACCGCGGCGGCGCGCCCGCCCGACAGCTCCCAGTTGGAGGCGTAGACGGCCGTGGAGATGGGGTTGCTGTCGGTGTGCCCCTCGACGCGCACCGGGTTGGGCAGGCGGCGCAGGGCACCGGCGATCGGCACCAGCAGGCGCTCGCCCTCGGGCCTCAGCGCGGCCGAACCGGAGTCGAACAGGACCCCGTCGGTGGCGAGGCGCACGTGCAGGCCGCGCTGATCGATGCTGGTGGTCACGTTGGCCTTCATGCCAGCACGCTCGACGGCGGTGTCGATGGCGCGCTTGGCCGCCTCCAACTGGCGCGTCTCCAGGGCCGCCGCGGCCGACACCTGACCCGCCGAGGGGCCGCCGGTGGACGGGTTGGCCGGGGCCACCGTGGACGAGACGTCCGGCGCCTCAACGCCCGCCTGGCGCGCCATCTGGGTCAGGACGCTGTCGCCGCCGTCGGCGATGCCCGAGCTGAACGCCTGCTGCAGGGTCTCCTTCAACGCCTCGAACTTGCTGGTGTTCACCACGCTGATCGAGAACAGCACCATGAACAGCACGAACATGAGGGTGAGGACGTCGGCGTACGTGATGAGCCAGCGCTCATCCACGTGATCGCCCTCCCCGTCCCGCCGGCGACGGCGCCGGGCCATCTCAGGCCGCCTCGGCCAGACGGTCGCGCGCGCCGGACGGAGGCGCGTCGTCCTCGCCGGCGCCCGCGGGGCGTTGCGCCGGGGGCAGGAAGCTCCACAGCTTCTCCGCGAGGATGCGCGGGTTGTCGCCGGACTGGATGGAGAGGACGCCCTCCATGATGAGCGTGCGCTCGTCGATCTCCTGCGCGGTGCGCGTCTTGAGCGCGTTCGCCACCGGGAAGTACATGACGTTGGCGATGGCGACCCCGTAGAAGGTGGCCAGGAAGGCCGCGGAGATCGCCGGCCCGAGCGTCTCCGGCTTGTCCAGGTGCTGGAGCACCGACACCAGCGACAGGACGGTGGCCATGATCCCGATGGTGGGCGCGAACGCACCGCCCTGGTCGAAGAGCTTCTGGTTGCGCTTGTGGCGGTCCTCCATCGCGTCGAGCTCGGTCTCCATGATGTCCTTGACCAGCTCGGGGTCCGTGCCGTCCACCACCAGCCGCACGCCGCGGGCGAGGTACGGGTCGTCGGCGGTGCGCGCGTCCTCCTCCAAGACCAGGAGCCCTTCGCGGCGAGCCTTCTCGCTGTAGCCCACCAGGGTGCGGATGGTGTCCGGCCGCGTGTCGGGACGCTCACGCATCGCGACCTTGGTGGTGAGCGAGAACATGGACATCACCGGCTTGAGGCCGAACGACGCGATCAGGGCGCCCACGGTCCCGCCGATCACCATGAGGAAGGCCGGGAGGTTCAGGACCCCCATGATGCTGCCGCCCTTCAGCAGCATCCCGACGAGGATCAGGATCCACGCCCCGGCCAGGCCGACGATCACCGACATGCGTACTCCGGGATGCCCGGCCGGTCATCGTCCAGGACTGCCGCCGTCGCATCCGCCACGGCGGGACCGGCGAAGATGCGCCGGCGGTAGTCGACCGTCGCCGTGATCACGTCGGCGACCGACTCGGTCACCAGCACGGCGCGCCGGTCGAGCATCGAGATGCGGGTGTCGGGCGTCGCCTCGACGGTGATGATGAGGTCGGCGTTGAGGGTCACCTCGTCGCCGTTGAGCTTGTGGAGCGTGATCACGACAGATCCTCCGGGTCGCGCGCGGCGCCCGCTGTGGCGGGTCCGCGTGGGTTATCGGCGCGGGGCCACCCGGGCCTGAGCGACGGGCCCGGGTGGGTGGAGGCGGGTCACCCCCGCCGCGCCGGCGCCGCTAGCGCTTCAGGTTCACCAACTCGGCGAGCATCTCGTCGGAGGTGGTGATGGCCCGGCCGTTCGCCTGGAAGCCGCGCTGCGCGATGATCATGTTGGTGAACTCGAGTGCCAGGTCGACGTTGCTCATCTCCAACGCGCCCGGCACCACCGAGCCGTGGCCGCCCGGGCCGCCCGGCGCGCCCACAACCGCCGCACCCGAGTTGTTCGACTCGCGCCACAGGTTGTTGCCCAGGCGCTCCAGGCCGGACGAGTTCGAGAACTTCGCGAGGCTGAGGGTGCCGATGGTGGTGGCCACACCCGTGGTGGAGATCGCGGTGACCACACCGGCGGAATCCACGTTGATGGCGGCCGTGGTGGCGGGGTCCACCTGCAGCCGGCCCTCGTTGCCCGTGCCGGCGACGGTGCCCAGCACGTACAGGCCGTCGGTGGTCACCAGGTGCCCGGCCGCATCGAAGCTGAAGTTGCCGGCGCGGGTGTACACCTCGCCGCCGCCGGTGAGGTCGTTGCCGCCCACGCCGCCGAAGGTGCTGCCGGCCACGGCGACACGGAAGTAGCCGTCGCCCTGGATCATCATGTCGGTGACCACGCCGGTGCTCTGGCTGTTGCCCTGGGTCACGATGTTGTCGATCGAGTTCAGGGTCATGCCCAGGCCCACCTGCTGGCCGTTGGTGCCGCCGTTGGTGGCCGTGGGTGCGGAGGCACCCGAGAGGTTCTGGTAGAGCGAGTCCGAGAACGACACGCGCTGGGCCTTGTAGCCGAACGTGTTGACGTTCGAGATGTTCGTCGCGATGACGTCCATCATGGTCTGGTGGTTCCGAAGGCCGGAGACGCCGGCGAACATTGAGCGCATCATGGTGAGGTGTCCTTTCCCCGATGTGGGCGGAGAACCCGGACCCCCTCCATGAGGTCCAGCCCGGGTCCGGTGTGACCGTGGCGCTAGCGGACGGCCACGCTGTCGATGTTGGTGAAGATCTGGTCCTTCATCCGGTCGGCGCCGACCGCCGTGATGACGGTGCGGTTGCTCACCGAGACCACGAACGCGAGGTCGTCGACCAGCACGACGCTCTGGCGCGCGCCCTTGCCGGCGAGGTCGTCCACCGCGCCGGTGAGCCGCTGCTGCATCCCCTCGTTCACGGAGATGCGGTTCTGGGCGAGGCGGTCGACCGCGTGCCCGCTCCACCGCAACGCCGCGGAGCCCGAGGCGGGCGCGCTGCGCAGCCGGTCGTCCAGCAGGGTCCCGAAGCGCCCGGCGTCCACGGCATCCGCGCCGCGCGTGGCGGCCGCGGCGGCCGGACGCGTGCGTTCGGCACCCGCGAGCGATGCGACCTGCGTCACCGCGCCGCTCACGAATCCACCGTGATGACCTGGCCCACACCGATCGCCACGCCGCTCACCACCAGCAGCATCTCGCGGCCGTCGGCGGACACCGACAGGCGCTCCACCGTGCCGCTGGTGGTGCCGTCGGCGTGCTCGTAGGTGACCGTGCGGCCGATCAGGGCGGCCCCCTGCGAGAGCTGGGCGCTCATGGTGAGGCTGCGCACATCGGCCGCGAGGTTGGTGGTCTGCTCGAGCTGCGAGAACTGCGCCATCTGGGCGACGAACTCGGTGTCCTTCATGGGCTCGAGCGGGTTCTGGTTGCTGATCTGCGCCGCAAGCAGCTTGAGGAAGCCCTGCGACGAGAAGATGTCGGTGTCCTGCTCCGCCCGGGCCGGCGCCGCCGAGCGCGGCACGAAGTCACCGGTGACGGAGGTGATGTCGGATGGCATTGCGCTCCTCCTAGGCGAGGATGTCGAGGCCGGTGGACGGGCCGCCGCCGGGCACGTCGCGGCGCGCGACGCCGGGGACGGTGACGACGGACGGATCGCTGTCGTCGCCGCTGTCGCCGCCGTGCGCAGGGCGCTCGCCGAGCCCGCCGGGAGCCTCACGCCGGGTGTCGTCGCCCAGGGCGACGTCGAGACCGTCGACGGCGTAGCCCAGATCGCCCAGCACCTGGCCAAGCTGCGGGAGCGACTGGGCGAGAAGGCGTGCGGCCTCGGGACGGTCGGCGGCGATCTGTGCGGTGAGCACGCCGTCCACGACGCTGACGCGCACGGTCAGGTGCCCGAGTTCCTGCGGACGCAGGTTCACCACCAGCTCACGGCCGCCCTCGCGCACGGCCATGCGCATGCGCGCGCCGAGCTCGTGGGCCAGCTCCGCGGCGTTGGTGACGGCACCGGGAGCACCCGTGGGCGCGCCGGCATGC
>JBIQJW010000284.1:0-2045 GCA_044507145.1 Actinomycetota bacterium
TCGATGATGGAATCGGCGATGGGCACCGCCGCGCAGCCTAGTACATGTCCCGGATGCGGGCCTGCATGCTCATCCGAGCCCCGCGGCCCGTGCCAGGTCCTTGAGGTCCGCCTCGGGCCGGGCGCCGACATGGGAGATGATCTCCGCCGCCGCGATGCCGCCCATGCGGGCGCACTCGGGCAGGGGCCGCCCCGAGGTGAGCGCGTGCAGAAACCCCGCGGCGTACAGGTCGCCGGCGCCGGTGGTGTCCACCACGCGAGACACCGGGGCGGCGGGCACCTCGTGCACCGCATCCTCGGTCACGACGAGGGACCCCTCCGCCGAGCGGGTGACGGCGGCGATCGGGCAGGCGCCGCGCACCGCCGCGACGGCGGTGGCGAGGTCGGGCGTCTCGTAGAGGGCGATCAGCTCCTCATGGTTGGCGAAGAGGATGTCGACATCGCCCTCCACCAGGGCCCTGAACTCGTCGCGGTGCCGCTCGACGCAGAACGGGTCCGACAGCGTCAGCGCCACCCGCCGCCCCGCGGCCTTGGCGGCGGCGATCGCGGCCCGGAATGCCTCCTTGGCCTGCGGCGGGTCCCAGAGGTACCCCTCCAGGTACGTGATCTCGGCTCGGGCCACCAGATCCGCGTCCACGTCGGCCGGGCTGAGGCCCACGGAGGCGCCGAGGTAGGTGCACATGGTCCGCTGCGCGTCGGGGGTGACCAGGACCATGCACCGGGCCGTCCCGGGCCCGTCGGTCGCCGGTGCGGTCTCGTAGCCGACGCCCGCCGCGCGGATGTCATGGGTGAAGATGCGCCCGAGTTCGTCATCGCGGACGCGTCCCACGTACGCGACGCTGCTGCCGAGGTTCGCCGCCCCCGCGACGGTGTTCGCACATGAACCGCCCGACACCTCGACGGCCGGCCCGACGCGTTCGTACAGGCGATCCGCGGCGTCGGCATCGATGAGGGCCATGGTGCCCTTCACGAGGCCCTCGTCCGCCAGGAACGCGTCGTCGGCGTGCGACAGCACGTCCACGATGGCGTTCCCGATCCCCAGCACGTCCAGTCGGCGGTCGGCACCCAAAGCGATCTCCCAGTCGTCGTCGTCGGCGGTCGGGATCCTACGCAAGGGCCGCACACCGGCGAACGGTTTCACCGCGCCGGGGCATCGCGCGCGGAGCCTGGGCTATACCCGATGGGACGCCCGTCGCCCGGGCGCTGACGTGACCACGCGACGCCGCCGCCCACGGCGTCCCGCACCGAAGGGTCCCCCATGCGCTTGCGAACCCCCGCGATCGCGCTCGCGGCCACGGCCTGCGCGGCCCTCGCGCCCGCGACCGCCGGCGCGCTCGACATCGTCTACCTGCCTCGCGAGGCGGCCGACGCCGCCCACGACGCCGGACTCACCGGCGCGGTGCGCCAGATGCCGGCGAACACCACCGGCAACCACCGCTGGGGCACGGACCGTCGCATCGGGAAGGTCTCGGTGCTCAAGGTGAAGCTCAACCGCAGGAGCGCGGGGGCGATCGTGCGGATCGTGCGGCGCGAGCTCCGCCGGCCCGGCAACGGCGGACGGGTCGCCGTGGATGAGCTCAACCCCAACCACTGGTCGGCCCGCCAGGCCCAGCAGCTCCGCAGGGCATGGGTGGCCCTGGGCGACGACGCAGCCCGCGTCAGCGTCTATGCCGCGCCGTCCATGGTGGAACAGGTCGGTCGCGCCGATCCGCGCCGCCCCCTCCCGGGCAAGGTGCGGCGCCTCTTCGATGTCCTGAAGCGCTCAGGGAGCACCTACCTGCAGACGTATCGCGGTGGCTGGGTGCCGCTGGACGCACGCTCCATGGCGGGCCATCTCACGCGCTGGGCCGATCGCTGGCCCGCCGACCGCCGCAGCGCGCTGAGGCTGCTCATCGGCCCGGGGAAGGGGATCGATCAGGCGACGCTGTGGAACCGCGTGCGGTCCACCCCCGCGGGGCGGTCGCTGCTGTCCGGCGGCGTCGGGATCGTGGGTGGTCGCGCGATGTCCGCGGCCGAGGCCCGCGCGTGGGTGGCCCAGTACCGCGC
>JBIQJW010000053.1:0-13275 GCA_044507145.1 Actinomycetota bacterium
GGCTCGCGGGGCTCGCGACGGGCGTCATGCTGGCGGTCCTCGCGGCACTGGTGATGCTGCCGGTCGACGCGGCGCGGTTCGCGGCCGGGCGCGACGCCGGCGTGGTCACGCAGTCCACCGGCGCATGGACGGCCGACGTGCTGCGTGCCCTGGGCGTGCAGGCGGTGATCTTCGGGGGCCTGGGGTGCGCCGTGGCGGTGCTGCTGGCGCGCCTGCCGCGCACCTGGTGGATCGCCCTGGCCGCCGGCGTCGCGGCGTTCACATTCGCGATGTCGCTCTTGGCGCCGGTGCTCATCGCCCCGCTGTTCCAGCGCGCCGAGCCGGTGCGCGACGTGGCGCTGCGCGCCGACATCCTCGAGCTGGCGCAGCGTGCCGGCGTGCGCGTGGACGATGTGGGCGTCAGTGACGCCAGCGCGCGTACCACCGCCGCCAACGCCCATGTGTCGGGCCTGGGCGCCAGCCGGCGCATCGTCCTCTACGACACGCTCGCGCGCGGGTTCCCGCCCGACCAGGTCCGCGCAGTGGTGGCCCACGAGCTGGTGCACATCCAGCGCCGGCACGTGCTGAAGGGCACCGCCTGGGCCGCCCTGCTGGCGGCGCCGGCGTGCCTGTTGCTGTTCGCCGCCGTGGGCTGGCGCACCGGATTCGCGCCGGCGGGGCGGGGGCAGGAGGGCTGCGACATGGTGGTGCGGCGCCTCGCGATCGTGGTGGCCGGCGCCGCGGTGATCGGCGCGGTGAGCCTGCCGCTGCAGAGCGCCGTGAGCCGGTCGTTCGAGCGCCAGGCCGACGCCGGTGCGTTGGCGCTCACCCGGGGTGACGCCGAGGCCGCCATCGCGGTGCAGCAGGGCTTCATCGCCCGCAGCCGGGGGGTGCCCGATCCGCCGGCGTGGGTGACGTGGTGGTTCGGCACCCACCCCACGACCCTGGAGCGGATCGGTGCGGCGCTGGCGTGGGAGGATGCGCGCCGATGAGTCGTCGCGGCGGGCCGGCCCGCATCCAGCTTGCGTGCGTGGGGAAGCTGCGCGCGCCGCACGACGCCCCGGGGCGCCTGTACGAGGAGCGTGTGCACCGCATGGCCGGGCTGCGCATCGACGAGGTGAACGCCGAAGCGATCCAGCGCGGGCCCGAGCGCGCGCGGGCCGCCGAGGCCGAGCGCCTGCGCTCGCGCCTGATGGCGCGGGCCCACCGGGTGGCCCTGGACCCCGAGGGGCGGGTGCCGGCATCCAGCGAGGCGTTTGCGGCGTGGCTGGGGCGGCACATGGATCGCGGCCAACCGGTGGCCTTCATCATCGGCGGCGCGGCGGGGATCGATGCCGGGCTGGTGGCCGATTGCGAGGAGCGTCTCTCGTTGGGACCGCTGACCATGCCCCACCAGCTCGCACGCGTGGTGCTGACCGAGCAGCTCTACCGGGCCCTGTGCATCCTGCAGGGTCACCCGTACCCCCACTGAGGATGCTGAGGAGGCGACCATGACGGAGGCGAGCACCGTGATCACGTGTCCGCAATGCGGGGCACGCAACCGCGTGCGTCCGGTGCCCCGGGGCACGCCCCGGTGCCGGTCGTGCCGGACATCGCTTCCGTGGCTGGTCGCGGCGGGGGCCGACAGCATCGACGCCGAGCTCAGCGCGTCGGTCCCGGTGCTCATCGACCTGTGGGCGACGTGGTGCGGGCCGTGCCGCGCGGTGGCCCCGGCGCTGGAGCGCCTTGCCCGGGAGCGGGCCGGGCGGCTGAAGGTGGTGAAGGTGGACGTCGACGCGGAGCCGGAGATCGCCCGGCGGTTCGCCGTGCAGAGCATCCCGCTGCTGGTGCTCACACGCGACGGCGCCGAGGTGGATCGCCTGGTGGGTGCGGCGCCGCTGGAGCAGATCCGCCGGTGGGTGGACGGGCACGCCTGAGGCCCAAACGCAACCGGGGGCGGCGGACCGACGTCGATTCACCGATCGGTCCGGTCCGGCGCAACCACCCGGGTGATGTGGGGTCACCCCCCGCGTGGCGGGTTGCGTAGAGTGCACCGTCAATGCAGGTGATCGTCAGGTTCGGGGTCCCACCGCCTCGTGAGGAGGGTCACCCCAGGTTGCACCCGTGCACGGAATCCGGCGCGTGGACGCCGATCCACACGCCGGCGAGTTACGGACGATGAGCGGTACGCGGTCAATCCGGTGATCCAGTGAGGCATGCGCACATGAGTCAGGTTCGGTCCATCCCGTTCCGTCGTCGACGTCGCGGGGGCGATGGCCGTTCGGCGTCGCTCCTGATGCTCGTGCTCCTGGCGCTCCTGGCGGTGTTCGGTGCGGCACAGGCGAGCGCCGCCCCGAGCCTCACGGTGTCGGTCGAGGCCGAGGACGTGCTGTTCGGCCAGACCGGGCGCGTGAACATCACCGCCACGAACGGCACCGTCGCCGGCACCACCACCGGCTACAACGTGAGCTATCGCGTGGTGCTCCCCGCGGGCGTCACCTACGAGGGCGGGCTCCCGAGCTCGGTGCCGACGCCGCGGATCGTCCTCGGACAGCCGGGCGCCGGCCAGACCACGCTGATCTGGTCGAACCTGTCGGACCTGACGCCCGGATCCGACTTCAGCATCGGCTTCGACGTCAACCACGCGCAGACCGCGCCGTGGGGCCCCGGGTCCACCTACACCATCACCGCCGGCGCCTACGCCAGTGATCTGCCGCGCACCGTGCCGGCGTTCGCGGCCAATGGCACGCCCGTGGCGAATCCGGCCGTCACCGGCGTCACCGACGTCGACACCGCCACGGTGCTGGCGCTCGAGGTCACCCACGACACCCCCGGCGAGATCCTGCGCGGCGTGCACGAGCACCGCCAGGAGTTCGCGGTGACGGTCACCAACAACAGCGTCGCTCCCACCAACGGCGTGGTGCTGCACGAGTACCTGCCGGCGGGTCTGGAGTACCTGGGCTGCGGCACCGCCACCCAGCCGTGGGGCGTGGACCAGACCACCGAGGCGCCCACCAACCCGGGCTCCGACGTGGAGTACGCCACCGCGCCGGGGCTGAACGCGACCGACTTCGGGACGGTCGATGACTGCGTCGCGCCGACCGCCATCACCACGGTCGAGAATCCGCCCGACATGACGCCGGGTATCTACACGCAGCTCACCTTCACCGTGGGCGACCTCGGTATCGGCGACGCGATGACCTTCCGGTACGTCGCCGGCGTCCCGCTGGCCGAGAACACGATGTTCCCGGACGGCTCGGCCGCGATCCATGCGCCGAATCTGGACAACAACGGCGGGCCCGAGACCCGTCACCGCCAGCCGCTGCCGGTCACCGGCGTGGCCACGGGCGACTACAACGGCACGCTGGCCGTGTCGGACACCGAGACCGCGACATGGACCGCGATGGACATCATCGTGGTGAAGGACCGTGATCGGGCCGCCATCGAGATCGGCGCCGGCCAGACGCAGTGGACCATCGACGTCACCACGTCCGAGTACCGCTCGTTCCAGAACATCACGGTCACCGATGCCCTGCCCGACGGCCTGCGGGCCGTCTCCGCCACGCCCGCCTGGGCCACGCCGGCCGCCGTCCCCGTGGACGGCCCGGCCGACATCACGTGGGACCTCCCCGCACAGGGGCCCTCGTCGCCATCGGCGACCATCACCCTCATCACCGAGGCGCAGCCCACCTACAGCGGCACGGACCCGGTGTCGGCGGCCGACACCTGGAGCAACGGCGCCCGGGTCGCGGGGAACGCCCACATCCGGTGCGCGGTGCTCCCGACCGTCATCGGTCCCTGCGCGCCCGACCAGGCGATCTGGTCGCAGCGCCCCGACGGGGAGCTCCTGGAAGACACGGATGCCGCCGCCCAGACGGCCGCGCAGCCCACCATCGACAAGCAGGTGCAGGCCGACACGGACGCCCACGCCTCGCCGGCCGGGCTCACGTTCGACGACACGTCACGTGAATTCTCCCCGGGCGACACGGTCTGGTACCGCCTGCGGGTGAACTTCCCGCCGCTGGTCAACACGCGTGGCATGACCGTCGTGGACTTCCTGCCGCCGGGCACCAGCTACGTCGCCGGCAGCGCGCAGGCGCTTCCGGGGATGACGCTGCCCTTCGTGGCGCCGGACCCGACGGGAGCGGAGGAGGGCATCCTCGAGTGGACGATGCCGCAGGTGGCACCGGCCGAGGTGTTCGACGTCGCCTTCCAGGTGCGGGTGGAGCGTGCGGCGACTTCGGCGGATGGCGACCTGCTGGGCAACCTGATGAAGGGCTCCTTCCTCAACAACGAGGGGCGTTCGTTCCCCCTGCGTGACTCGGTGGACCTGGAGCTGGCACAGCCGGTGGTGAGCATCACCACCGGCGTGAGCACGTGGACGCCGGGCGGTCCGGCGGCCCTCGGCCCGAACCAGGACAACCGCGTCGTGCCCGGCGCTGCCGCGGTCATCTTCCGCGTCGACCCGCGCAACACCGGCAGTCAGGATGCCGAGGACGCGGTGATCCGTACCGTGCTGCCGTCGGTGCTCGACTGCGGGATGATCTCGGCGATCAGCGACTCAGGCGCGTGCGCCGGCGGTGTCATCACGTGGACGGATGTCGACATCGCCGTCGGTGCGACGCCCACGCTGTTCTACACCGCAGCGCTCCCGGTCACCCTCGCCCCCGGCGCGGTCGTCGCGCCCGAGGCCGGCGTGGTGAGCTTCGAGACGACCTCCAACGGCGGCGCGACCGACGTCTGGTTCCCGCTGTCCAACATCGACACGACGATCACCGACGATTCGCCGGCCCACGAGGGCCGCCGGGTCCCGGCCGCCGACGACCCCACCTCGGTGCGGGTCTCGTCGCCCACCATCACCCACACCATCGCGGCGCCGTTCACGCAGGCCGGCAACAGCGCGACGCTGCAGGGCAGCATCGGCGAGACGGTGCGGCACACCACCACGGTGAACCTGCCCGCCGACACGACGCTGATCAACCCCAGCATCGTCGACACGGTCACCGCGGGGCTCGCGCTCAACTGCAGCGCGGGCACCTACACCGCGACCATCGGCGGCGTCGATGCCACGACCCTGGGCTGGAACATCGCCTGCGCCGGCGCGACCGTCACGGTCTCGAGGAGCGACACCTACCAGGTGCCGGTGAACGGGCAGGCGGTGCTGATCACCTATGAGAGCGTGATCGCAAACTCGACCGGCACCCCGAACAACGTCCGCGGTCAGACCCGCCGCAGCGGGACCAACTTCACCTGGGGTCCCGCGGGAAACCGGGCGCAGGCCACGTCCAATTCGCAGTGGGTCACGATCGTCGAACCTCGCGTCGGTGTGGGCATCGCGCCGTCCAGTTCGTCGTTGCTGCCGGGCCAGACCGTGAACTACACGGTCACCGCCTCCAACGGCACGGGCACCAATGTGTCGACCGCCAACAACACCGTGGTGGTGGTGACGGTTCCCGAGGGTCTCACACCCACCGCGACGGGAACCGGCGTGTGGGATGCGGGGGCACGCACCATCACCTTCCCCGCAATCACGACCCTGACGCCCGGCGCCAATGACGGTGGGCGCACCTTCACGGTCCAGGTCGACAACGATGTGGTGGCGGGCCGGACGTACACGGTGACGGCGCGCGCCGACACCGAGTCGCTGCCGGCCGCCGGCCATCCGAGCCGGCGCACCGCGATCAGCACACCGACCACCACCGACTACCGTGCCACCGCGAGCGCGGACGTCACGATCCCGGGCTCGACGCTGAGCAAGAGCGCCGACAAGGCCAACGCGACGATCGGCGAGGTGGTCACCCACATGCTCAGCTTCCCGCTGGCCGCGAACGTCGCGTACCACGACCTCACGATTCTGGACACGCTGCCCGCCAACCTCACCTATGGCGGCAGCACGACGGTCTCGTCCACCTGCACGCCGGCCGGGGGCGACCCCGGCGACTGCGCGCTGAGCGCGACGGCCCTGGCGCCGGCGGGCCAGACCCTCGGGTTCACCATCGGTGACGTGGCGGCGGCCCCGCAGGTGCGCACGGTCACCATCACGTACGCCACCCGGGTGGCCGCCGCGGCGTCGGCGGGCGACACGCTCACCAACAGCGCGGTGCTGTACTCCAACACCACCCCCAAGGGCACGCCCACCACGATCCCGTCGGATCCGGACGCGGTCTTCGACAACCAGACCCCGCCGGCCACGGCGATCACCACGGTGGTGGAACCCGCGCCCACCATCGCCAAGTCGGTGGCGTTCGACGGCGGCCCCGATCTGCCCTCGGGCAGCACCATCACGGCGACCGACACGGCCACCTACAGCATCACCGTCAGCAACACCGGCACCTCGCCGCTGCATGACGCGGTCGTCGTCGACACGCCGGACACGCAGTTGCTGGCGTCGTCGATCACCGCCGGCACGGTGACCGCGCCCGCCGGCGTGACGGTGAGCGGTCCCGAGCCGGCCGGCCCGTGGACCACCGTGCCCGCGGACCTCACCTGGCGCACCACCGGTCCGCTGGCCCCGGGCGCCAGCGTCGTCATCCGCTACTCGGCCAGGATCGACCCGGCCGCCGTGGCGCAGGATGACGAGATTGACAACTCGGTCGCCGTGGCCCGGTCGTACGGCCTCCCCGAATCGCTGAGGACGGCTCCGGGGACCACGCCGGCCGACTTCGCCGAGTACTCCACCCCGCCGGCCACCACCAAGCTGGTGGTGGACCTGCCGGAGCTCGGCATCGTGAAGACGGCCGCCACGCCGCCCCCGGGCACCGTCCCGGCCGGCGCCACCACCGGCTACACCATCGCGGTGACCAACACCGGGCCGGTGCGCGCCACCGACCTGGTCATCACCGACGCCCTGCCCGCCGGCGTGAACTACGCACCGGGTGCGGCCACCGCCGCGATCACGAACCCCACGGGGCCGGCGACCGGCTTCGCCGAGACCGACGGCACGGGCCCCTCCCTCGAGTGGACACTGCCGGGCCTTTCGGCCGGCAGCACGCTCACCATCACCGTCCCGGTGACCCTGGACGGCGACCTGGATGACGCGCAGACGCTCACCAACACGGCCGGCGTCAGCAGCTACGAGCGTCCCACGCCGGTCACCGATCCCGCCGACATCCTCACTGCGCGCAGCGCCGACGTGGCGATCACCAAGACCGGCCCCACCACGCTGGACGCCGGCGAGATCGCCGAGTGGACGCTCACCGCGACCAACAACGGGCCCTCCAACGCCCGCGACGTTGTGGTGACCGACTCCATCCCGGTGGAGACCACACTGCTTTCGGTGGCGCCCACCCCGGCCTGCACCGTGGCCGGGCGCGACATCACGTGCGCCCTGGGCACCCTCGACGCCGGCGACTCGCGCACCATCACGATCCGCGCGCGGGTGAACAACGACACCACCGTCGACATCCTCAACACGGCGACGATCACCAGCACCGACCCGGATCCGGACCCGAGCAACAACACGTCCGAGCACCCCACCCTGGTGGGCAACCGCGTCGACCTCACGATCACCAAGACCGGTGCACAGCCCCGGATCCTCCAGACGGCCACGAACACCTACACGTTGACGGCGCGGAACCTCGGGCCGTCGAACTCGTACGACACGACCGTGGTCGACACGCTCCCGGCCGGCCTCACGGCCCTGTCGGCCACCACCGCGGCGGGGACCTGCACGGTCCCGAACCCGCAGCGGGTGGAGTGTGACCTCGGCACGCTGGTGGCCGACGGCACCGCCACCATCACGGTGGTGGCCCGCGGCGACGGCGTCGGCACGCACACCAACACGGCCACGGTGGACACCGGTCGCGGCACCGACGCCGACCCGTCCAACAACAGCGACACCGCCGTGGTGGTGGTGGACCCGCTGGTCGACCTCTCGATCACCAAGACCGGTCCGGCGCAGGTGGCCGCCGGCGGGCGGGTGGACTATGCCCTGCGCATCACCAACCACGGCCCCTCGCCGGCGACCGGCGTCACGATTACCGACGAGCTGCCGGCGGGCATGGAGCCGCTGGGCGCCTCTCCGGGCTGCACGGCCGCCGGACGCGTGGTGACCTGCGCGATCGGTGACCTCCCGGTGGGGGCGTCGGCCGAGCGCGGCGTCACCGCCCGGGTGGACGCGGGAGTGGCCGGCCAGACCCTGCAGAACGTCGCGCGGGTCGCGGGCAACGAGGCCGAGCCGGACCTGACCAACAACACCGACACCGCGCAGACGCGCGTCGGCGAGGCCGCCGACCTGCGCGTGGTGAAGAGCGGCACCGCGCCGTTCCCGGGTGGCCAGGTCACCTACACGCTCGACGTGATCAACGACGGGCCCACCACCGCGGTGAACGCCACGCTGGTGGATGAGCTGCCGGAGGGGTTGGGATACGTCAGCTCGCTGGCCACGCAGGGCTCGTGCACCGTCGAGGGGCGCCGCGTCCTCTGCGGCCTCGGGCACATCCCGTCGGGCGGCGCGGTGACGGTGCAGATCGTCGCCTCGGTCGACGCGGGGATCCCCGCCGGCACGGCGATCACCAACACGGCCACCGTCGGCTCGGACACGCTCGATCCGGACCCGGGCAACAACACGTCCACGGTCACGGATCCCACGCGTCCCGGCGCGGCGCCGAAGCCGAACATCCTGCTCACCAAGCGGGCGACGGCGACGCGGCCACGGGTTGGCCAGGCGTTCGAGTACATCCTGCGCGTGACGAACCGCGGGCCCGGTCGTGCGACCGGGGTGACGGTGCATGACCCCATCCCGGCGGACGTGCGCGTGCTGGGCGTGCGCACCACCCGTGGGCGCTGTGTGACCGACGGGCCGGTGGTGCGCTGCGCCATCGGCACGCTGGCGGCGCGCCGTTCGGCGACCGTGACCGTGCGGGTGATGATGGCGACCACCGGTCGCGTCACCAATCGAGCCGTCGCCGCGGCCGACGGCACGCCCGCCGTGGCCGCCCGGGTCGCCGTGGCCGGCGTGCGCGCCACCGCCACCGCGGGTCGCATCGCCATCACCAAGCGGGCCTCGCGCTCGCGGGTGACGGCCGGTGGCGTGGTGGACTACCGCATCCAGGTGCGGGCCACCCGCAGCAGCGTGTCGCGCGTGCGGGTGTGCGATGTCCTGCCGAAGGGGATGGTGTTCGTGCGGGCCAAGGGCGCCACGCTCTCGGGCCGGCGCGCATGCTGGACCGTCCCGTGGTTGGACCCCGGCACGCCGAAGACGTTCGCGGTGCGGGCGCGTGCCGAGGTGACCGCCTCGGGCTCGCTGCGCAACGTCGCCAGGGCAACGGCTCCCGGAACGCGCGCCGCCACGGCCCGCGCTCAGGTGGCCGTGATCGCCAAGCGGATGATCTCCCCGGGTGGCGTCACCGGGTGATCCATTGCGGTCGCTGACATGGGGGGTGGTGGCGGCGGTCCTCGCCGTCGCCACCCCGGTGACGGCGGCGGGGGACGGCCAGGCCGTCGCGAAGGCGGACCCCCTACCCACGGCGCCGACGCGCACGTCCGCGTGGGTGGCGCACGTCACACATCCCACCGTGGCGCGCCGTCATCCCACCCGGCGGGCCGCCCGGGTGGCGACCGTCCGGACCGAGGCGCCGTGGACCGGCGGCCCCACCCGTCTCCTGGTACTGGATGCGCGGCGTAACCGGGAGGGTGAGACGTGGGTGCGCGTGCGCCTGGGGCAGCGTCCCAACACCTCGGCCGGTTGGGTCGACGCCCGCTTCGCCGAGCTGGAACGCACGCCGTGGCGCGTGGTGGTGGACCGGTCCGCGCGCAGCGTGACGGTGCTGAATCGGGGACGGGTGGCGCTGCGTGCGCGGGCGGTGGTGGGCACCGGGGCGACGCCGACGCCCCTGGGCCTGTTCGCCCTGTTCGAGCACGCCCGCCAGCCCGCGGGCGCGGAGCTCGGCCCGTGGGCGCTGCACACCACATCCCACTCGGAGGTGGTCCGCCGGTACGACGGCGGGGCCGGCCGCGTGGCCATCCACGGGCGCTCGGGTCCGCTGGCCGAGTCGCCGCTGGGCAGTGCCGCCTCGCGTGGCTGCGTGCGGGTGGACAACCACGTGATCACGTGGATGGCGCGTCGGCTGGCCCCAGGCACGCCGGTGGAGGTGCGTGCGTAGGAGGACGGGCGATCCGGGGCGCTCGCTAGCCTGAGCCGATGTTCCGCGACGACCCGACGGGCGCGCTGGTGCTGTCGGCCACCGACATCACCGAGCACCTCGCGTGCCCCCATCTCACCGAGCAGCGCCGCGCGGAGGTGGCGGGCGAGCGGACGAAGCCGCCGAAGGTCGAGGATCCGCATGCCGAACTCGTCCGCACGCGGGGTGACCAACACGAACGCGAGCAGCTCGCGGTACTGATCGAGCGGGTGGACGGCGACTGGATCGACCTGGCCGCCGGCTACGAGGTGCCGCGCGGCGCCGACGCGCTCGCCGCCGCCGCCGAGCGCACGCTGGACGCCATGCGGGCGGGAACACGCCTGCTGTTCCAGGCGACGTTCTTCGACGGCACCTGGCAGGGGCGCGCCGACTTCCTGATGCGCGTGGAGCGGCCGTCGCGGCTGGGCGACTGGTCGTACGAGGTCTTCGACACCAAGCTGGCGCGCCATGTGCGCCCGCACGCCGTGCATCAGCTTTGTCTCTACAGCCGGCTCCTGGCCGACGCGCAGGGCTGCACGCCCGAAGCCGCACACCTGATCCTTGGCGACGGCTCGCTGCAGAGCATCGACCCGGGCGCGTATGCGGCGCTCCACCGCCACGTCGCGACGCGCCTGCGCACGACGCTCGACGCCGGCAGGGTCGACACCTACCCGGAGCCCACCGGGCACTGCGACATCTGCGCCTTCTCGCGGGAGTGCGACGCCCGCCGGCGTGCCGACGATCACCTGAGCCTGGTGGCCGGAGCGGCGCGCGCACACCGGGCCCGGCTGACCGAGTCGGGCATCGACACCCTCACGGCGCTGGCGAATCGTGCCGAGGGCGACGCCGTGCCCGGTCTCGCGGCCGAGCGGACGAAGCTGCTGCACCACCAGGCGCGCCTGCAGTTGAACACGCGCAACGGGGTGGAGCCCGTGCGCCGCCACCTCGAGCCCGAGCCGGCGCGTGGGTACGCACGCATGCCGGCGCCCGACCCGGGTGACATCTACTTCGACCTGGAGGGCGACCCGTACCTCGATACCGACGGCGGTGTGGAGGTGCTGTGGGGCTGGACCGACGCCACGGGGAAGTATCACCACGTGTGGGCGCACGACCGCGCCGCCGAGGCCGCGGCGCTGCGGGAATTCATCGGTGCCGTGGAACGCGCCCGCGCGCAGCACCCGGGGATGCACGTGTTCCACTACGCGCCGCACGAGTCGAGCGCCCTGCGTCGGCTGGCGATGCGCCACGGCATCGGTGAGACGACCATCGACGATTGGCTGCGCGCCGGTGTGCTGGTGGACCTCTTGGCGGTGGTGCGTCAGGGGCTGCAGGTGGGGGAGGAGAGCTACTCGCTCAAGCGCCTGGAACGCCACCACGGGTTCGTGCGCACGGAGACCACGGTGCGCGCCGGCGGCGGCGCCATCGCCACCTACGAGCGCTGGCGCGAGACCCGCGAGCAGACGCTGCTGGACGCCATCCGCGACTACAACCGCGAGGACTGCGAGTCGACGCGTTCGCTGCACCGCTGGCTGTACGAGCGGATGCTGCCGGAGGCCGAGCGTTCGTTCGGCATCGCGTTCTCCGACCTGCGCCCCGTCGTGGAGGAACCGCGCGATGCGCCGGCGTGGCTGGCGGAGGTGGAGGCCCGCATCGCGCGGCTGCACACCGGCCTGCCCGACGATCCTGCAGACGACGACGCCGACCAGGCCGAGCGGCGCCTGCTGGGGCACCTGCTGCTGTACCAGCATCGCGAGAACAAGCCGCAGTGGTGGCGGCACTTCGAGCTGCGCGGGTTCACCGCCGAGGAGTTGGTGGACGAGCGTGATGCCGTGGGCCTGATCACGCTGGACGAGGGCGCCACCCCGGTTGCGGTGAAGCGGTCCCTGGACTACACGTGCCGCTTCCCTCCCCAGGAGGTGAAGCTGGCGCCCGGTCGAGTGGTGGATCCGGTGTCCGGCGAGGGGTTCAACCTCATCAGCATCGCCGAGGATCACCTGGTCCTGCGCCGCGGTGCCAACGCCGATCCACCCCGGCCCACCGCGCTCGTGGGCGGGACGCCGCCAGACGCCAAGGCCCTGCGCGAGGCGCTGATGCGGGTGGCGCAGGCGGTGGTGGAGCGTGAGCCCGGATTCGATGCGGTCCGGGCGCTGCTCAGGCGTGAACCGCCGCGGCTCACGGCCGGTGTGCTGGGGGCGAGCGTCGACGATCTGGTGGGGGCGACCCTCGGCCTGAACCGGTCGTACCTGCCGGTGCAGGGGCCGCCGGGAACCGGCAAGACGTACGCCGGCGCCAGGATGATCGTGGCGGCGCTCGCCGCGGGCCGGCGCGTGGCGGTGACGGCGAACAGCCACGCGGCGATCCAGAACCTGCTGCACGCCGTGGAGGAGCACGCTGCCGAGACCGGGCGGGCGTTCACGGGTGTCTACAAGGGCGACGGGTACGAGAGCTCCCACGGCTCCATCGAGGTGGCGGGCGACAACAAGGCCGCCGTGGGCGAGCGGTTCGACCTGGTGGCGGGCACCGCGTGGTTGCTCTCGCGTCCGGAGCACCTCGAGACGCCGTATGACGTGTTGTTCGTCGACGAGGCCGGTCAGATGGCCCTGGCGGCGGCCGTGGCGGCCGGCGGCTGCGCAGAGAACATCGTGCTGCTGGGGGACCCGCAGCAGCTGCCGCAGGTGAACCAGGCCGACCACCCCGAGGGCGCCGACGCATCGGTACTGGAGCATGTCCTCGCCGGTGCGGACACCATCCACCCGGACCGGGGCGTCCTGCTGGATGTGACCTGGCGCATGCACCCGGACGTGTGCCGGTTCGTGTCGGAGCGCAGCTACGGCGGGCGCCTGCACGCGCGAGACGAGTGCGCCAACCGCCGGATCGACGCGCCGGGGAGACTGTCCGGGGCCGGCCTGCGGGTGCTGCCGGTGGAGCACACCGGGCGCGAGCAGGAGTCGCCGGAGGAGGCGGAGGCCATCGCCGCCGCGTGCCGCGATCTGCTCGGCGCCGGCACCACGGTGACGGACGCCGACGGCCGCGAGAGGCCCCTGACGGTGGACGACATCATGGTGGTGGCCCCGTTCAACATGGCGGTGAGCCGGATCCGCCGGACGGTCCCGGGCGGTGTGCGGGTGGGCACCGTGGACCGCTTCCAGGGGCAGGAGGCGCCGGTGGTGTTCTTCGCGATGACATGCTCGTCGGG